>NZ_SJPW01000002.1:845767-1145767 GCF_007860125.1 Rubripirellula tenax
GCGGCTTGGGCTTGCCGACCGCCCGCAAGATCATCGAAGCGCACGGAGGCCGCATCAGCGTCCAAAGCGAAGTCGAACGCGGCACCAAGTTCACGCTCGAATTCCCCGTCCCCAAACGCTTGTCGGGCGGATGAGGTTGGAAAGGGATTTGGTGTTAGGTCACGGTGACCACAATTCCTGATATCTAACGCCGTGCTTCCAATCGTCACGGCATATTGGCTGACGAAGATTCTGTCGGCGCATAAAAAAAGCTCCCGGAAAGAACGTGATCCTAGGGGGGCGGAGGACAACGCGCTTCGATTCCGGGAGCCGGTGGATTGGAGTTCGTTCGCGTTACCAGCATCCTTGCCATCAACGTCGACGAACATGTCACAACGAGACGTTTCACGCCACCGAATCATCCACCACTTCCGTGTGATGGCTAAAACTGTGAGTCCGCAGCAATCATGAAAAAGTAATTGCCAGTGCAGGACCGCGTCTGAATCGAGGTGCCAAAATGTTGGCGAGTTCGTTTCCTTGCCCTCAACATGTCCGGAAAGATAGAGGCAGGTGTTTGTCGAGGTCAAGGCAGATTTGTGTCGGTCCCAGAATTTTCGTCGGCAAACCATTCCACTGGAAAAAAACGCCGTGATTTACAACGCCAACTGACCGGCGGTATCGAGACGAGTCGGCTCGCTGCCTTCCTCTTTTGCCTCAATTGCCAAAGCAACGCAACGATCGACCACATCATCGAACTCTTCACTCGCTCGCACTTGCGAAACACCGATGGAAATCGGATTCATTGCGAGTTCGGATTTGCCGATGCCAATGGCCGACGCCGAACGGCAGATCTGGACACTTCGATTTTGTGCGGTTTCTTCGTCCACACTTGGCATGAAAACCAGGAAGGTTGATTCATCATCGCAGCCCAGTCGATCAACACTTCGCAGCGTCGCACGAATGATCTGCATCAACGATCGCATGTTGTTGGCTGTTGATTCCGTGTTGCAACGAATCGCCATGACGAACATCGAAACCGTCGACTGAGTCCGATCTCGGACTTCGCTGAAATTTTCGTTGAGCTCACTGCGACCAGGAAGATTCGCAAACGTCTTTGCTTTTGGTTTGGCGGCTTCGATCGCCGTTACAGCGGTCCCCGTGGCGGCTGCGTCGGATGCCGAATCCGATTTTTCGTTTGAAGCTGTGGATTTCGCCGGTGTGATTTTGATTGGCGTTGTTCCATCCATCCAGTGCCCGCAATCGCGTCCGGCTTCTTTGGATCGGTACAACCCGTCATCGGCACGTTGTAGCCAGCCCTCGGCGGCTTCACCGGCCGACAATTGGGCGACACCCGCGGAAACGGTTACTCGAAGTCGCTTTTCTTCAAAAACGATCTCTCGTTCGCCGATCGCGACACGAGCCGCGTCGACCAACTCTTTTGCACGATCGACAGGGCAACCGTCCAAGACGGCGGCGAATTCTTCGCCACCAAAACGTGCCACGATTCCGTACTTATCGAGTCGTGAATGCAGAATTCCTGCGACGACACGCAGCACTTCGTCACCGGCGCGGTGACCGTACACGTCATTGAACTTCTTAAAGTGGTCCACGTCCAACAGGGCCAGTGTCCCCGCGTTTGCATGGCCTTTCGCGTGTTGGCTGGCCAAATGTTTGTCGAAAGCACCACGGTTGGGAACGCGAGTCAGTGCGTCCGTTTCGGCGCGCCGTTCGGCGGACTCGATTTGCATCGCTTGTTCATGAATGCGATCTTGTGCGCTGTGCAGCTGTGACTGCATCAACTCGTTCGCCTCGATCAATTGTGTGATCGCTCGGAAAACGGCTTCTGGTGAATCGGTTTGGTCGGACGTCAATTGGCTGTTTACCGCTTGAACCGTCGTTTGGTGTGCATCGACATCGGCGGCCATGGTGCGAGCGTAGGCACGCAATTGGTCGGCCACTTCACTGATCTGCTCGCGACGTGTCTCGACTTCTTCGACCTGCGTCGTCGTCAATGTTGTTGTCGATGAATCGCCCGAGTCACCATTGATGGGATCGATGGGAAGGTGTCTGGTCGCATGCATTACCCAACCGCAAGTCAGTCCCGCACCACCACAGCTCATCGCAATTATCAAATCAAGCCACATAGCCCATCGCTCGTTGTTTTGTCTGTTGTCGAATCGAATCCACAATGGTGTTTAGGCCGTGTTGGGGAGCTGTCAAATCGAATCGCTGCCAGAGTGTTCGACTTCGCTTTAAGGCGGCCAATCGGCAGGGTCTGCACCATCACAACCGCTACAACCCGCCTCCATCCGTCGAGCAACAGCACCATTGCTGAGCCGGGGGGGCCAAAACGAGAAGATAGGGACCTTGAGGGAAATACAGGTACCAATTCAAGTCGCGGTGCCGGTATCGGTTATCAGGGTCAGGGGAAAAAGTGGTCGAAGTCGGAAATGTTCGAAACATTCATGCGAGATTCGGATAGGCAATCCGAAATTCGTATGGCATATTTCGGTGGGGCACTTCCTAGGGATAACGGACACCGAAAAATGATCAAAACTGCACAACACGATGCGATGGATGCCGCGGTGGCAGTCTTAGCCAACAACTCGGTTCGCGAGCTGCGAACATTGCGAGTTGATCGCAGCGCAAACATACTGCAGCTCAGTGGCCGCGTTCGCAGCTTCTACCACAAGCAGCTTGCCCAAGAGGCCGTCCGGGCCGTTGCGGCCGGCCTAACGGTTGTCAATCGAGTCGACGTCGCCACCTAGGATGACGTCACCGTAGAACGTGACTCGGTCCAGGTGAAAGATCCCCGGCCGGGTCAATGCGAACTTGGCGTACTTGATGGGCTGGTCACCGGGTAAACCGAACGACCAATCGGGATAGGCCTCTTCGCTCATCCAGACTTGCTTCCATTCTTTGCCGTCGTTGCTGGTCCACATTGCCAGTCCCTTGGCTCGGTCGTGAAATTGAGCGTCACGACGATTGAAGATTTTGACGAAACGCACGATCGTCGGATCATTAAATCGGATGATCACATCGGTCGATTCACTGGATTGATTCGCCGAGTGAAAGGCATACGTGTTTTTGCGAAGTCCTTCATGGCTTAGCAAGTGCTGCGCTTCGTCGTTCATTTCGATCGGGAATCCGTCGTCTAGCTTGACGTGGGTTTGGCGCGACACTTCCCCCATCCCTTCATATTCTTGTAAATTGAAGTCTAAGTTTGGGTTTGTCGCGATCCACCCGCCCGACAGGAACGCGACAAGGTCCATAAACTCTTTCGGCGCGATCGTTTCGGTCAAGCCTTCGGGCATACTGCTGGCCTTCATTTCTTTGCGAATTTCGATATCGTCTTTCGCAACGGTCTTCGTTTTGCCATCGGCAATGCCAAGAGTGATCTCTTCGTCGTCTTCGGCCAAGACAAATCCGTTGGTGGTGTTGCCGTCGTAGTCGAGAATCAAAATCGTTTCGTAACCCTTCGCGATCGTGTCGTTGGGCCACACGATCGAGCGAATGATCTCGTGCTTTGTCATCCGGTCACCGACGTCGGACAGGTTCGGTCCAAACTTTTTGCCCAGTTCGCCGTGCTGGTGACACGCCGCACAGACACGATTGAAGACAATTTTTCCGTTGGCTGCGTCACCACCCGACGACGCAACGACTTCGAGCAATGCCTGTTCTTTGTCGGCCTGTTTCGCGTCGACGTTGACCATCACTTTAAGCGGTTTATGAATGTCGGCGCCGGGGCCTCGCGTGATGATGAAGTCCTTCAAGTAAGCTTGGCCTTCGGCAGGCAAACTGGCGACGAGAGCTTCCCCGTCGGCAGATTCCCAAACCGGTTGAAGCGTTTGCAGCGCGTCCGACAAAACGTACTCGATCCACTTGTCCATGGGTTTGCGAGTCGCTTTCAACGCAATCTTCACAGCTTCGGGCGTTGGCTGCAGGCTAGCACCGCGAACGGCTTCCATCCGAACTCTCGCATCGGCATCGGTCACACCTTGCCACAAAAATGGGTTCGGATCGTCCATCCATTCCCATTGGTTACCGACGACGTGAACGGCGGCGGCGCGCGCCTTGGAATCGGCATCGGTCATGATTCGAGAGACAAGTTCGCCGTCGACGCGGTGCATTGATTCTTGAACCCACAAAGCCTCTCGCCAGACTTCGGGATCATCGCTGGCGGCTGCCCATGTTTTGACGGCGGTAGCCACGGCGTCTTCATCGCGGGCAACCAATTCCCGTCGGGCTCGATAGCGAGTGCGTGTTTCGTACGCAGTCAGCTGTTCCAACAGCTGTTCGATGGACGCGTCGGCCTGAGTCACTTTCGTGACCAATGGCAAAGTGGTGTTGACAAGGCGATAGATTCGACCGTGCTCGTGGTCGCGGTTGGGGTCACGTTGCGAGTACTGCATGTGGCCGATCAGGGCGTTGCACCAATCGCCAAACCAAAGTGCGCCGTCGGGGCCAATTTTGGGGTCGACCGGGCGAAAGAACATATCGTCGGATTCGATCAAATTGGCGACCCGTTTGCCCGTCAACCCGCAGGTGTCGGCGTCGTCGGTGACTTCGAAACTGGGCATGCCGTGCAAGTTGATGACGCAGGCGTAGATCAGTTGGCGATGATATTCGTCCGGAAATTGCCGAGTCGTAAGGAACTCGTTGCCCGCGGCAGGACGAATTCCCTCGTTGTCAAAAATGGCGTCGATGCTGCTGCGTGTTTGCACTTCGCCGCCCGACAACGGGTTGGTCCAGTGCTGGTTCGCATTGGTTCCGTCCCCGATCACTCCATTGCCTTCTTTGTCAAACACCAAGCACCACGGGTTGTAGTGCCCAGGTGTGCGAAAGTGACGCAGCTTCAAACTTTCCAAGTCCCACACATAGCTGCCCGATGCGCCGTTGTAACGGTGCGGCCCCCATGGGGTTTCCAGCCCAGTCGACATGGCAATGCCTTCGAGCATGTGCAGCAAACCGCCCGGCGAGTATTCCCAGGCGCCCATCGCGTGGTGTGTGTCGTCGGTACCAATGCCGTCAAGAATGCGAGTGACCTCGTCGGCTTTGTCATCGCCATCGGTATCGCGAATGAACAACAGGCTGGGCTCATCAACAACGATGACGCCGTCTTTGTAAAACTCGAAACCCGTCGGGCAGATCAGTTTGTCGTAAAACGTTTTGCAGACATCCGCTTTCCCATCGCCATCGGTGTCTTCCAATATCAATAAGCGGTCGTTCGGTCGCGACTTTCCGGGCAACCATTGGGGATAGTTGACCATGCAGGAAACCCACAACCTGCCCTTCGAATCGAAAGCGATTTGCGTCGGGTTGGCCAATTCCGGAAACTCGCGTTCAGATGCAAACATTTCCACCTTGAACCCGTCGGGAACTTTCATTTGAGCGATCGATTGTTCCGGCGTCGGATACTCAAGTGTTTTCGGCTCGCGCATCGCCCGGAACCCTTCGTCACGCGTCCCGAACATCGTTTCGGGAATGAAGACCTCGCCGGTAGCCGAATCATCGGGCACCGACGGAACCGAACGTCCGGCGGCCAAATCCCAAAGGTAGGCATCGCGAACGGCGACCATTTTGCGAATCTTCTGATACTCGCCCGGAAAGGTTTCGGTGTCCCACGTCCGACGACCGCCATAGACGTACCATCCATTGAGCATGCGATAGTCTTGCAGGTGCAACCAGGACTTTTCGTTGACGATTTCTTTCACTTGATTGAAACGTCTGGTGTCGATCGTCGATGCCGATTCACCGAACAGCGATGCATCCAACAAACTGCCGACCAAGGCGTCTCCTTGCTCGTTCAAGTGAACGCCGTTGATCGTGTATTGAGCCCCAGGCTGTTCGTCGAATCGGTCCATCGTCGGCGTGAACAGATCAACAAACGGTAACCCTTTCGCGTCGGCCAGATCTTTGATCGCCAATGTGTATCGACCAAGACGATCATTTTCAGCCCGCCCGTCGGGTTGCAATCGGTTCCCCGTGTTTTCAAATGCGATGGGTGAAACCAGAACGAAACGCGGCTGGCTACCAACGCCTGCCAATCGATCCGATTCCTTTGCCAGGTAGGCTTCGTAGTCGGCGACGAAGCGATTCATGTCTGTGTCGCTTGCGCCCGAGAACGACTCGTTAAATCCGAAGAAACAAATCAGCAGGTCCGGGGCGAAGACCAAAAAGGGATCATCGATCTCGGTATAGTTGCCGGGCCGCTGCTGGATTCCGACTTCGTCGGCAGGCCATCCAAAGTTCCGGAACTGGACTTTCTTGTCGGCAAAACGCAATTGGAATCGCGTTTCAAAATTGCCGAACAGACTCATACGCTCGGCGGTCGAATTGCCGACCAGGGCGATCCGCTGGTGATCGTGAATTTGGATGGCATCAGAATCGCCGCCCCAAACAATCGACACGCTTCCGAAGGCGAGTACGGAGAAAAACGCAATATACTTAAAAACGCGAGAATACATGGTGGAAGTCATCAGTGGAGCGATTTGGTAACCAAGGGAGCCAGTTTCGTGACCAGCAATTAGACTGGTAATAGGGGTCGAACAGGTACCCACAGGATCGATCTATACTGTAACCTGCCTCGCTGGATTTGCGGCGTTCATGCTGGCTATCCCGAATCCCCCTCCCGCCTTAGCTGGTGCAGTATCCTTCTATTTCGAATGTCGATTTTCGCCATTGCGAACGAAGTCGCACCCCAGTTCCCCCCATCGGAGTCCATCCAGCCGTGAATTTCCTCCACTTTCGTTCCGTCGCCACAGTTGCGATGGGATGGTTGAGCATCGTCGCGATTGTCGTTTCATCCGTCGCCGCGACCGCGACTGCCCAGACGCCTCGTACTCAGACGCTTGGTACTCAGACGCTTGGTGCCCCGTCGCTCGACTTACAAAGCGGTGACCACATCTGTTTAGTCGGAAACGCGTTGGGAGAACGACTTCAGCATCACAACGAATGGGAATCGCTACTGCACCAGCGTTTTCCTGACTTGAATTTGACCGTCCGCAACTTGTGTTTTCCCGGCGACGAGCCGAATGAACGCATCCGTTCGGAAAACTTTGGCGATCCGGACACGCACCTTGCGCACAGTAAAGCGTCGGTGATCCTGTTCTTCTTCGGATACAACGAATCGTTTGATGACAAAGCTGGACTGGAACGGTTCTCGCAAGAGTTGACTGAATTGGTCGCGTCGACCAAGACAAAGGATTATGGCAAGGGCTCGCCGCGGATTGCATTGGTGTCACCGATCGCATTCGAGAACACGGGTGATCCCAATTTGCCCGACGGTGAAGCTCACAACGGGCGATTGATGATGTACACCGAAGCAATTCGGGAAGTCGCTGCGAAGCAAGACGTCGCTTTCGCCGACGTGTTTTCATCGACTCAAAAATTGTTCGCCGACCAAAACGATCGATTGACGTTCAATGGGTGCCATCTCAATGAAGCGGGATACGCTGCCTTTGCACCGCTATTGGACGCCGCATTGTTCGGCCCGGGTGGTCCGACGAAAGTTGATCCGAACGTACTTCGTGAAATCGACGATAAGAATTTCCACTGGTGGCATCGATACCGCGCAGTGAACGGATTTTCGATTTACGGTGGACGTGGCAAAGCGGGCAGCGACGGCACATACAACAACACCGACGTGATGGAGCGAGAGCGAGCGATTTTGGACCAAATGGCGGCGGTTCGCGATGCCCGCATTTGGAAACTGGCCGCGGGCGAAACGGTGAACGACCAACCCGATGATTCCAAGACACTTGCCTTCATCACCCCGAAAACGAATGTTGGTGGCGCAAACGACCGCAACCGGGCCAAGGGAAAACTTGGATCGCTGGACTATCGACCGGCCGCCGAACAGCAAAAAATGTTCACGCTGGCCGACGGATTCGAGATTCAACTGGTTGCATCAGAGGAACAGTTCCCCGATTTGGCGAACCCGGTCGCGCTAAACTTTGACAACAAGGGTCGTTTGTGGGTTGCGACCATGCCGTCGTATCCTCACTGGAAACCCAAGACGAAAATGGACGACAAGATTTTGATCTTGGAAGACAATGACGGCGACGGGACGGCGGACGTTTGCAAGACCTTTGCGGGCGGGCTACACCAACCGACGGGATTCGAATTGACCGCCGATGGTGCCTACATCGCCGAACAGCCGGATATTTTGCTTGCACGTGACACCGACGGCGACGACAAGGCCGACGTCGTGACTCGCCCGTTGTTCGGGTTTGATTCGGCCGACTCGCACCACGGCATTTCGGCGTTCGAATGGGGCCCCGGCGGAAACCTGTACTTCCAAGAAGGCACATTCAAGTTTTCTCAGGTCGAAAGTCCCGATGGGCTCAACCGCTTGGGCGAAGCCGGCATTTGGGCGTATCACCCCAAGTCGGAACGCATCGGTGTGTTCAGCAACTTTGCTTTTGCCAACCCGTGGGGTCACGTGTTTGATCGCTGGGGTCAAAATTTCATCGGCGATGCTTCACCAGGAAACAGCTATTGGGCCGCGCCGATATCCGGACGAATGGACTATCCCCTGAAACACCCCGGCGGCAGCCAACACCGACGTGTCGCGTCGCTTGGCGGCGGTGACCCGAAGTACTCATTCCCAACGTTCTATCCTAAGCGGGTTCGACCGTTGTCGGGATGCGCGATGATTTCGAGCCGACACTTTCCGCCAGAAATGCAAGGCAACTTTTTGGTCACCAACGTGATCGGTGATCGCGGGGTCCTCAGTCACGAAGTTCGTGAAGTCGAAAACGGGGCTGGGTTTGTTGGCAAGGAAGTCCCACCGTTGTTGATGTGCGACGACGGAAACTTCCGACCCGTCGATGTCCAGATTGCGCCCGACGGATCGTTGTACATCGTCGACTGGCACAACGCTTTGATCGGACACCTGCAGCACAACTTGCGTGACCCAAGCCGTGATACCAGCCACGGCCGGATCTGGCGAATCAAGCACAAGACGCGTCCGTTGTTGGAGCCAGCCAAGATCGCCGGTGAACCGATTCCAGCGCTACTTGAACTGTTGAAAATGCCAGAAGATCGCACGCGTTATCGCACCCGTCGCGAACTCGCGGCTCGTGAATCGTCGGACGTCGTCAATGAATTGCAAAAGTGGATGACGTCGTTGGACAAGAGCGACGAAAACTACGAACACCATATGATGGAAGCGCTGTGGATTTACCAGACTCACAACGTCGTCAATCGCGAACTGCTGGAAACGATGTTGTCCACAAAGGATCACCGTGCCCGAGCAGCAGCGACGCGGGTTCTTTCATTTTGGTTGGATCGCGTGCCCAACCATCTCACGCTCCTTGAAAAGTGCATCGGCGACGAGAATCCGACCGTGCGTTTGGAGGGCGTTCGTGCCGTCAGTTTCCTTTCCGGCGATTCAGCCGTAGAGTTAGCACTCGGCGTCTTAGAATCCGACATGGACGACTACTTGCAGTACACGCTTGACGAAACGATGCGTCGACTTGAACAGTAGGTGACTTAGAAAATGGGCGACTGTAACCACAGTCGCCGTTCGCGTCCCATCAACAGATACTTCACGACTCGGGTAAACCATGCGTTTATGTTTCGCTTTGTTGGTCGTCGCATCGTGCACGACCGTTTGTTTCGCCGATGATCACCAACACGCGCCGACATCGACGCCCGCGCCGCCGACGGTGTTCTTGGACAAAAGCCCACGCATTGTCGAGTACCAACTGAAGCGACTCGACAACACCCGGTTGTTGATGGTGCCGCGAAAGACGGACGACGCCAAATACATCCCGGTCTACTCGGCAATTCTGGCACGCGTGGGCATGTCGCCACAACTTCGTGGTGAAGCCGTTGATGCGCTCGTGGCCTTAGAAAAATCCAGCTTCGCATCCGTTTTGCTGGATGCGATCACACGTGTGGACGGTGACGAACGTGCCGTCCGGCGAACTCGACGCGAACTCGCACGCATGCTGCTTGAACATTCCCCGAACGATTTGGTTGCTCACACTGACGAATTGACCGAAGCAACGAAGGCGGACGACTCGTTCATCCGTTCGGTTGGTTTGGCGAGCCTTGTCGTTGCCGGAAATTCGTCCGCTGCGATGGAGCGAGCCGAGTCGGATAACGACGCAACCGTGTCGATGCTTCGCGCGGTCGATTTGCTTTCCGATTCAAAACTTCGCGATTCGATTCGCACCTTTGTGGCCCGATGCCTAGACGATTCGACGTCGGTTCAAGTACGTGGCGCCGCCATCGATGCACTTGGCCATATATCGTCGGATCAGTCGGATACCTTCCAACGTGTTGCGTCTCTGATCACCGACGACAAACTTCGCGGTTCGGCTGTCAAGACTTTGTTAAAAGTTGGCGATGAACATCGTGACTTGGCCACCAGCCAGAAGCTGCTTGCCGATTTGGTCGCAGTGGCCGAAGCGACACCGGCAGCGGATCGAACCAGTGGTGAGTTTACCGATGCGATGCAGTTGGCTGATCGATTGATGGCCAGCGCATCCGCGGATGATGCACGCCAATTCCGCGACCGGCTCAGTAACGTTTCGGTACGGATGATTCGCATCAAAACGGTGGAAGAAGAAATGCGGTACGACATCGCCTACTTTGCCGTGGAAGCGGGCCGACCGGTCCAGGTGGTACTTGAGAACCACGATTTGATGCCGCACAACTTGGTCATTTGCGATCCAGGCACGTTGAAGGAAGTTGCTCAATTGGGACTGGAAGCCGGACCGACCGGTGGATCGACGGGGCTTCCCTATGTGCCGTCGTCGGATCGGGTCATCGAAGCGACAGAGATGATCGCGGCCAACGGGGAAGCCCGTTTGACGTTCACCGCGCCGACTGAACCGGGCGAGTATCCCTACGTTTGCACCTTCCCCCAACACTGGTATCGCATGTACGGCGTGATGGTCGTCGTCGAGGATTTGGACGCGTGGTTGAAGAACCCAACCGAACCAGCAAACCCGATCGGCAGCAACCGGGTGTTTGTTCAGTCATGGACGTTGAACGATTTCAAAGTCGACCTCGATCAGGCGATGGTGGGCCGAACTCCCGAATTCGGAAAGCGAATTTTCGCCGAAGCATCCTGTGCCGGTTGCCACAAGGTTGCTGGCGAAGGCGGAGTGGTCGGCCCCGAATTGACCGACGTTTTTCCGCGTTGGAAAGGTGACCGCTTGGGCATCCTTCGCGAGATCCTTGACCCGTCGCACAAGATTGACGCAAAGTACGTGATGCAACGTGTGCTTACCGTCGATGGCCGCACCATCAGCGGCGTCCTGGTCGGTGAAGACGACGACAGCGTCAGCTTGATGCCCAGTGCCGAAGCAAAAGAGCCGACCGTCATTGCCCAAGATGACATCGAAGCGATGGTGCCGTCGAGCGTTTCCATGATGCCCAAGGCATTGATGGACCAGTACACCAAGGAAGAGATTTTTGAACTGATGTCCTACCTGGAAAGTGTCGCGCCCAACAATGGCTCGTAATGCTTCAGCATGCTGAAGCCACGTTCCTGGTGAGCCAGTGTCTCGTCCGCCCAATCCCGCCAAAAGCGGTTTCAACGCTGGCGAACGTCGATGAACGGGGGACGCCAACTTGGGGCCAGCGACGCGTCGTCAATGTTCACCCCCGCTTCGCCTTGGCCTCGGTGATTGAGAAGCGGGTGATCCGGGATCGATGCTAACGACGCGACGGGCAAGAATTGCACGCGTCCGTCTTCAAACAAAACATTGATTCCCACGCCGCTATGCCCAATCGACGTCGCCAGGTTTGCTTCCGTTGGGATACCCGCAAGCGGTGCATCGGACATGACTGCGAAGCTTGACCGCGATTCGAAACGCGGCGATGTAAGTTGATCTTTCTCGACGACGCCCAGCGTGTATGCGTAGTGACCGCCGGCGTACTGTTGAATTTCACGCAAACGATCCAGCGAAGCGTCGTACAACTGTTTGACCGAAACGAGCTCGGTTAAATCGACAAGTTCATCCGCGCTTTGCGACGTGGGTGGGTCCAGCGAAGGACACCAACGGATCGAATCGTCGCCAAGTAAACCTGCCTCGCGTAGCCGGACGGCGTAGACGCCGGCAAACGCTTCGGGGCCCGAATCGGACACCGCCGGCAACCGTGATTGCTCGTTACGAGACACGAACTGGGTGATCGCGATTCCGAGTTGTCGTAACTGATCCTGGCACGTCGTTTTGCGAGCTTCGAAGCGGCCTTCGGCAATCGACGGCAACAGCAACGCCAACACAACCGCGGCGGCCGATGCACTGACCAGCCAATCCAACCAAGTCCAACCCTGATGGGTCGACGGGTCTAAACGGCTGTTCATCGGCGCAAGCGCTGCGGCACCTCGATTGGGATCACCGGTCGCCGGCGTTTCGGATCGAGCCGAATCGAGTTCAGGCTGACTCGGTTCTCGACCGGGAAGCGGCGGCAAATTGGCCATCGTGCGGGCGACCAAATCGGGCGGCGGTGATTCGACCGAAGGAGCATTTTCCAACGGTTCGAGCAGACGCTGGACTTCCGCTAATTGGCGTCGGGCGTCGGGATCTTCCTTCAACCACTGGCCGATGCGACGCATTTCGTGCGGCTCAAGAGCGCCAAGCAGATATCCAAGAAGGTCTTCGTGCATCGCCAAAATAGTCAACGCGTAAGGGAGGGGCCGTACCGGGTTTCGAGCTGAAACTGCGACAGGCTGTTTCCATTACTTACGCGCCAACGACAAAGACGGTTCGCGCGAAGCGACGCCGCCCGACCGAAAACGGACGGGCGGGGTGGCCGATTCATGGCTGTTGAGCAGAATCCTGGTGCGATTCTTCCCACAAGACGCCAAGCCGTTGGACGGCACCGTGCAGTCGGCTTTTGACCGTTCCGACGGGAATTCCCAACACATCGGCAGCTTCGCGGTACTTCAGACCCTGGTAATAGACCAGTTGGACGACCTGCTGCATGGATTCGCCGAGCGATTCGACCGATTCGTGGATCCAGCGGCTGTTTTCTTGGTCCGCGGCGGCCAAAAGCGGGTCAGGCGAGTCGCCGACCAGTTTTTCTGACCAACCGCCACCCGATCCGTCTTTTTCGGTTACTGCGGTGCGGTCCAGCGAAACCATTCGGTGCCGTTTGTTGCGGCGTTGGACGTCAATCGCTTGGTTGGTTGCGATCGCGTACAACCAAGGTCGAAACCGGCGACTGGGATCGAATTGGCTGCACTTCAAGTGAACCTGCAAAAAAGTCCCTTGGAACGCGTCTTCGGCCAGTTCGGCGTCACCGATGTAGCGGCGCAAATAACTGTAAATTTCACGCTCGTATCGGCGAATCAACGCCTCGTACAAGCCTCGTTCACCGGTATCACGATATTGGGCGATCAGGCTTTCGTCGGAAACATCGCTTTGAAACGAAACGTCATCGACGTCCGCATCTGTGATCGCTTCCGCATTGTAGATTTTGGCAGATGCGTTCATGGTTGGTGCCTGTGAGGGGGTACAGGAATCAGATAAGTGAAATGTGCTCGGATTGTAGCGGGACCGTACTGAAGTACGCGTTGTCCCAGCAGCGAATCCGCTGAAAAAAGTCGCATTAGCGGCGTGAAATCCTTCAATCCAATGCATATCGGACCACATTAGCCCCATTATCTTTGAATTTGCGGTTACGTCAAAGCGAATTTTGCCGACCCGCCGCTCTCTTTTCTTTGCGACATGGCGGTTAGAATCGGCCGCTAAGAATGTGCGAATACGTGCATTTGGGATCCAACATTCGCTTACGGCCATACGGACGAGCCCGTGAATTCAACATCTGATCGTGTTCCCCCAACGACTTCGTCGGGCCCCTACCGGTGGGCCCGTCCCGGCGACGTCAATGCGTTCTTCGGTTTGATGCTGGACAACATCGCTGGATTGTTGTTGATGGTCGGTTTGCTGGCCGGGTTTGGATTTCCGGTGGAATTTGCGGTTTCGGCGATGGTGCCGGGCACCGCACTTGGAGTGCTGATCGGCGATCTGGCGTTCTTTTATGTCGCATTCCGGTTGGCCCACAAAACCGGCCGCGACGATGTGACCGCAATGCCTTTGGGTTTGGACACGCCATCGACTTTCGGCGTTGTGCTGTTCGTGCTGGGGCCGTCGTTCTTGCAGGGTCAAGCGATGGGCCTTGATTCGACGGCGGCCGCGTATCGAACTTGGCACATCGGAATTTGGTGCATCGTGCTGAGCGGACTTTTGAAGTTCGCGTTGGCACCGGCAACCGAATGGGTTCGGCGGCTGATCCCTCGTGCCGGGCTGCTCGGATCGCTTGCGGCGATCGCATTGGTGCTGATCAGTTTTTTGCCACTGATGGAGATTCTTGGCCGACCGCTGCCAGGCATGTTGGCGTTGGTGATCGTGTTGACGACCCTTGTCGCACGCATCCCGCTGCCCGGACGAACGCCGGGGACATTGGGTGCGTTAGTGGTCGCCGGAGCGATGTACTATTTCATGTGCGCGATCCCAGGGACCGGATACGAATTCCCCCAAGCGGTGACGGCGGCTTGGTTTCCGACACAGTGGATGGAGAGCTGGAAATTCGAGTGGCTGGCAAACTTTGGCGATGCGTTGCCGTATCTACCCATCGTGATGCCGTTTGCGATCGGCACCGTCGTTGGCGGCATTGACTGTACCGAAAGCGCAAAGGCAGCCGGCGACGACTATGACACGCGAACAGTCATCGCGGTCGAAGCCTTCGCGACGGTGATCGCCGGTTTGTCCGGCGGCGTGATTCAAACCACTCCGTACATCGGCCATCCGGCGTACAAAGCGATGGGTGGCCGAGCGGCATACGTGTTGGGCACGGCGCTGTTGGTCGGATCGGCGGGTCTGGTCGGATACTTCGGGTGGCTCAATGCCTGGATTCCGGCGCCGGTGGTTTATCCAATCTTGGTATTCGTCGGTTTGGAAATCACGGCACAGAGTTTTTTGGCGACACCACGCCGGCACTACGCGGCGGTCGCTTTGGCTTGTTTGCCAGCACTGGCTTTCTTAGCGATGAATTTGCCCGGTCGCATCTTCGGTGATGAGGCACTTCGTAAACTCGGCATCGATGCGACGACCTTGGGCGATCCGATGCTAAGAGCAAACCTCAAGACGATCGGCATGCTCAGCAGCGGATTCATCTTGACCAGCCTGCTGTGGGCGTGGGCGCTGGCGGCTGCGATTGACCGACGCTTGCTCTTGGCTGCGAAAGTGCTTTTGTTGGCGTGCGTGTTGACGCTGTTCGGCGTGATGCATTCGCCATTGGCGGGCAACCGTTTGTTTTTGCCGTTCGGCCCCGATACGTGGGGTGATATCGTTTTGGATGCAGCCAACCGGAAATTCGTCTTAGAGTTCGCGGCCGGCTATTTGGCATCGGCCGCGATGTTGATGGCATGGTCCTGGATGCCGGGCATCGGCAAGCCGCTAACCGATGACGACGAGTTGCATTAGTCCGATGCCACTGTCCGCGATCAACCGAGCGATCGCCCTCGATTGAGCGGCTGCGATTTCGCGATGACGTGCGCATGGGGGGGCAATCGTTCGGCAAACCGATCCATCGATTCCGCCGAGTCGAACCATGTGAAAACGCCCGGCCCCCAGCTACTTTGACCGACGCCTCGTCCGCCCGCTTCAATCAATTGGGCGATCAAACGAGCGACATCATCGCCGTGGTACGGACCACCTTGGACATTGGCAAAAAGCATCCCGCTGGCAAGGTTGTAACGGTGGATGGCATCGGTGAAACCATCAAGATCACCGGCTTCGGCCGCCGGAACGATCTGGTTGGCGAGCACATCTTTCAGGTGCGACTTGGCACTCGCGACGGCGGAACCGAGAGCCGCAAATTGTTTGATCTCAGCCTCGCCGCTGATCGGTTGAGCCGATACAGCGGGACGGACGACAAGAACTCGCCATGCCTCAGGCAATTCGATGCGATCGCAGATGGGATTGAGCGACGTCGGCGAATCGGCGTTCTCCGAAATCAAGCCACCACGGATGTACCCGTGAACTCCAACGGCCGACCGCTTGCCTCGACCGGCAACGTCGACGGCAAGTTCTTCAAGCGGCATTTCAATCCCCTCGAAACGGGCAATGCCTTCCGCGATCGCCATCGCCAGTTGCGTGCCGCTGCCGAGACCGCAATGCGCGGCCGCCGTCTGGGTCGCTTCGACGCGACACGATGGCAACGTGTCACGTCCGATCCGATCGCTCCAACCGCGAGCGATCTCATTGGCACGCTGGGCGATGCGTCCGAGGGCCTCAAAATGTGAATGCGGGCGGACCGTGATTTGCGTCGATGGTTGATCCACCATCACGCCGACGCCACCAAACGGTGCGGCCGTGTCGAGCAATCCGAAGTGCAATCGAGCACCGGTCGTTATCCGCACCGTTTCGATATCGTTGTCGTCACGGTTTCCGGCGCGGCCGGGCGTCTTTTCGGTTGGGGAGCTATCCATTTGCCAATCGTTCATCAATGATCCCTCGCAACATGTCGAAGGCATCATGTTCGGCTGGCCCCGCCGTTTTGTCGATCAGTGGCTCCAGTCGGCGAAGTTCTTCGCGAATCGTTGCCTCGGGAATCAGATGTGTTCGAGTCGCCAAGATGGCCGCTTCAAGCACGGCGTGCTTGGCCCGATTGAAACCGAAGAATGGCCGCACCACTGCCGAATCGGAAACGCGGCATTCCATCACGGATTTCAAGTCGTCATGTTCGACGGAATCGACACGGACCGCGAACCATCGGTGGCAATCGATCAGTGGCCACCAATCGGTGTTCGCGATTTGGCGCACCAAGCCAGCCACTTCCTGATCCGCAACCTGTCCAACCGCGGCGCGGGCCATCAAACTTGCGTCGTCCGTGATATGGATGACAGCGACCCGTGTTTCGAAAAGATTCTTAAACGTCTGTGACGACACGAACGGACGAAGTCGGAATGTGACATCCGCGGGATCGGGATTGCCCAGATCTCCGTCGACGACCGGCCCCATCGGAGCCAAGTTGACTCGCCCGTTTCGATCCACCGTCGTGACGATCGATTCCAATATCACGACAGGGCGACTCGCTTTGCGTCGTGGATCATGGCGACGAAGTTGTCGATGATCTGGGCTCCAAAATCGGACAACACGGACTCGGGATGAAACTGAACGCCATGGATCGGACGCCCCACGTGCCGTAGTCCCATGATGACTCCATCGTCGGTCGTGGCCGTGACAATCAGTTCGTCGGGAACACAGATCGGATCGACCGCAAGCGAATGATAACGGGCAACACGCATCGGCGACGGGCAATTGGCGAAGACGCCTTGGCCATCATGGTTGATCCGACTTGCCATACCATGCATCGGACCACATTTATGAACGACGCCACCGAAGGCGGTCGCGATCGCTTGGTGCCCCAAGCAGACGCCTAGGATCGGGATCTGTGGTGCCAAATGACGCAGCACATCGATCGAACATCCGGCATCTTCGGGACGTCGCGGCCCGGGCGAGAGCACGACGGCTGTGGGCGACATTTCATTGCACCCGAGCACGTCGATTTGGTCGCTTCGAACGACCAAGGTTTCACAACCGGCCCGGCGAATGTAGCGAGCCAAGTTGTGGACAAAAGAATCGTAATTGTCGAGCAGAAGGATCAAGACGCTTACCGACGAGGTTTGGCGAATTTAATTTTCTCGATCAACTTGACGACCTGGTCACCGTCTTTGTAACCGCTGACCGCAGTAATCGCTTCGATCACGTACTGGTATCGCAAGTTGTAATCAGTGTCGATTTCTAACTCGGGACCTTCGTCGCCGTCGATCGGCGTATTGCCACCAATCATTGCAACCACGTTACCACGAAGCTGGTCAAAATCCGTCCCCATATCGATCTCGTTCATCGACATGGAAACCAATTTTCCGGCTTCATCGGCTCGCAATCGCAACTTCAACGGCAAATCGGTTGGGTCCGAAGCGGCGCCACCGGCCAAGGGCATCCGAACGCTGAAGTCGCCTTCCATTTCCACGATCTTGAACGTCATCACGAAGAAGATCAGCAGCAGAAAGACGATATCGATCATGCTGGTCATGTCGAGGCCGTTCTTCTCGGCGTCTTTTTGATTTCGGATTTTCACGAGCGATCCTCCTTCACGCGAAGCGCAAAGTTCTCGAGATTCTGTTCTTGTGCGACGCGAATGATTTCCTGGACATCACCGGCAGCGGTGTCCTTGTGAGCGCGGATGACGACGTTCGCGTCTGAAACCGATTTACCTTCGGCTTTGATGACCGAAATTTCACGTCCCAGCCCGATTCGCAACGTCTCGGCGGTGTAGTCGTCGCCGCCCAAGATGATCTCGCCGTCTTTGGCGACGTGCAGCACGATCGGAAATTCCAATGCAACTTCCGGCGGCTTGACCAATTGGCTGCTGGGTAATTTCACCCGGTCGTTGGACTCGGTTTGTGCGAAATTGATAAGCACCATGAAGAAGGCGATCAATTGGAACACCATGTCGATCATCGGCGTCAAATCGCCTTCGGCCAAGTCGACGTTGGTTTTCTTGACTCGCATGGCGTTACTTCTTGACCGCTTGAGGCTGAACGTCTTCGAATCGGCTCATCAAGTTTTCGCTGGTCACGCCGACTTCCAAGAGCAACCGCGCGACTCGATTCCGCAAAATGTTGTAGGCGGCGATCGCGGGAATCGCGACGGCAAGACCGACCAACGTCGTGAACAACGCCGTCGAAATACCGGCGGCCAAATCGGATGGCTTCGGCGTCGACCCGCCAAGCGCGATGACTTGGAACGATGAAATCATCCCTTGAACCGTCCCGAACAGACCGATCATGGGCGACAGGTTTCCGATCAGCGCCATGTAGCTGAGTCGGTGTTCTAGCTTCATGCTTTCCTCTTCACCGACTTCTTGCATTCCCTCGAGCGCTTTGTTGTAACCGCGGCTGAGTTTGGCTAGTCCGGCCGACAAAACTTGCCCCAGAACGGATTCGTCCGTTCTCGCCATGTCATAGGCACCCTGGAAATCCTTTTCGTTAAGCCGGGCTTCGAAATTGTCGACCAGCTCCTGTGGGCAAAGTGTGTCGCGACGGGCCGCCAACATGTTCATCACGAACAACGACACCAACGAGATCGAAAGTGCCAGGAAGATCAGAACGTAGCCCAAACCGAGCGAATCGTATGTCCACGCCAACAGGTTCTGACTGCCTTTGGGCGTCGGAGCGTCATTGGCGGCATCACCAGCCGGGCCGGCGGGAACATCGGCGGGTTCATCCACCACTTCCGCGGCGGGATCACCGAACTCCGCAGCCGCGTCGTCTTGAGCGACCGCAACATTGGCGATCGACAAAGAGGCCGCAAATGCGATCAGGAAAACGACTGAGCGAAATAGACTGGACTTGCCAGTTAGCGAACCGCAGGCGACGGACATTAAAGAAGCTCTCTGAGTCAAAACGTTTGGAAGAGAAGGTAGTCGTGAATCGGTCGGTGCCGCGCAGGCACCCGGATAGTCTAGCGAAAATCAAACGATGCTCGCTGATTTCAGTTCGAAATCTTACATCGCGCCATCTTACAGCGCACCGGGATAGCGTTGTTGCAGTTCCTGGCGAGCCTCGGCGGCGCGATCGGGTTTACCGACCTTGGGCCAAAGTTCGACCAGCCTTAGCAAGGCCTCGGCGTGGGCATCGGGAAGCGACGAAAACATCAAATGAGTGTGCAAATACGCGAGCACAGCACCCTCGGGGTCGCCGCTGGCTTCGTAGCTGGCACCTTGGGCGTTGTAGATCCGTGCGGCCATTTCGATGTCCGTCGGATTCAGTTCCTTGATCAGCGAATTGACCAACTTCAAGCCGTCTTCGCCTTTGCCCGACTGAGCCAACGCCACCGACTTGCCCGCCTTTGCCAACGTTTGGATGCGGAGCATTTGTGGCGTTTGAGCTTTGATGTCGATGATCTTGTCAAAGGCGGCGATGGCGGTGGCGCTGTCCTTCTGGTTCACCGAAACCAGTGCCTGCAGATAAACCGATTCGACCTTCGTCTCGGGTGACGATGACTGTTCCAGGAACTTGTAGTACTTGGTCGCTTCGGTCGGGTTACCCAGCGCGATCGCCAAATCACCCAGCACTTTGGCGGCATCGAAAAGGTGCCAGGAGTCACGGTACTTGCCGATAAACCCGAGCACGGCTTTGGCCGCCGCATCTTTCGCGCCGCGACCGGCCAGCGCCATTTTGCTTTGCGATAGTGCGGTGTAGTACGCGTAGTCCGCTTCGACGACGTCTCGCTTGATGGTTTTTGCGTCGATTTTTTTCAGTTCGTCAAGCGCCTGTTCATATTGGCCGTCGATCGCAAACTCGCGTGCTTGCGTCAGCGGCCCCGGGTCGCCTTCGTACAAAATTTTGACGATGTCCGCCGACATGAAGTTTTGGACATCGTTGCCCCGCTTCAACTGAACGCCTTTGGAATTGGTTTGCGTGATCGCGCCCGAATGGTTCTTACCCGCCGTATCGTACAGGCGATCGGCTTGACCCCACACGCGCGACGGCACCGACATCGAAGCGACGATGAGGAACACGAGACCAATGGTTTTTATCAAACGATTCATGAAAAACGACTGAAGGTCGGGAAGGGACAAGGAAGATGTGCGACGTGAGAACGGATTCCCAGTGAGTTTATTTTTCAATGGGTGGTAGCCCCTCGGGTTTCTGACCCAGCTCTTTCTGGATCAACTTCAACAACGAATCAAATTTGCGGCGTTGCTGATCGCCACCCAGTTCTGGATACAACGCTGCGACTTTGGTGATATCAAGAACCGATTTTTCGATCAGCGTCTTCTCGCTCGTCGACTTACCCCACAAATAGCGGCACAGGGCGACGTGATAACGGGCATCGAAGAACATGTCGCGAAAGCTTTCGTTCGAGCTCGTCAATTGACTGATTTTGCCCCAACCCCAAATCACGTTCTTCTTGGATTCATCGGGGCGGGCGCCGTTGAGCGCGGCCTTGTAGGCGCTGCCTGCGTACGTCGGCGGTAGTGTCGCGGCCCATTGCTCGTAAGCGTTGGCCGCCTCCATTTGAGCATTTAGCATGTTGGGCTTCTTTCGAAGCACCGGATCAAGCGTATCGAGTGCGCCTTTGTAGTTGCCACTCAATCGTTGTGCCCGTCCGAGCTGGAAGTCGACCGTCAAAGGCACGTCGTCCGAATTTTTCTTCAGCCGTTCAAAGGTCTCCGTCGCCGTCGCCAACAACTCGGCGGCCTGGCCGGTCGCCTTGGTTTGGCCGGGTTCGATCGACGATTCGGCCAACGCCATGACCGTTTGGCCGATCCACTGCAGCGTCGCTTGGTCTTCGGTGGTGGCTGAGATGCGTTCGAGGAAGACTCGGAAGGCGCCGATCAACTTCGCTTTCTGGCCAGGTTCGGATCCATCCAACTGTTCGCGGATGTCACGAGCCATTCGTAGATAAATACCACTCAAACGGGCCGATGCGTCGGGTCCGGTCACGCTGGCTCTCAGTTTCTCCATCACGTCGCTGGCTTGGCCGACCAACTTGTCCGTGTCGCTGTTGGGCGCGGTCATTTTTTGCACCAACAGGTTCAATTCAGTGCTATACAGATCGCTAGCGAACGCTTCGTTGCTCTTGTTTGTTTCTTTGCCCAGCAATCGTTCGGCGACTTTCAACGGGCCGTACTTGTCATTGTTCAGTGTTTTATCGGCTGCAGTGACCTCATCATTTCGCAACTGAATCTTGGCCAGAATCAGAGCCGCCTTCATCGCTTCCTCGTCGGCCAATCCGCCTTCGATCGAATCGAGACCCGCTTTGAGTTCCTGCTTCGCTTCGGCAAGGTACTTAGCGGCCTGCGTCTCATCATCGCCCGCCCTAGCCGTTATGGAAGCCTGATAAAGAAACAGGCCGAGTTTGCGTTGCAGAAGCGATCGCGTTGTGCTTTTGCCCATCGCTTCGATCAAACCGCGTGCTTGGTCCCATTGATCATCTTGGAGGGCCAACTCCACGACCAGTCGTTGGAAGACGGGCGTCTCGGCATGCGTCGGCCAGTTCGATTGAACGAAGTCAGCAAGATCTTTGACCTCGGCAATCAGATGAGCATTGGACGTGTCGACGACCAACAAATTCTGCAACGCATTCCGAGCGATCAATCCGCCCTTCATGCCCATGTCGGTGCCCGGCGTGCTTTTCGCCAAGAACGATCCGACGACGGAAGCGTCGTGAAATCGTTCGTCTTGGTAAAGCAAAAACGCCAGCAATTGCCGGGCGTTTCCTGCCATTTCGACGTCCGATTTTGATCGGATCAAGGACAAGCCACGACTAAGAATTTGCATCGCGACCTGACGCGTTTGCGAGACTTGCTTTTCGAGTTCGGCGGCGCGAGCGTTATCCTTTTCTTTTGTCGCCGTCGCCAACATTTGCGAGTAATTTTCGCCGGCTTGGTACAACTCGATCGTTTTGGCGTACGCGTCATCGAGACTGACGGGGTCCTCGGCCGTCGGCAATTCAGCCGTCTCTTCGGACGCAGCTTCGATACCCATCGACGCCAGCAAGCGAGTCGCTTCGGCCACATGATCGCCGTCGATCTTCGACGCTTTGATCAGCAACTGGCGGCCGTCGGATTCGGCCCGTTTAAGGTCGGCGGGTTTCTGGTTTTTCTTGTCCCTTGATTTCGCCAGATACGCTTCAGCCAAATCGACATGCAACTGCGCCGCCGACGACAAACGTCGCTCGTTGGGTCGAACCGAATCAATCATCGGTTGAACGCGATCGATCACCATCTGAAATTTCGGCGGCTTATCGGCAAGCGAAAGGCGGATCAAGCCGCTAGCGGCTTGGAACTTTGCGTCCCGCAAATCATCCACGTCTTGTGTTTCGAGCATGCGGATGAAACTGTCGAGGGCCTTGTCGTTTTCGCTAAGCAATTCTTGAACCAAACCTCGACTCATCAACGCGATCGCACCGGGCGGAAAGTCGTCGTACTTTTCACTCAAATCGGTGAACAGCTTGAGGGCTTCGCTGAGTTCTTTTTTCGCCTGCTTGCCGGGATCGTTGTACGTCTTGGCGGCCTGCAACCAAGCCTCGCCCGCCAACGTCATCCCTTGCAGGAACTCGCCGCGAAGTTGGTCGCGAAGCGCGGCACCGCCCGGATTCGATTTGGCATCGATCTTGGCACCCTGCATTTCCTTCAACTCGTTGCGAAGTTTTTCGACGATGTCGCTAAACGTCTTCGCGGCTGCCAAATAGGTTTCGCGTGCCTCTTTGCGTTTCGCGTCATCAGGTTCGGAGCCCAACGTTTGAGCGCCGCGAAACATTTGCAGCGTGCCCAACATCATGCGGGCTTCGGATTGTCGCGGATGGGTTCCCGCTTTCAGGAAGACGTCCAACTGATCCGTTGCGTCTTTGAGGTATCCCTCACGTGCCGTTGCACTTCGTGATGACCTGGCCGCATCGACGTACGTTTGTGCTTTCTCTAGAGGAATCGCTTTCTTAAAATCACCATCCACACCCGGATACTGTTCAACGCGATCGAGATAAACGATCGCAGTGTCGAAATACCCGACGGCGCGAAGACTTGCCAAAAACGACTCGGCCGGTTCGCCTTCGGCAGCCGACGACGACGCCCCCGCCAGACAGAATCCGAACAGCATCAATCCGAACAGCGACAACTCGGTCCGCCGCGCCGAGGCAGTGGAGACATCAAACCGCGAACGCAGACCTCGGAAAGTCGACCGTGTCGTAAGGCTGCGGAAGAGCATGGTTAGTCGTTGGTTCAAGGCGGATAAGCACGATCGAGGACTAGCGGCAACGTTTTGTAAGTCGCCGCGGGTCCGAAAACGAACGGGATGAACAAAGTTTAGCGGCAATCTCGCTGCTGCACGCCAAGTCGGTCATAACAGTAGAGTAAGAGGCGTCGATTCCGCCTTCAAGCATAGCCTAGGCACTTCATCCGGTCTGATTGGAATTTCAGGTGCGTATCCCTTCCGAATTTAACGATCACAACCTTTATCACCGAGATCGACGAGACCGCCGCGGCATGGAACCTGGCGGATCGTACCGACGGCTAATTCGATTGGTGATCGGATTGGCTCTGGTCGTCGTGGTCATGAAGCAGGTGTCGAACGAAGCCATCTACCGCCCCTTTTTCGGCGGCGGAGAGCCACAGCCCAGAATTCCCTCCGCTGCTAACGGGGGAGCCGCCACACCTTCGCTGGTTCGAATTCGCCCAATTGACGATTCCGGAGCCAACACCGCGCAGGCCTCGGCGGTGGAATCGGTCGGATTCGAGGACCGAAAAGTTGCTTCCGATCTGGTTGCCCGCGTCGGTGTCGAAAAGCAGCGAAAATGGTCGGCCGGGCTGACGCGGCTGTTAAGCGGCAAACAGGGTCAAAGCGAAGACATTGAATCGACCGCAACGGCGATCGCCGATGAATTGGCCTCGATGCCCGAATCGGATTCGGTGCTGGCGTGGCAAGATTCCGCTGGGCGATGGGGAACTGCCGAAACACTGACCGAGCATGCCCTGACCAAGCAGACTCGCGGTCAAATCGACGCCATGTTGTCCGCACTCGACGCGGCGGCAATGAACCGGGTGGTCGACGGAAGCGTTTGGCGAAGCGGCGACTTCGATGCCTTCTATCGCTTGCTTTATCAGGCGACGGTAGCACCCGCCGAAACGTTCTCGGGGCCAGCGGCGGTGGTCGGGGCGGTACCGCTGCTGCAGCAACCGGCCGTGTTTCAAGGACAACGCGTCGCTGTGACTGGCACCGTGGCGCGGGCCGAGCGAATCGTTGCTCGCGAAAATGCGATGGGAATCACAGACTATTGGCAACTATGGCTGCGTCCGTCCGATGGTGCCGACCGACCGATTGTCGCGATCGTTCCCAACGTCGGCGACCCCATCGCTCGTGTCGGTTCCGACGCGACACGCGAGGATGGACCGCCGGTTCGACTGACGGGCATTTTCTTGAAACGACTCGCTTATCAATCGTCAGTCGGCGCGGATCTCGCGCCGGTGATCATCGGTCAACTGGACGAGCGATCCGAGACGTCGACTCGTTCCGAATCGGTTGTCGCGAAGCAGGCACCATCGGACGACAGCATCCGCCGGCAACTGGGTTGGACGGCGGCAGCGGCTTGCATCATCGGCATCGGATTGGCCGCGATCGTGTCGTGGCGATCGACGGTGATGACGCGGCGGACTCGGGAACTTCGCGCCAGCGGCCGACCGTCGACCGAGGATCTGTTCATCGACATTCAGGCAAGCATCCCGGCGAGCGCGGCGTCGAGCGAGGAGCCATCATGAAGATGCCCCAACGAACGTTGCCGATGCTGAAATGCGAACACAATTTCGCGAGACACAATTTCGCGAGACACAATTTCGCGAGTCACATTGTCGCGAAGTACGCCGTCGCGATCGGTGTGGCCATGCTTGCCGTCGCTTCCGTCGCCACGCCGCACACGACATCAGCTGCCGATGCCCTGGATCTGCTGGGTGGGTTCGATCGAGACCGCATTGCCAAGACGTATCCGCCGTCCGATTCCGCTGCGGTGGGTGAGCTGGCCAAACTCGTTTTTCGGCTCCAAAAAGTAGACCCGAAAGTCCTTGCCAGTCGCGTTCGAAAAGACCCGACCGAGAGCAACGCTGCCGAACTGGTCGCTGCCGAATTGGGTGACGCGGTGTCGATCAACGGCGTGGTCCGGTCGATCCAAGTGATCGACGTGCCCGGCGACTTGGTTGAGTTTTTGGAATTCAAGCGAATGCGATCCCTACAAATCGAGTCCCCCAAGCAAACCGTCCAGGTCGTGACCGCGAATGTCGCCGACAACATTGCCGTCGGCGACCAGGCTCGCGGGACAGGCGTGATTGTCCAGGCGAACGGACAGGTGGCTGCTGCGGCCGGACGATTGTCTTGGGTGCCGTCAACGACGCCGTCGGCCGGCTGGATGCTGCTTGCCAAAGCGGGCGTTGATATTTCGTCGATCGTGGAAGTCGCCTCGCGTGACCGAAAACCGTTGTTGGCGGCGGACGCGGACGCTTTTTACGCGACGTTGGCCGCAGCGGCGAGCATCAGCGGTCAACGTGATTTACCCGCCAGCCGCAACGTGACTGCCGTCAAAATGTTGACCGATGCAAAAACCATGGCCGGGCATTGGATTCGATTCGAAGCTGAAACGGTCCTCGTCACTCGCATCGCCATCACCGACCCCGATCGCCAAACCGAATTGGGTATGGACCGATACTTTCAAATCGATGCGGTCGTCGACTTGGGAAATGCGGTCATCCAAATCGAAGGGTCGAGCGACGAAAACGACGCGAGGTTCGAAAATCGCTATCCCGTATCGATCGTCGCGACCGAATTGCCGGCGTTTCTGAACGAAGCGATCTGGAAACAAACGGGCGTTGACGCGATCGTCGCCAAAATCAGTCGCAACGTCGCCATCGAAGGGTTCTTTTTTCGTCTCTGGAGCTACCAAACCGATTACATGAACCAATTTGGCGGCGAAGATCAATTTGGTCCGTTGGTGGTCGCAGCCAACATTACCGACCGAACACCGACGTCGGCCGACCCGATCGGCGTTTCGATGATCGGCTGGATCGCTGCGGTGGTGGTGCTGGCGGGCATGTTGGCGACCTGGTTGTGGCACCGGTCGACAACGGCTGGCGATCGAGAAGTCGCCAAGAAACGCAAACAAGCGTCGGTTGACGTCGACTTCTAGCGACATTCGGCCTCATCCACTTGACCGCCAACCCCCAGTGGGCAACATATCGGGCTGTCATCGGGACTCACACATTCACGCCCCATACAATTCAACAAAGGTCGCCCACTATGCGTCGAGCAAAAATTACCGTCATCGGAGCTGGAAACGTAGGTGCGACGTGCGCCCATTGGTGTGCCGCGGCTGAGCTGGGCGACATTGTGCTGTTGGATATTCCACGCACCGAAGACATGCCGAGCGGCAAGGCGCTCGACTTGATGCAAGCGTCACCGATCATGGGATTCGATTCCAACATTGTCGGAACGACCAGCTATGACGATGCCCGCGACAGCGACGTGATCGTTGTCACGGCGGGAATTCCTCGTAAGCCGGGCATGAGCCGGGACGACCTGTTGGCGACCAACGCGAAGATCGTGACCGATGTCGCTGAAAACATCAAAGCGACCAGCCCCAACGCAGTCGTCATCGTGGTCAGCAACCCGTTGGACGCGATGGTGCAGCAAATGTTCAAGGTCACCGGTTTTGACCCGGCCAAGGTATGCGGCCAAGCCGGAGTCCTGGATACGGCTCGCTATCGCACGTTTTTGGCAATGGAATTGGGCGTCAGCGTCGAAGACATCAGCGCTTTGTTGATGGGCGGACACGGCGACACGATGGTGCCAATCCCAAGCTGCACCAGCGTCGGCGGCATTCCTGTCACCCAGTTGATCGATTCGGCCCGCTTGGACGAAATCGTTGACCGGACTCGCAAGGGTGGCGCCGAAATCGTGGCGTTGCTGAAAACGGGCTCGGCGTACTACGCACCGGCCGCGGCTTGCGCCCAAATGGTCGAAGCAGTCGTCAAAGACAAAAAGCGAGTGATTCCTGTGGCAGCCTATTGCGACAAGGAATACGGCGTCGGCGGCTACTACGTCGGCGTGCCGGTCGTCATGGGCAGCGGCGGCGTCGAGAAGGTGATCGAACTGGATTTGACGGACAAAGAAACCGCGGACTTCAAAAACAGCGTCCAAGCTGTCAAAGATCTCGTTGCAACGATGGACGGGCTGCTAACCGCCTAGTATTCCGCGTCAGCTTGGTTTTCGGGTTCATTCGCAGCGGGATTCGCCAGACTTCCGTGCGGCTGGGATCAACCGAACTCGGGCGAGCCAGGGCCTTGGAAAACGCCACTCGGCATAAGGCTGCGGCTCGTTTCTCACATCCGAAGGCAGTCTGCCTTCGGAAAAAACTCCGGACGCCAGGCATTTTGGCCTGGCGCCGGACCCCGGTTACTTTTCCGATCGTCTTCGCCGTTGACACCGAACGACGTCGAACCTTAATTTCGCGTTGATCGGCCGCGGCAATCCGGCGCACGGCTGCGAAACCCTTTCCATCCTCCCTAATCAATGCAGGCCCATGGATCGATTCGAAAAGCCGATGTCTTGGAACATTTCGTCCTACGACGAACAAAATTCCGATCAAGGCCCAAGCCACGAACATGGGTGCGACCAATCCGGCGCAGACGCCACCTCCACCAGGCCTCATTTAGGGTTCGGCACCTGGGATCAGGTCCGGTCGCAAAGAAGCTTTTTTCTTCCGGTCCACTACACCCCTAGCTATCAATATCCATTGGTCGTTTGGTTGCACAGCGACGGCTGCAACGAACACCAAGTGGACCAAATCATGCCGCACATCAGTTTGCGGAACCACGTCGCGGTCGGCGTTCGCGGCAACCGAGCCGCCGATTCAAGCGGCCACCGTTTCGATTGGCACGACAGCCCTGCTGCCATCGGAATCGCCCACGACAACATTGCCGACGCCGCGGATGAGGCATGCGATCGATTCTCGGTTCATTCCAACCGCATCGTGCTTGCCGGTTACGGATCGGGCGGCACGATGGCAATGCGAATCGCGATGCGGGATCCTCGTCGCTTTGCGGCGGCAATCTCGGTCGGTGGACGGATGCCTCAGGGTGCGATCCGCAATCTGAATCAACTTCGCAACCGACGGCTTCCGATGCTGTGGCAATGGGGTGCGAAAAATCAGAACTACACAAACGCGGGTTTGAAAACAGATTGCCAAGTCGCGATGGCGATCGGCGCCAACGTTGAGATTCGTCAATATCCCGGCGAGGACGAAATGGACACCGTCGTCCTTGCCGACATCGATCGCTGGATCATGGGGCACGTCGTTTCCAACACGGCGGCGGCCGACGAACGCTGGGCGACATCGCCGACAGAATACTCAGCGAACTGACGTCGATTCGAGCTTCCGACAAAATTCACGAAGCCGGACCGACGATGATTCAAGACAGTTCCGCTACACTGTTGGCTGCATCGCAATCCTCCCGCCCCGCCTAAGTCCGCCGATCGTGAAGCCTCATGAACTCTGGTGACCCCGCCCAAAACGACGACCCAGTCGACTCATCAGCCAATCCATCCGATGTGCCCACATCGAAGACGAGTCCTTTGAAACCAGCCGCGAAGGGCCCGAAAATCCTTGTTGTCGATGACGACTTTGAAATCATCGAAGCGGTCCGCTACGCCCTCGAAGGTGCCGGTTACGAAGTCGTGATCGCCCGCGATGGCAACCAAGGATTGGCTCTGGCAGAGCGGGAAAACCCGGATTTGATGATTCTGGACATGATGATGCCCAAACGCAGCGGGTTTCTGGTCCTGGAAAAGCTGCGAAGACTTCGTGACGTTCCGCTTCCCGTAATTATGATTACAGGGAACGAGGGCAGTCGACACAAAGCTTACGCGGAATTGCTTGGCGTCAGCGACTACATCCGCAAACCATTCGCCATGGACCGCCTGATTGATGCGGTTGGCAAGCTTTTGGATGCGTAAAACGATGCATGAAGAATCAGCCTCGCAGCGTATTTTGATCTACGCTGCGATCTGCGGGGCAACCGGAGTCGCCATCGGCGCCATTGGTTCCCACTTTTTACCTGAACATTTGGCAAGGCAAGGGCTCAGCCCGGATTTGGTCGCCAAACGCGTGGGGCAATTCGATATCGGTGCCCGCTACCAACTGATTCACGCGGTCGCCCTCTTGGCTCTCTCGGCCATGCACATTGGCAAACCGGTGATTCGTCGCTGGATCGGCCGCTTGTTTCTGTTGGGCACCGCCGTGTTCAGCGGATCGCTGTACGCGATCGCCATCGCCAACGTTTCAAAATTCGGGCTGATCACGCCGCTGGGCGGATTGACGTGGATCATTGCTTGGTCGGGTTTGCTTTGGATCGCCTTTGAAGGCCGAAGCAAAGAGAAACGCTTTCACCAAATCCGGGGACGGACACCGTAGTTGCGGCCCGGTGAACGAATCGGCGGGAAGATCCGATCGAGCGAGAAATGTCGCGCCGCCTACTCGTCGATCGCCGACCGAACCGCTAACGTGTCACCGCGGGCTTGCTTGTGACCGGCAGATGTTTGGGAGACCCAAGGCGTGACAATGGTGGATACGGACCAAGCCGAACTGACGTTTCCATCGGTGTGGACACGTCCCGACTTGCTGGACATGGAAGGCCTATCGGCCGACGAGATTCGCGCCTTGCTTGATACCGCCCAGAAGCTCAAGGAGATGACCGGCGGCTGTCGAAACAAGATTTCGTTGCTGACCGGAAAGACGTGTGCCAACCTGTTTTTTGAAAACAGCACGCGGACGCGCAACAGCTTCTCGTTGGCGGCCCGCCGTATGGGCGCCGACACCGTCGAATTCAGTTCATCGGGAAGCAGCGTTACCAAAGGCGAGACGTTCGTCGATACGGCCAAGACGATCGAAGCCATGGGCGTGGATTGGGTCGTCACCCGGCACGCGGTTCCCGGCACGCCCCACCTCCTTTCTCGCGAACTCGCCTGCAGTGTGATCAACGCCGGCGATGGTCCTCACGACCATCCAACCCAAGGCTTGTTGGACATGCTGACCATCCTTCAACATCGCGGTTCGATCGAAGGACTGACCGTTGCCCTGGTCGGCGACATCGCACACAGCCGCACCGCTCGCGCCAACATTTGGGGGCTCAGCAAGCTGGGTGCTCACGTCATCGTTTGCGGCCCGCCAACGCTGGTCAGCCCCCGCTGGAGCGAACTTGGATTCGAAGTCGCCCACTCGCTGGACGAGATCCTGCCGCGTTGCGACGTCCTGAATCTGTTGCGAATTCAGTTCGAACGCCAATCGGCGCGACCGTTCCCCAGCGTTCATGAATATGCCGCGCTGTACGCCATGAACCGCGCTCGAATGAAACGTGCCAAAGACAACATTTTGATCATGGCACCGGGACCGATCAATCGCGGCGTTGAAATCACACCCGAAGTCGCTGATGGACCGCATAGCGTCATCTTGGAACAAGTCACCAATGGGATCGCCGTCCGCATGGCTGCGTTGTGGTTGACGGCCGGCGCAAAAAGCAACTTGACGACTTAAGGATCACCATGCAAAACGCCTCTCCCTCGCTGCTGATCTCTGGCGGTCGCGTGATCGACCCTTCGCAATCGATCGACCGCATCGCTCGCGTTTTGGTCATCGACGGCCAAATCGAAGCCATCGATCCCGCAGATGGAAGTATCCCCGATCACGTCACGCACATCGACGCCACCGGACAAATCGTTGCACCGGGACTGGTGGACTTGGGTGTCGAACTGCGCGAACCCGGCTTCGAAGAAGACGAAACGATCGCCTCGGGAAGCGACGCGGCGCTGGCCGGCGGCTTCACGTCAATCTTGGCCTGTAGCAGCACATCCCCGTGCATCGATTCGCACGGTGCTGTCGAATTCGTGCGGCAAAAAGCCGTTCAAGCCGACGGCGTGCGTGTTCACGTGATCGGATGCTTGAGCAAGAATCGTGATGCGGCGCAAATGGCGGAATTGGGCCTATTGCACGAAGCCGGCGCGGTTGCCTACAGCGACGCGCCGCGGCCGATGCCCAACGACGCACTGCTAAAACGTGCACTCGAGTACGCCCGAATGTTCAACCTGCCGATCATCAACCGCCCCAACGTCATGACACTGTCCGAAGGCGGAATCATGCACGAAGGCCAAGTGTCCTTGGTGCTCGGTTTGAAGGGGCTGCCGACCGAAGCGGAAGACTTAGCCGTCGCCCGTGACGTTCGGATCGCCGAAGCCACCAACGGCCGGTTGCATATCGGCCCCGTCAGCACCATGGGTGCGGTCGACCTGATCCGCCGCGTGAAGGATCGCGGTATTCAAATCACAGCTTCGGTTTGCCCACACAATTTATGTCTCGACGACACCGAACTGCGGTCGTTCGATGCACGGTTCAAAGTTCACCCGCCGCTGCGGAGTCCTCGGCACATCGAAACTCTCCGTCATGCGGTCGCCGATGGAGTCATCGACGCAATCCAGAGCGGTCACATGCCAAGAGCTCGCGAAAAGAAGATGGACGATTTGGTTGAGTCGCCATTCGGTTTGGCATCGCTTGAAACAACGCTATCGACCGTTGCCACATTCATGTTGGGGGTTGGCAGCTTTGGGTGGATGGACATCATCGATCGCCTTTCGACCGCGCCGGCTAGAATTGCCGGCGTCGCGGGCGGAACCCTTTCGATTGGTGTTCCCGCCGACATCACCATCATCGACCCAAACCAAAAGTGGGTCGTCGATGGTCATCAATTCAAATCGCACTGCGTCAGCACACCGCTGGACAACGTCGAACTGACAAGCCGCGTCACGCAAACGTTCGTCGGCGGGCGCCGGCGATTCGCATTGCGTCCCGACGTGATGCAGTTGGCGTAAGCCTTCGCCTCCGTCACGCGACCACAATCGGCGGCCGACTCGTTAGATCTCGCCAGACTCACCCTTTCTAGACAAGATCAACATGATGAACAGGATTTCCGGACGAATCTTCATCATGTAGATCCCGTTCATCCTGTCGAAATTTTCCGAGTCACCGACTTGCGGGCATTCTAAAGAAACGGAGCAGTTGCCAGGTAAATATGTAGTGGATGTGGACGAAGAATGCCCCTCGTCTCCTTCGATCTGACTTTGCGGATGGATTCACTTGCTTGCGCGTCGTGCTGGTATCAACAGCCACTGTTTCATCGGAAGAACCTTACGGTTTCGCACGAAAGCGACGGTTTTCGATCTATCGCAAGGACACCGCTTTCCGCGCGTCTGATTAAATCTTCACCGCCGTCATGTAGCCGCGGTCGGCGATGGTGTCTTGATACGGTCCGACTTGGAAACCCATCGGCGCCAGTACTTCGCTGTACTCTTTGGCCGAATAGCATTTGCCCTGCGTGATGTTGGCCAACAGCGCCGAATACTCCGCCACCGGTAAGGGACCTGTTTTTTCGTCGTTGATGAAGGCTTCGTGGATCACCAGCAGTCCGCCACTGGGCAATGTCTCGGCCGTCTTTTTCAGCAGGGCAATCACCTCGGGAAAGTCCCAATCGTGAAGGACGTTGGACAGCAACACCACATCGGCACCGCCTGGCCAGGTGTCTGTGAACATGTCACCGCTGACCACGTCGACTCGTGATTCAAGTCCATGTCGCGTGATCTCGCCACGAACCAATTCGTCGACGGGCGGTTGCTCCAAAACGGTCGCTTTTAAATGATCGTGTGCCGCGACCAGGGTGGTCGAATAGATCCCCGATCCACCGCCAACATCCAAGACATGGCTGCGGTCGACCAGCATCGGCGATAACGATTGTGCGAGTGCTTGTCCGAACGATAATCCACGGCAATTCATCATGGCGGTGAACCCACGCGCGAACACAGGATCCAGCATCGACGTGTGCCAGTCATCGCCGTCACCTTTGGCTTGCCAATTCGCTGGTTTACCCGTTCGCAAAACCTTTAGGTGGTCCTTCAAGATCGGTGACTCGGCGATCGGTCGATAATACGGCCCCAAGAACCAAGGCGAAGTCGCCACTAAGTGCTCGCGCCCCATCGCTGTCAATCGATGACTGTCACGATCGTCCGTTTCGATTAACTGCATCGCGCGGCAAAGCGTCAACAGCACATCACCGGGCCGATCAGCAATGCCAAAGTGCTTCAGCAAGTCCGGCGTCGTCGCACCGGCATGCGTGTCCAACCACGTGAAGAGATCGAACTCAAGAATAGCTGCACCAATCAAGTCGGCGGCGTATTGCCGGTCGCGATACCGCAGCAGCAAAGTGGGTTCGGTAGTCGGTGACTGTGAGAGCGGATGATTCATGAAAATCTTTCGTGGCCCCGCGATGCCGCTCGCGGAATGGACTTGCGAAGGCGTTTATCAGTACCGTCCCACGAGCGACGTCGCGGAACAACAGGTGGCTACTGCGTGAACTCGACCAAACGGTCGACGCCGTTGATCGGGTGCGTTGTTTTCTTCCCACCCGGCCAAGTGATGATCACTTCTTGGACGTCGGTGTCATCGCCCAATCCGAACGTCACGGTTCTCTCGGACTGACTTAAGTAACTGCGTGTTGGCATGACGGTACGTGACAAGATCGATTCGCCTCGTTTCAGTTGGACGATCCCACCGATCGCATCTCGGTTCACGTCCGTTCCTGTCAAATGAACCCGCAACCAATGATGGTCGGTCGTCTGGTCATTGCGAAAAAGCCGAGGCGCGGAGTGGCTGGTGGAAATGACAACGTCCAGATCGCCGTCGCCATCAAAGTCACCATAGGCCGTTCCACGACCGACGATGGGATCGCAAAACGCTTGACCCGTGCAACTGCCGTCCACCAACACCAATTCACTTTGCGAATCGCGTCCCGCGTTCCAAAACAGTTGCGGCGGTTGCTCGTACCGCTGAGTCGCCTGGGTCTTGGCGATTTCTTCTTCCAAGTGGCCGTTCGCACCCAGCACGTCCAATCGGCCATCCAAGTCGGCATCGAAGAAAAACAACCCGAACGTTAGACCCTGCCGCGTCGGTGGCCCGAATCCTGTGTACATCGCAGCATCAATGAACTGCTGGTGGTCTGCATCGCCGCCTGACCGCGCCATGTACAGGGCGCTAGCTTCATTGGCAAAGTTACCAATTCCGATCGCCAATGACCCGTCGCCACGAAAGTCCGCCGTATCGATACCCATCGCACCTCGAGCGTTCCCGGTGGCTCGGTCATAGGCGATGCCCGTCAACCGACCGACTTCCGTGAAGGTGCCGTCTTTGTTGTTTTGGAACATAAAGTTGCGGACGGTGTCGTTGGCGACAACGATGTCCATCCAGCCATCACCGTTGATGTCCACTGGTGCCACGCCCATCGCCTTGCCAAGTGGCACATCGGTATCGTCGCTGCGAATCTGAATTCCGGCGGACGCCGAAACGTCGCTGAACTTTCCGTCGCCGTCGTTGTGGTACAGGTACGAATACGATCCCGCAAACGCTTTGGGTGGACCATAAGCACGTGATTGTCCATCGAGCGTGAATTCTTGGCTGAGGTCGAATTCTTTACTCCACGCAACGTAGTTGCAAACGAACAAATCCAAGAGTCCGTCGTTGTCGAAGTCTAAGAAGCCGCAACTGGTGCTCCAAACATCGGCGTCGCCTTCGGTTCCGGACGAACTCGATACGTCCGTAAAAACGCCATTGTCGTTTCGAAGCATCCGATTCTTGCCAACCGCCGAAACGAACAAGTCACTGTCGCCGTCGTTGTCGATATCGCCCACCGCGACACCCATCCCATAAAGCGTGATGTCGGCCTGGGTTGTCTCGGACACGTCGGAAAAACCGAATTTTCCGTCACCCGAATACAGACGGCATGGCGTGGGTTGGTCCTTTCGCTCTTCGTCCCAAGGCCAGTACGACGAATTGACGAAAAACAGGTCGTCGTTGCCGTCACCGTTGTAGTCGAACACTGCAACGCCGCTGCCCATCGTTTCGGGCAACAGTTTTTCGCCGTAGCGACCGGACTGGTGAACAAAGTCGACGCCACTTTGAGACGTCACGTCGGTCAACGGAAGCAGGGGGATCGCTTGTTCGGTCGCTTCGCGAACTTCGGGTAATGTGACTTCGACTTCGGTCGACTGGGCTTTCTTTTTATTGACGTTCAGATAGATCAGGATGCCAATCACCGGCAAACCCATCAACATGATCACGATCAATGACGTGCGAAGGGCACTGGCGATGACGGCATCGTTTTGAACATCTTCATGCGGCTCGTCGTCGTGCGGTTCGTTACCGTTTGGATCAGATTCAGTCATCGAAGAAGGGGGCGTCAAAGGGGATGGGCGAGCCGAGACGGCGGCAGGGCCTCGACAACGATATCGTTACCGCTGGAGATCGTAGATCACGAGTGCTTCGGCGGCTTGGTTGGCAGCCGGATAGCGGCGCCGCGCCGCGGGGATTGCAACTTCGGCGGCATTGTCGTCCGTTTTGTATTTGGCGTGAAGGACACGATGCTTGTCTGCGCTGGATGAATCGCCCATCCACGAATAGATTTCGGCCAAGTTGGCATGGGCGGCAACGTTTTCGGAATCCACTTTCAACACCGCCAAAAATGCGTCACGTGCTTCGGCAAGCCGTTGCTTGAACTCGTCGTCGTTGCCCCTCGATTCCGCACGCTGGGCCAAATCGATCAGAGTCAAACCTAGCTCGGTTCGCACTTCGTAGTCGAGCGAAAAGTCGAAACCGCGATCCGGCACCTTGGTTTGTAGCACCGATTCAAGCGACTGGGCCGCCGCATCCAGGTTTCCCTGTTGCCGATTGACCATTCCGCTAAGCCAGTTGTGCGTCCAAGTCGGCGGTGGTGGATCCATCGCGGCGGCGCGCCCCAACGATGCGGTCGCCCCGTCTAAGTCGCCTTCGGCAAATTGGACGCGAGCCAAATTGAGCGGTCCATCGAAACGCCCCATCTCTTCGACCTTTGCGAACGCCTGGGCCGCCTGTTTCAGTTCCGCCTTGCCTTTAAGCAGCAACCCGATGCCATAGTCGTTCCATCGCTGCCAAAGTGGGAACGCTTCTTCCTCGGCTGGTTTCTCAGACGCGTCGGCAACCGCAACATCGACGTCCAAGATCACCTTATCGCTGCAGATTTCGATGATCGGAAGATCGTTCGGCGCGCCCGGAAGCCCAATGTCCAATCCGTCACGCGCCGGGTCGCGATCGCGACGGATGTAGTCCAAGTACTCGGTGTCAAATTTCCGATACAGCAAGCGGGCGGTCACTTCGATCGGCGCCGACGACGCTTCGGGCACGGACAAACGGTAGTGGATCGACTGCCCAGCACCCGGCGGAATTTGGTGCGTGTAAAGAGGCGTGAAAATGTTCTGAACGTTACGGCGATTCAACCTCACGCCGTCACGGTCCAACATGAAGGTGTTGACGAAGTGAGACCACGGATCCACCGCTTCAAGTTCGTCGCGCTGGCCGCTTTGCCCAATCACTTTGCCGTCTTGAGTCGCCGTCAGCTCGACCCAAATTTCGTTGCTGTCCGTCGTACCTTGGGTGAAGTGATGCCCCAACTTCATCGTACGAAGAACGGTTTCTATCAAGTAAGACTGGCCGGCTTGAACCGTCGTCCGATCCCCCAGCGGCGCGACAAGCTCGCCGTCGATTGCGGCACCCGTGCGCAGCCCGAACAAGTCAACACGCAGCGTGTCCTTCAAGTACTCGCGATGCGCATCGACGGCACCTGTATCGCCATACCAGTGTGCAAGCGCCGTGTTCGCACTTGGAAAGAAGTGATCGTGGACGCCAAGCCCTCCTAGCTTCTCCATGTACTTCGCACCCACTTGGTCGCTGGCCACGGCCGGCATGTGACACTCGTTGCAGTTCGCTTGTGCCTTGGGCGGATAGTAAAAACTTCGCGCACCGTGTCCCGAAACGCCGGACAGCAAATAACTGTCGAAGTGATTTTGGCCCCGCAAAAACTCTTTGTACGCCGTGACTTCGCCGGGCAATGAAACCTTGTGACACGTACTACAGAACTCAGCCGTCTTATGAAACGGCTTCAACATTTCATGTTTGTGAAAAGCCGGCTTCGCCTTCACCATCAACGAATTCAGTTCTTGCAGCAACGGGTTGTCGCTGTAGGCGAACGGATAGTGTTTGGGTTCGTCGATCGTGTAGTCGGCGTTCCCGACATTGCTGTCTACCGACTGGATCGCATGACAAACCGTACAAGTGATGCCCGCGTGCGCGGTCGGGTTGCCCACATCGTCGTAATTCGGATCGTCGAATTCGCCGCTAAAGAATGGCACCGGGTCATGGCATCCGGCGCACCATCGCGACGCTTGCAAGGTGCCGGCACGCTCGGTGGCGACCTTGCGGGTTTCGCGAACCGACGCCCGGTACGCGGGGTTGTTGAAACTGCTCAATCGGTGAGCGCTGTGGATGAACGAATCATTGATGTCACTGTGACACCTCAGGCAGTAGTCGTCGTTCATCAGCGTTTCAGCGGCGATGAACTTGCCCGACTCGGTTCGCGCCAACGAAGGCTCGAAATACTTATCGCCATCAATCGGTGTTCGGTCGTCGCTCAGTCGCGGGTCCGATGCTTGGAACGCGACCATCGCCGCAACGAAAACGCCGATCGCCAAACCGACGCGCCGGCCGATATGCCACTTGATGCGGGGGCCGACCAATCGGTGAAGCCAATACAACCAAATCACGACGACCGGAGCAATTAAGTGAGCCCAGTAAACGGTGTTTCGCGTCGCCGGATTCACGATCGCAAACGACCCGACTCGCATCAACGCAAGTCCGCTGACCAGAATCAAAATCGCGATCGCAAACAGGGCATAGCCGATCTTCACCGCGCGGCGATTGCGGCGATCCTTGCTGCGCCACATATGAATCAGACCGAACCCGATTGTGGGCACGATTAGCAACAAACCCAGCCCAAGGTGCAGCAGAAACATCAATTGGTAGAAGTGCGTTTCCAACACCCGCCCGGTCGCGACCTGTAGCCAAGTGATCGACGTCAAGTACAGACCGTTGGCCGTCAGAATCCCGAACAACGTCAAAACGACGTACAAAACGATCCGTAGCCGCGGCGTTACGGGGCGTTTCGGCGTTTTTTTAGATATAGACGGCATAGATAATCAGCGATGGGACGGCGCCTCGTAAAGTTCTTCTACGCCACGAGTGATCCGATGGTTTGGATGGTCGAATGATTTACAGCGACTCGGTCGGCCGAAACCAAAAATCGCGGAACGATTGCTCGCGTTGCCGATGAATTTCGTTCAACTCGTTGCGTTTCTCTGCTTCCTCCGATTCACTGACGGGCGGCGGATAAGAGGTCATCGACCGATAGGGAAGCGGCCCAATCGTTTGCCCCGCCAACGTGTTCAAGTCGGCGTCCTTGTCCCAGCCAACGTTGTGCATCACGAAGTCACGAACCCACCCGGTTGGCAATTCCTTTTCGGGCATGGCAAAAGTCAATCGAACTTCGTCACCCGCACCAATCACCACCATCCGATCGTCCCAACCGCGTAACAGGTCGGTGCATTCACCGGCAGCGGTCAATTTCCCAGCCAGCGGCGGCCAGCGGGGCGTCGTCGATGCGTCGTTGTAGTCGTAAAGTTCGGGCGATTTTGCGTCGGCTTTCGTTCTGGCCGAATATCCATGATAAGCCACTTCCGCCGACAACAACTCCATTGGTTCGGTGGTGAACGTGGCGGGTGACGACTGGACCACCAATTCGGCAGCGTCCCAGTAGATCTGCGCCGACGTTCGCACTCGCATCCGCACATCGTCGCGGTCAACAACATCCGTCACGTCGATCACGATGGTTTTCGTTTTGCCGCCCGGGAAACCTGCAAACGGAATCGCATTCCGCCATCCCGATGGGGACTCACTATCGGGAACCCAAACGGACGGGAATTCGATCGGATCCAATTCGTCGTTTTGGTCGATTTGAATATTCAATGAAGTGTCGGCCGGCATGATCCAACCGGTCATGACCAGATAAACCGAACCTTCCGCAGACAGTTCGTCGAACGTCATATCGATCCAGTGCGGCGGGCAGAGACCTTGGCGAAGACGCTGATCAAAACCTTTCATGAAGTTGCCGTCGACGCGGCGCACTTGATCCGTGACTTCTTGACCCAACGGATCGATGGCGACGGCGGGCGTGTGTCGGTCCGATTTGCCGAACGCAAAAATCGTTGGCGTTGCGATCTGACCTGGACCGACTTTCTCGTTCGTCCAAATATCGACGTCTGGCGGATGGTCGACTGCGGTGATCGCGACTTCGTCAAAGTAGGCGACTTCCCACAATTCTTCGGTCAACCGGAACTCGTATCGGTCGCCTTCATCGGTCGAGCGTGGACGAATCTGACGACCATCGATCTTCAAATATTCCCAAGGCCGATCCTTGGCAACGACGCCGTCGGCAACCTGCAAACCCAACGGAGCCGCCCACAAACAATCGGTCACGAATTCAAACTGCTCGCCATCCCAGGCATACAAGTAGGGACATGAACCCTTCAGCGTTTGCTCTTCTTCGACAAGTGTGTCGGCTTGGATGTCGCGAGTCGTTTGCGTCAAACCATTAGGCAGAATCGCGCGAACGTTGCCGGCGGCATTGAACCGAGCATTGTCATAGCCATCGATACCGAAATGCGTTGAAGGCGATTTCACGATCCGAGCCCGGTAATGGGGCCCGAAACGCAGTTCCAAAACCGAACCGATCGCGTAGTGATTGACGCGTCCGGTCGCATTGTCGTCGATGCCTTTGAATCGGACATCAAGGAAGTGACCTGGCGACGCGGTTCGATTCATTGCGACACCCAGTGATCCGTCGCCGACGGCGGCAAAGTCGATCGCGCCGTCCGAGTTAAAGTCCGCCGCTTCGCTTCGTTCTGTCCCGAACGATCCATCACTAATGTCGCTGAAGCCCCATGGTCCGATCGAGGCGGTCCCCGAGTCGGCGATCAAGTCCAGCCACGAATCGTTATCAACGTCCGCAATCAAAAATGGCGCCGCGATTGCGTCGGCCGTTTCGATATGGTCGACGGTCCACGCTCCCGCCGCCGCCGTTTGTGAAAACACGATCGCCGAGCTGTCGGAACCCGCGACGACCAAATCCCACGATACGTTGCCGTCGACGTCTTCCACCGCAATCTGTGAGGCACCGGCAACCGGCGAGATCGTGTCCAGCGTTCGGCCTCGAAACTGCAAGTGCAACAAGTTTTCAAGCATCCCGACTTTTCCGCTGGCGTGAGTCGTGACCAGATCCAAGTCCAAGTCGCGATCCAAATCTGCGATCGCCAGCGCGGTCACAGGATCGGACCTTCCAAAGTCCTCGTCCGATCGGGGCAGTTCGAAAAACGTGCGGTTGCCACGATTGACGAACATGCGAACGCCGTCGTTTTTCGTCGCGAATATCAAATCCAAATCGCCGTCGGCTTCTAAGTCGCCCGCCACTGCGGCAACGACGCCCGTGACGTCGCCAAGTCCCGTGTCACCGTCAACAAACACGAACCGTTTCGTGTCATCAGTTTCCGTTCGGCCGTCGACGCACACTAACTGAACACCGTCGTCACCGCAGAGCACCAAGCAGGGCAGGGTGTCGTGGCGACCAGCCACGGACGTTCCGCCCGACCGAATGCGATCGGGGCTGCTGCTGTCGACGACAAATAAATCGGCGACCACGATGACCGCAGGTACGAACTTGACCTTCGCCGAACCCGCGTCCACAAACACACCGTCGCCATCGTTTCGCATTGCCCGAATCCTCGATTCCATGTCGATGGTGACGATGTCCGAATCAAGGTCCAGGTCCATATCAACGACCGTCGCGATCCACGGCGGAACTGGCGTCTGAACCGGCACCATTTCGAACTTGATCGGTTGGTCACCACGCGGCACCGGCGCACCCCCGGCGATCACCGACGACAATCGTCGCAACGAATCGAACGACAGTTCATCCAACGGGTGCGGCGAAGCAAGTCGCCGGTCGGTCTTCACGATTTCGGTTCCGTTGAGCACGTTGAACCATTGCAGCATTCGCGTTTCGGCGGTGGACCAATCACCCGATTTGATTTTCGCGGTGATGTCGGCAACCAGTTCTTCGGGTGTCATCCCGATCGCTTTGGTTTCTCGAGCGATCATGGGTGAAATCGCGCGAGCCAGACTTCCGGTTCGTTCCACCAACGGCGCCGCCGTCTCGCTCTTGGTATCAATGTTCAGTCGCGCCGCTCGCAGAGCGAAAAACAAGTTCTCGGGGTGAGAGTCCGACAACAATCGCATCGTTTCAGCGGCGGCGGCAAGCGTCTCGGCGGGAAGCCCATCAATCGGGTCTTCCATTTGCCCGAGCACTTCGATCAGCGAACCGCCCAGCATGCGTGACGATGGTTGCTTACCGATGGGACCGCCCACGGCTTCGGAAAGCTGGGTAAAGATATCGCGCCGCAGCGACTTGGTCATCGACGCCGGCAACAACGCCGCTTCTTGCATATCGATGCGGGTCCGCATCCAAACGGGAATGACCGGGTCGGCCGAGAATTCCGCGAACTGATCGATCGCGGCGCGAGCGCCCGCGATCGCATCGGGCAACTGCGACCGAGCCTGCTGTTTCACCGCCGCTTCTAAAGACGCGTTGGCAACTTGCCCGGCCAACGCATCGACCTTCAAAATGCGATTGAGCGCCCGATTCTTCAGCATCGACGGATCATCCGGCGATTGCGAGAACAGCGTATCCCAGTCCTTTTCCGCCGCTTCGGTCTCCAAATTCTCAGTCGCCGCCAACGCGGTGCGGGTCAACTCCGACTGCTTCGATATTTCTATTTCTGCGTTCGCGTCAGAATCGACCGCACCCTTGTTTCCCAACAAATCGCCGGGCTGATCCTTGCTAGACGCAACGATCCAAGCGACCGCAATCAAAACACCCACAAGTAAAACCGCAATTGTCGTCGTTTTGCTATTCATTCCGTCACTCTATTCGATCACGCGAGTACTTTGCACCGGAGGATTTTCGAAACGCGTTGCTTCGGGTCAGCGTCCTATCGCTGTACCGATGAAGGCAAGAACGATCGGACGAATCTGCTCGATGTTCCACGGTCCAGTTTGACAGATTCTCTCGCTCGTTGAAGCATCGCGGGGCGGCGAGTAAGATCCGGGTCCGCTGCGGAGGGTGCCCCAGTGCTGGTTCCGTCGAGTTTCTTTCTGTCTGCTCACTTAAAGTACCTATGGATATCGCAAAGTTTATCGACTCGACCGGCGCCACGCGTGTTGCAGTGGTCGATGGCGACCGAGTCATTCCGCTTGTCCTGGACACAAAATTTCCGTCGCTGTCGGACCTGCTTGCCGCAGATTCCCCTTCGGAAGCGATCGAATCGCTGGCAAAGGACGATCCGGTCGCGATTGGCAACGACTTTCAGTGGTTGCCGCCGATCGACCATCAAGAGGTCTGGGCGGCCGGTGTGACATACAAACGCAGCCAGACGGCGAGGATGGAAGAATCCGAAGCCGCGGCTTCGTGTTACGACCGAGTCTACAATGCCGATCGGCCCGAGCTGTTTTTTAAGGCGACGCCGCACCGTGTTTCGGGACACGGCGGACCGCTGCGAATTCGTACCGACGCGACGTGGAATGTGCCCGAACCCGAGGTCACATTGGTACTGTCACCCAAATTGAAAATCATTGGGCTGACCATCGGCAACGATATGAGTTCGCGAGATATCGAGGGCGACAATCCACTATATCTGCCTCAAGCGAAATGCTATGACCAGTGTGCGGGGCTTGGGCCTTGGATCTCCCTTTATGATTCACTGCCACCGGTCGCCGAGATCGCGATCGATTTGAAGATCCTTCGCGGCGGCGTTGTCGTCTTTGAAGGCCAATCAGGCGCGGACCAAATGGCTCGCAAGTTTGACGACTTGGTCGCGTGGCTGGGCCGCGACAACAGCTTTCCCAACGGTGCGTTTCTGATGACGGGAACCGGCATTGTTCCGACGACCGAATTTACCCTGGCAGCCGGCGACGTCGTCAACATCACAATCGCGGGCGTGGGCACGTTGTCCAACGCGATCGTGCAAGGTTGATTGTTACTACACGGCTCGCATTCACATCCAACGACTAAAGTTTTTCATGACTGCTGATACTCCTGCGAACGTTCGTCCTGTTTTGATCGCTGGCCAATGGCGAGTCGCAAAATCATCGACCACCTTTCAAGCAACGGACCCCAACAAAAACACGAAGCTGGCCGCCGAGTTTCCGGTCAGCTCGTGGGACGACTGCGACGAAGCGCTCAACGCCGCCGCCGATGCGGCGCGCCAGCTTCGCAAAATGCCGCCTTCAAAGATCGCCGCGTTTCTTGAACGCTACGCCGATCGCATTGACGCGGCCAAGGAAACACTAGTGGAGTCCGCGTTCGCTGAAACCGGATTGGCGAAGAGTCCTCGATTGGGCGACGTCGAATTGCCTCGAACCAGCAACCAATTGCGTGCAGCCGCCAAGGCTTGCCGAACCGGAAACTGGGCCATGGCGACGATTGATACCGCGGCCGGAATCCGCAGCGTCTTCGAACCGCTCGGACCAGTATGCGTCTTCGGTCCCAACAACTTTCCGTTCGCGTTCAACAGCGTTGCCGGCGGTGATTTTGCGGCCGCCATCGCAGCCGGCAATCCGGTGATCGCCAAGGCCAACAGCTCGCATCCCGAGACGACACGACTGCTCGCCGAGCAAGCCGCCGAGGCTTTGGCGGAAACAGGCTTGCCGCCCGCAACGGTGCAGCTGATCTATCGAACCAGTCACGCCGATGGCGAATGTTTGGTGTCCGACCCACGCGTCGGCGCGACCGGTTACACAGGCAGCCGCGGCGCGGGCCTGACGCTCAAGTCAGCTGCTGACCGAGCGGGCAAGCCAATCTATCTGGAACTTTCCAGCGTCAATCCCGTCGTCATTACTCCGGCGGCGCTTGCCGAAAAAGGCGAAGCGATCGTCGGCGACTTTGTCACCAGCGTGCTGATGGGCACGGGCCAGTTCTGCACCAATCCCGGCATGGTCATGCTGGTCGGTGGTGCCGAAACGGACACGTTCATCGCAGCAGTGAAAGACAAGTTCGCATCACTACCGGCCGGAACGTTGTTGTCGCCCGCGGTCGCAAAGAGCTTGTCGTCAAGCGTGAAGACGCTGTGCGACTTTGGCGCTGATCTATTGACCGGTGGCGGCGAACCAGAAGCCGGTCGCTGTGCATACGCCAACACGTTGATGAAGACATCGGCGAAAGCATTCTTGGGGAACCCCGAAGGGTTCCAAACCGAAGCCTTCGGCAACGCATCGCTATTCGTCGTCGCCAACGACGTGCCCCAGTTGTGCGAAGCGATCGGTCATCTCGAAGGCAACCTAACCGGATGTGTTTACACGGCCAATAACGGCTCGGACGATGATGCCTACGCATCGATCAGTTTCGAATTGTCACCCAAAGTCGGGCGATTATTGAACGACAAGATGCCAACCGGCGTCGCCGTTTCCGCCGCGATGAACCACGGTGGGCCCTACCCGGCGACCGGACACCCCGGCTTCACCGCGGTCGGCGTCCCCGCATCGTTGGTGCGATTCGGCAAACTGACCAGCTTCGACAACGTGCGAGCCGATCGCCTGCCCGAAATCCTAAAAGACAAAAACCCAACCGGCGAAACATGGCGGATGATCGACGGAAAGTGGTCGACGTCGAACGTATAGAAAACGTGAGCGGTCAAGTCGTTGCTAAACGGTACAAACTGTAGACGGAATTTCTGGACTTGCCGCTGTATCAGCCGTTCTGGTCGGCTTGGCATTGTCGATCTTGGGACTAGCCGCCAAAATGACTTACGGAGTGCCGCCTCGCGAGAGCGGATGATTCTGTCGATGGATCGGAGCAGTGTGAAATGATGTTGTCGGATGTTTGCGCCAGCGAGTTTCTAAGTGGCGATCGTTCTCGGGGGTCCCAATTGGCGATGCAGCGAAGCGTTCGGTTGACCAGCGTCGGTTCGACCGGCGCCTTGGCGATCGCGGACGGTTCGTGCGGCGAAGAATATGTTGTGGGCGTCGACTTTTCGGATACGCAAAACGGTCGGCTGGGCGTCACTTGCGATTGCATGCGGTACGATGGTGGCGATCCATGCAAGCACTTGTGGGCGATGATGAAAACGATCGACGCCTCCTATGACGTGATCGCGCAGTCGCCAAAACGTTTGCAGCTATTCGACATCGACGCCAGCGTTTTGGATACCGGCGATCCGTTGAACCAACGTCAAACCAATCGTGCATCGGCCCAACGTTCAGCAAAGGAAGAGAAGCGTTCGGCGAACGAAGAACGGCGACTGAGAATCTTGGAAGCGGTTCGTGCGTCAGTAAACCGGCGTGATGCGCCGACCGCGGCCCAACCAATAGCCGCGGCTTCGATCCAAAATCAGTCAACCGGAAAGACGGCGACGACATGGAAGGAATCGATCCGATCGCTTGGGTCGGTGTCCCCAACATCCGGCCATCTGGAATCGCACGGAATTCCTCGCGAAGTTTTCGCTGAGTCCATCGTCCAGCAACAACATTGGTTCGTTTTGTCTTTGGCCGACAGGATGAACGAGCAAGCGTTCAATGTGCAAGTGTTCGAAAGCAAGCGAAAGAAAGATGGACAATGGGGCACGCCGGTCGCGTGCACCATTGCACCTAGTCGATTGCCTGCGTCGATGACGCACGACGAACGCGCGGCCTTTGCGACGCTTCAGCCGGGCGAAGATTCGGGGCAGGGCAACTACTACAATCCTTACCGTCCGCCGACGTTTGGTCAGTTCACCGTCCACCCTTCGCGACTGGACGAATCACTGGAGGTACTGCACACGACGGGTCGGTTCGCGTGGAAACTTGGCGTGGGCAAGCGGTTCGAGGACGCGCGGCGGATTGATGACGTCGACACTGGAAGTGCATGGCAATTCGAGTTGGCGATCAACGCGAGTCCAGAAAATGCGAAGTCGTTGGTGGTCGTTGCTGGTTTGAAACGCGACGGCAAAACGATTCCGATCCGATCGGTCATGCTTGCAAGCGATTTGGGCTGCGCACTGGTTGAATTGCCGAAACAGGAACGCGAGCGGGAATGCGATTCAGATGATTCGTCGCCGCGAGTCGGCGTGATCAAGATTCACGCGGCCCAAGCATCCACCATCCGAGGCTGGCAGCGGGTCGGAAAGGTCACCATCCCCGGTCGCAGCATCCACACATTATTAACCGAATTGTCGGCTAATCATGGCAGCTTCGATTTGAGAATCGATCCGTCGATCGATGTTGCCCATCGACTTGGCGTTCCGTTGCCACAATGTTTGCTAAAACAGCGAGAAAAAGGCACGGCTAGCTTTAACGCACAACTGCTGGTGCGTTACGACGATCGGCAAATCGCATTCGACGATTCTGTTCAATGGTGGTTCGATCGACGCGACAAATCGATCGTCCGACGCGACCGGAGCGCCGAAGCCGAATTTCTAAACGCGATTGATGTTGATCATTTCGATCTTTTGGAAACGTTCGACGATGTCGAAATGCGAATTCCGAAAAGCAAGTTCATCGGCATGGTTGAACGATTGCAATCGGTGGGATGGGAAGTCCTTGCCGAAGGCGTCGCGCTACGGATCGCAACGGATTTTGACATCGCAATCTCATCCGGCATCGATTGGTTCGATCTCCATGCTGCTGCCAACTTTGACGGCGTCGATGTCGGGCTGCCTGAATTGCTGGCGGCGCTGAGAAAGGGCGACAACACGATCCTGCTGGACGACGGTACGTTGGGGATGCTTCCCGAAGAATGGCTGAAACGGTTCGCCGGTTTGTGTGACAGCGGCGAAGCGACCGACGATGGCCTGCGGTTCAAACGTACCCAGGCTCTCTTGCTTGATGCGATGCTCGCCGACCACCAGGGCGTCCAGAACGATCGATCGTTTACCGATTTTTGCCAAAAGTTGAAGTCGTTCGAGGGCGTCCAGGCCGTACCTGCGCCGGAGACATTCACGGGTAAGTTGCGGGAGTATCAAGAAATCGGCTTGGGTTGGTTCGGCTTTCTCCAGGATTTCGGTTTCGGCGGTTGTCTGGCGGACGACATGGGCCTGGGCAAAACGATTCAAGTGCTCGCGTTGTTGGAATCGCGACGAAACCGCCGCGTTCCGAAAGGCCAGATACGAAAACCCTCGATTGCTGTGGTTCCCAAATCCTTGGTCTTCAATTGGATCGATGAAGCGAAGCGTTTCACGCCCGACCTTCGGGTCCTGAACCACACGGGATTGGATCGTCACGAGCAATTAAAAACCGCAACCCGTTCGTTAGCAAAAAACAAAGCAAACGCGTTTGACTTGATCGTGACCACCTACGGCACCTTGCGAAACGACGCCGAAACGTTTTCGAAAATGGAATTCGACTACGCCATTCTTGACGAAGCACAAGCAATTAAAAATCCGAAGAGCCAATCGGCGAAGGCGGCACGCTTGCTTCGTGGTGACCACCGTTTGGCGATGACCGGCACACCGGTCGAAAATCACCTGGGCGATCTTTGGTCGCTGTTCGATTTCTTGAACCCTGGAATGCTGGGGGGCGCACCCAAGACGGCGACCTTGGACAACGATGAAGATCGAAAGCGGATCGAGCATGTCAGTCAGTCGTTGCGACCGTTTATCTTGCGGCGCACCAAGCAACAGGTTTTGACCGAGTTGCCGGACAAGACAGAGCAGACGTTAGTTTGCGAAATGAGCAAGCCACAACGCAAGATTTACGACGAAGTCCGAGAACACTATCGCTTGCACTTGAGCAAGAAGGTCGAGGAACTAGGGCTGAAGCGGGCAAAGATCCACGTCTTGGAAGCCTTGCTGCGATTGCGCCAAGTCGCCTGTGACCCACGATTGGTGGATAAAAAAAGCAAAGTCACCGGCGCGAAGATCGAAAACCTGATGCAGAACCTGACCGAACTGATCGACGAGGGGCATAAGGTACTCGTCTTCTCTCAATTCACTCAGTTGCTGGCGCTGATTCGATCGGAAGTGAACGATCGCGACTGGGACCACGAATACTTGGACGGCAAGACGCGAAAACGGGATGCGTGCGTCAAGCGTTTCCAGGAAGACGATACCTGCCAACTGTTCTTGATCAGTTTGAAGGCGGGTGGAAACGGATTGAACCTGACGGCAGCCGACTACGTTTTCATTCTCGACCCGTGGTGGAACCCAGCGGTGGAGGCGCAAGCCATCGACCGGGCGCACCGCATGGGGCAAAGCAAGTCGGTGATGGCGTATCGAATGATTTGCAGTAACACGGTCGAGGAAAAGATCATCACGATGCAGCAATCCAAACGCGACTTGGCCGATGCGATTATCAGCCAAGACAAAAGTTTGATTAGCGGACTAACCGCCGACGATTTACAACAGTTGCTGGCGTAACGTTGGAGCATTGCGTTCAATACGCGGCTATGTGAAGTGCCCCTCGAAGATCGTGTCTTCGCGATTCAGTCGCGACCAATCGAAGGTCTTTTCGCCAGGCAAGAGGTCGACGCTTTCGGCGGCCCATCGGACGATTGTCTCAGGTGCAATGCCTTGTTCGCGATAGTGGCTCAATCGCGTGTCGCCGTGACGTTTGGCTAGTCGCCGGCCGTCGTCGCCGCGGACCAGTGGCACGTGGGCGAACCGGGGCGGGGTTGTGCCCAGGGCTTCATAAATTTCGAGTTGGCGGAACGTGCTGGCCACCAAGTCGTTGCCTCGGACGACTTCGGTGATTCCCATCGCCGCATCATCGACGACAACCGCCAATTGGTACGACGGGGCGCCGTTTTTTTGAGTGACCGCAAAATCCCCCAGCGAGGTTTGGGGCACGCATGATTGGGGACCTATCACAAGGTCGTCGAAACCGATCGATCGATCGCCGGACCGAAAACGCCAACAGAACTGTCCGGCCGGCGGGATTGCGTCACCGTGTCGCCATCGCGAACACGTGCCAGGGTAGATCGCGCCCTCGTGTTCAAAGTGAGGCGCAGAACCGGCGTCGTCGATGTCTTTTCGGGTACAAACGCACGGGTAAACCCTTTCAGCAACGATCAATCGGTCGAGCGCCGATCGATACAGTTCCAATCGCTCGGTTTGGACATAGGGTGCATGGGGACCGCCGACGTCGGGGCCTTCGTCCCACGTGATTCCTAACCAGGCCAGGTCGTCGATGGCTTGCTGGGACGCCCAGGGCTTCACTCGCGGCGAGTCGACGTCCTCGATGCGCAGCACCATGCGTGCGTCCGATGCCATCGCGGACCAGTGGGCGATCAAGTAAGTTCGCGCGTTGCCCAGATGCTGGGCACCGGTCGGCGAGGGAGCCAGTCGGGATGTGGTCAGTGTGTCTCGAATCACGGTGTCTTTGGTTTCCATCGCCGGTATCCCAGTCCACCGACCACAGCGGCACCAACCAACACGCCGCCGAGCGCCAACAGGACTTGCGCCCACGCACTGGAAAGCACGATCTTGTTGACCAAGCCGTCGTGTTGATCGGTCGACTTGGGCATTTGGCCGGTGAATTCAGCCACGTGGTGCAAAAAACTGACGGCTAGCGAAGCTTTCGGGATCTCTTTATGGCACGCGATGCACGTTCCTTCGCGTCGAATGTGATCCATTTCTTCTTTGTTGAATGCTCGCGACAACTTGAAGTGGTGACCGACCGTTCCGATTTGGTTTCCTTCCTCGTCAACGATCTGGGACCAATCATTGGCCAAGTTTTCGATCGGCTCCATTTGGGGCTGAGTCTTCTGCGGCAAGATCTTTCCGTCGACGGTTTCCAAATCAACCGTGTGCTGTTCGTCCCATGGCCGTGTCGAACCGATACCCAATCCGATTGCTTTGTCCGATGCGTGACAGGACTCGCAAGACCGCGCGTCCTTCGTCGTGGTGTGCGGCTGAGTCGGGCTCATGTCGATCGCCAATTGGCCTTCGTCGCCGCCCCCTTCGGTGCCCGGTTCGGTCATGAAGATGTGGTTCAACAATATCGGTTTTCCGTCTTGGCCGATCAGCGTCACTGACGGCTGGCATCCAGGCGCCAGCGGTGTCACGCGGCCTTCGCCATTGATGCCCAACATCGGTTCTTCCCAGCGAAGATACGAACGTTGTTCGGTGATCTTTCCGGGAATGATCGTGTCATAGCCCGTTTCACCGCGATCGGCCGCATGTGCTTCGTCCATGTGCTTGCGACCGGCGGCGACCCAGTCAAAGTTCTCTTTCGAGTCCTGGCACTCGGGACACTTGTCCTTTTGCGAATAGTCGATTTTGACGTGGCACCCATAACACTGGGGCGTCCAACTGCTGTGGCACGTGTAGCATTCCATTCGGTCCAAGTGCTTGGAGACGCCCATCATGGAAACCATTCCGCGTTCGCTGATTTTTTTCTCTTCGACCAACTTCTTAAGCGGCTTCATCGGGATGTCTTTGCCGGCCGCCGTGTGCACGATGATTTCGTCGCCTACCCGAACCACGTTCTCGTAAGGATTCCCGCGAGCGGTAAGCAACAGCCCGTCGCGAATGGCAACCGGCGAACCCTGTTGCGTATGCGGCAACGCCTCCGTCGCGGTTCCCCGCGGTTGCCCTTGGGCGGGATCCATCGCGAACTCGTCCATGTAACCGAGCGGCAACTCCCACGGATACATTTCGGGCGTGCCGTGACAATCGCTGCACTCGATTTGGACCGACGCCAAGTTGGCGGCGGCCAGGAAGCCGTCGCCGTGAACGTCCAGCGATGTGTGACAGTCTTGGCACGTCATGCCCTTTTGGTAGTGGACGTCCTGCTCCATCGCGATGTAGTGCTTGGTGTGCAGTGCCGGTTGATCACCACCATCAGCCGCAAATGGCGCGTGATAGGGCGATTCCATCAAGCCTTGAAACGATACACCGATCCGCTTGCCACGGTCATGGCACGTCGTGCAAGTTTCGACGGGAATGCCCGAGTACGTTTCGTCATGAACGGTTACTTTTGCTTCCCGCGTCCCTTGGATCGAATGCACCAACATGTGTCCGGTTTGGTCATGTGGAACCGAGGGGTCCGCGCCTTCATAGAAGCCTTCGTTGCCGTAAGGCACGTGACACGACGAGCAACCCATGCCTCGGAAATCACCGCGTTCTTGGCGTCCCTTTACCGCGTGGTGGCATCGTTGACATTCTTGACGAATGTAGGTGAAAGCCGCGAGCGTCGGATCGTCATTCAATCGATCCAGTTCGTCGAGCCCGACAGCGTCGGGAAGTGGTTCATGTTTGGAAACAAAGACGTCGGGTTCAAGTTCGGTCAACCGTTCCATGTAGGCGCGATACGCATCGGTCCCAAGTCTTGCACCCGGATCGTCGGGGTTCGCGACGGCGTAGTTGGCCCAGCGGTGGTTGTAGCCGGTCAGCGAACCGAATGCCCAGCACACACCCTGGATCTTGCCGGCTTCGGTCATCATCAGACTTTGCCACTGAACTCGCACCTGCGTCGGGTGGCATTGGCCGCATGTTTGTTCGTTGATCCAGGGGCTGCCGGGATCGGGATAAAACGACTCGCCGGCGAATTCGCCGTGGGCGACATCCTTGTCGATTCGCTCGTTCGGATCGCCACGGTGGCAAACCACACATCCGGCCGGGTCGCCCATCGTCGGACCGAGCTCCATGATCTGCTTCATCATGCCCGAATCGGCTTCACGGATCAGTTCGATGTCGCCGTGACAGGACATGCATCCCGACGCGGCAGCATCGGGGAAGTGGTCGACCAATTTGTCGGCTGCAAACAGGACGCTTGGAACAACCGTGGCGATCACGGCGACCAAAAACGAGCGAATCAGGACAAGAGACATTACGACCTGTGCGGGTCAGCGGCGAAAGACCGCGGATTGTACCACACACCCGAAGAATGGCCCCACGACGTTTCATCAGGACGTTTCATCGCGGGGCCGAAATGGTGCTGCGTTCCCAAGTGGATTACTACCCCATTTCGAACGCAACACAGACTTCCAACGCTATTGCAACTGGAACTGACGCGTTTTCACTTCCGTTGCGGTCGGGAAGTCATCGGGAGCTTGCGTCAGCGTGACGTCGCCGCTTGCCGCCCACTCGGTGCCACGAACCAACGTTGTGATGAAACCGACACACTCCATCGAACCGTCATTGTCGCCCATCGGCGTGTGGAAAATCCGCCCCTTGCCGTAGTCGATCGTGATCAACATCGGCTCGTGACGATCGGTGCCTTTGTATTTGGGATCGGCATAGGCGGTCGCCAGGATCGACATATTGTTGGCCGGTCCACGAAGCTGCTGATACAGTTCGTCCTTGGCGTGCATCCAAGCTCGCGGCAACCCCTTGGTGATCGGGTGATCGGGATCGCGAATGACGATTTGATATTCGTGTTGCGGACCATGGTTGCCACCCGAGCCAACGGATTCATCGCGAATCACTTTGCCCGCGTCGTCAACGTAAACATAGGGTCCCGATTTTTCGTTGCGGCCGTCCCAACCGCCTAGTCCGATCATCTGGTTGAATGCGTCCCAATCGCCGAACGAGTTGTCGGCGGCGTGAACGATCACCATGCCGCCGCCACCTTTGACGTACGCTTCCAAAGCAGCTTGTGTTTCTTTCGGCCACGGAGCAGCCTTCCATCCGAAGTTGCTGAGCACGACGTCATAGTCGGCGAAGTTCGGTTTGAAATCAGGATCACTTTTCGGCTCAGCCAAGTCCTCATACGCCTTTCCATCGCTGAGGGGGAACTTCTCCAGCAAATCGCCGCCCTTCCAGGTGTACTTCGTCCGCAAAACATCGACGGAGAACCGGCCGCTGTCTTCTAGAAATTCTTTCATCATGATTGTGGTCTTCGGCCACATCACGTGATTGTTTTGGCCATCGATGATCAGGCACTTCAGTTTGTCGTCGGCCGGAGCATTGCCGGCAAATGACGCCATACCCGCCAGAAGAATCAACAGCGTGAGGATCGTTTTCATAAGTTGTGTTTTTAAGGTTGGAGAAGTTGGGGGAAAAAATGAAACAGACTAGGAAGCTTGGTACTTCGCCAGTTGGGCCATCGATTCTTTCAGGTTGCCGTAAAGATCACGATAGATGGGGAACAGTTGGTCGTATTTTTTTGCGGCCGCTTTGTCGACTGCGGTTTCATCTGCCACTTTAATCGTAGCCGAACACGCTTGCTCGATCGACTTGTAAGCGCCATCGCCGACCGCCGCCAACAGGGCGACTCCGAATGCCGGCCCCTGCTCGACGACCAGCGTTGTGACCTTCTTTCCGAATACGTCGGACTGCATTTGACGCCACATCGGGTTCTTGCTGCCGCCGCCCGACGCGCGGACTTGCTTCACCGGAACACCCATCGACGTGATGATTTCGAGACTGTCGCGGAGTGCGAACGTGATACCCTCCATCACCGCGCGCGTCATGTGACCGCGCGTGTGGGTCAAGTTCATGCCCACGAAACTGCCTCGGGCGTTGGGGTCCGCGTGCGGAGTGCGTTCGCCATTCAGATACGGCAGGAACAAAACCCCATCCGAACCTGCGGCCACCTTCGCCGCTTCGGCCGTGGCCGCTTCGTAGCGTTTCGCATCGGCGACGCCGGTCAATCCACGGATGACGGAATCCACCCACCATTGCAATGATCCGCCGCTGGTCAAGTTGACACCCATCATGTGCCACTTGCCGTTGACCGCATGACAGAACGTGTGCAAACGCCCGTCCGCGTCATATTGCGGCTGGTCGCTGTGGACAAACATTACTCCGCTAGTGCCGATCGAAGTACTCAGCACGCCGCTCTTGACGACTCCGTTACCCACCGCGCCGGCCGCACAATCGCCCGCGCCGCCGACAACTTTGCAATCGGTCGTTAGGCCTAGCAATTTTGCTGCTTCGGCGGTTAGCGTGCCGGTGACTTCGTCGCTTTCGACCACGCGCGGCAACAGCCCCGCGTCGAGGCCAAGCTTGCTGATCAACTTCGTCGACCACTTTCGCTTGACCACGTCTAAGAACAGCGTTCCACTGGCATCGCTGACTTCCGTCACGTAGTCACCGATCAAACGACGGCGGATGTCGTCTTTGGGCAGCAAGACTTTGGCGAGCTTGTCAAAGTTGCGTTTCTCATTTTCACGCAGCCACAAAACCTTTGGCGCTTGAAATCCGGTCAACGCCGGGTTGGCGACCATCTTGATCAATGCTTTTCGACCACCGGCGGCGGAAGTGATTTCGTCGCACTGGGCAGCCGTTCGTTGATCGTTCCAAAGCAGCGCGTTCCGAATCACTTTGTCGTTCTTATCCAAGAAGACGCTACCGTGCATTTGGCCGCTCAACCCGATCGCCTTCACGTCGGCGGGTTTTACCTTGCCAGATTTCATCACCGACCGAACGGTTTTGACTGTGGCGTTCCACCAATCTTCGGGATCTTGTTCGGTCCAACCGGGCTTGGGCTGGTGCAACGGGTATTCCGCGTTCGCTTCAGCAATAACAGCGCCAGTTTCGTCGATCAAAAGAGTCTTGGTTCCGCTGGTTCCGATGTCGATGCCTAGGTAGTAGCTCATGGTCTGCTTGATTGGTGAAGACAAATGGTCGTGGGAAAGTTCTTGCGGCAGTCGTCGATGCCCGTCATGTGAACCGAGCGGTAATATAATGCGTATCAGGAGCCAGTGCTGCATCGACTCCTATCGATCTGCTTCGATCGTTTTTGACCCGTCCCGAGCGAGCCAACGTGTCCGTCCATCGTATTTCCATCAACCGCCGACAAGCTATCGTTCGATCGGCCTCTGCCTTGGCAGGGGTGGGAGTCATCGGATGCAATCGTCCAACTGCTGCACCCACCGCCGCCATCGATGCCCGAAACGACGTGCCACTTCGGATCACCTGGGTTGGCAATCAAGAAGACGCCGACGCGATCGTTCGCGGCTGGGCATCGGTAAGCGAACAGGCCATCACGGTGGATGTTATTCCGCTGGATCGAAACGACCTGCAGCCGTTATCGGATCTTTTGCCGACCCTATCGAAATCCAATGACGTGATCGCGGTGCCCTCTATGCTGGTCGCCGAACTGGTCGCCAACGAGTCGATTGCACCACTGACGGGCGATGACATTGATTCCCTGTGCGGTGAACTTCAGCCAGCGGTTCGAAGCGGCTTGTCGCGATACGGCGCCGACACCTATGGCATACCGATCACGACTCCGCTGCCCGCTTTGATGCTGGGTCCGTCGGAAAAGTCCGGCGGCGAAACCACGACAACCTGGAAACAGTACGACCAGAACGTGCGTGACCGTTGGAACGGAAAAGCGGCTGAACCGATCGCGGACGGATGGGCTGCCGCCATGTTTCTGTGGCGAGCCTCGTCGGCGAAAGGCGGCTGGCTGTTCAGTCGCGAAACTTTCGCCCCTTTGATCGATGGCGATGACTACGTCGCCGCGTTGTCGCTGATGAATGAAACGGTTTCTCGATACGAGAAGCCGCTTCGGAACGCGTCACAGGTCTGGACCGGACTTTGCGACGGCTCGCTGCTTGCGGGAATCGGGTTTCCCACCGAATCGGTGCAAACGGACAACGAAATCAAGATCTGCGATCTGCCTTTTGGCGAATCCTCAGGCGAGTCCACGTCCAAACAGCAACTGTTTGATCCGCTTAGCACCATCGTCGCCATTTCAACGAACTGTCGACAAACGGCTGCTTCGAAAACGTTCCTTGCTTGGATCAGTGGTGGCGAAGGCAGCCAATCGGTGCGGCAAAAAATCAGTCCGACGGCAGCAGTCCGCGATACCGATAGCTCGGTCCGAACCAGCGAATATTCTTCCTGGTTAGAAACAAAGCTGCAGTCGCCCGTGACGCTACCGGCCATGCAAGTGATCGCAGCGCCGCAATACTACGATGCACTCAATACGCAGGTGATACGGTGCCTCGACGGCAAGTCATCGGCCCCGGAGGCGTTGGGCGAAGTAGCCCAGCAATGGAAAGTGATCACCGAGAGCATCGGCACCGACATCCAACTACGAGCCTGGCGACGAGCGTACGGGATGCGGGCCTGAGCACCCATCATACTGCGCATCATGATGCCCGACCGAAAGAGTTGCCCGACGTTGAGAATGCCAATGGGCCAGTGACTCGCTCGTTCGAGAAAAATTACCAGTCGGGCTTCGCCATCCGGAGGATGATGACTACGAAAAAACCACGCCAACTTTTCCAACTGGCGTGGTCTTTCTGTTTTCACATCCGCGGGCTAGATATTACTCTTCGCTGCCTGCGGCTACGGCTTCTTCGGCTGGTGCGTCACTTTCGAACGAGGGCCGTTCGGCGGTTCGCTTGACACGGTCATTCTTGCCGACGAATTCCAGAATGGCTCGCTCGCCATTATCACCCAAACGCGGCGTGGCCAAGCGGACGATACGCGTGTATCCACCCGGTCGGTCAACGAAACGCGGTGCAACGGTGTCGAACAGGATTTTTGCAGCTTCTTTATCGCCGATCAATTGAATGACACGTCGACGTGCGGCAACAACAGGTGCGCGAGCAGCTGCCCACTTCGACCACTGGTCGCTCGTACGCCACTTCTTCCAAGCGTCGCTTCCACGTTCCGCCGAAGATTCAAACTTCGTGGCTTCTTCCGCGGACTGCATGGATTTCTTGGCAATGGTGATGCACTTTTCGACCAAGGGGCGAACTTCCTTGGCTTTGTGCAAAGTGGTCGTGATACGGCCGGCAACCTTGGGCGCATTGTCGTCGTACGTCGCATCGCGTTCTGTCAAAAACAGCGCGCTGGCGAGGTTCTTCAGCAAAGCTTTACGGTGGCTCGGGCTTCGACCGAGCGTGCGGCCTCGTCGTCGGTGACGCATGGCGAAATGTCCGTCAAAAAGTATTCAAAGGTGGTGGAAAAGGGGCGGCGCTTCGTTAGCAACGCCCCGTTGTATTCTTAAAACAGGCAGCATCTTAAAACAGCGGTGCGTTCGGCACTCGCATGCCCAAGTGCAAACCGTATTGAGCAAGCTTCTCGCGAGTCTCGTTCAACGTTGTGTCGCCGAAGTTGCGAACTTCAAGCAGGCTGTCTTCTGTACGTTGCACCAAGTCGCGAACGGTGCGAATGTTCTCGCTTTCCAAGCAATTGTTCGCACGCACCGACAAACGCAAATCGCCGAGCGTCATGTTCAACTTGGCTTCCAATTGAGCCTCCGGCGAACCGGCGCCACCACGAGCGGCCGAGAAAATGCTCGGACCAAGTTCGCGGTATTGGACGAATGGGTTGAGGTGCTTACGAAGAATCTTCGCAGCTTCGACCAGCGCCAACTCAGGGCTGACTGAACCATCGGACCAGATTTCGAGGTTCAACTTGTCGTAGTTCGTCTTTTGACCGACGCGAGTTTCTTCGACTTCGTAGCGCACGCGAGTGATCGGGCTGAAAACCGCATCGATGGGAATGATTCCGATCTCGTGGTCGACGGCGCTGTGCTCGGTGCTGGACACGTAACCACGACCGTTCTCGACAACCATTTCCATCATGAATGGAACATCGTCGGTCAGCGTCGCGATGACGTGATCTTTGTTGATGATTTCGACGTCCGAGTCGGTTTGCACGTCGGCGCCGGTGATGACGCCGGCCTTGTTGGCTTCGACAGTGATGACGCGCGTCGCTTCACTGTGGTTGCGAACGACCAGGCTCTTCACATTCAGAACGATTTGAGTGACGTCTTCAACGACACCCGGAATCGATGTGAATTCGTGCTGGGCGCCGCGAATCTTGATCTGCGTCACGGCGCTGCCCATCAAGCTGCTAAGCAGAACTCGACGGAGGCTGTTTCCGACGCTCGAGCCGAAGCCACGTTCGAAGGGTTCAGCAACAAACTTGCCGTAGGACGATGTCAGGGTATCACGGTCAACTTCCAGTGCGGAGGGAAGTTCCATGCCACGCCAACGGATATGCATTGTCATGTGACCTCAGTTCTGTGGGACCAGATGTGAGAGAGGATTGCTTAAAAAGGGACTCGAGCGGCCGAGTGGATCGTGCGGGCGATCCGAGGCCACCGAGTCTTGATGAACGACTGCCAAAAACGGGACTTCCGAAATCGGAAGCAAACGATTCCTAGACGCGTCGTTTCTTGCGTGGGCGACATCCGTTGTGCGGGATGGGCGTCACTTCTTCGATCAACTTGACGTTCAAGCCGGCCGCTTGCAGAGACGTGATCGCGCTTTCGCGACCCGATCCGGGACCCTTCACCTTCACTTCGACATCACGCATGCCAAACTTGGTTGCCTTTTCAGCCGCCTGTTGAGCGGCGCACTGGCCGGCAAATGGCGTGCTTTTGCGGCTTCCCTTGAACCCACTCGTGCCGGCACTTGCCCAACAAAGCGTGTCGCCCTTCGGGTCCGTGATGGTCACAGTCGTGTTGTTGAATGTCGCGTGAATGTGCGCGACACCACTGGTGACGTTGCGGCGAACGCGTTTCTTTTTGTTGGTCTTTGCCACTGCAAAGGTCTCATGATGGATAAAGGTGGTGGGCTTAAAAACAAACGATCAACCCCTGCAAACGCGAGGGGATGACCGGAATGACGGTACATGAACCGCCGAAAGGCATCAGAGCCAGTCCGAAGACCCGGACTAGCGAAGGTCCTTGACGCCCTTCTTGCCGGCGACCGTCTTTCGCGGGCCCTTTCGAGTCCGCGCGTTGGTTTTGGTTCGTTGCCCGCGAACAGGCAAGCTGGATCGGTGCCGCATGCCGCGGTACGACTTAATCTCACGCAAACGGCTGATGTTTTGCGCGACATAACGACGAAGGGGACCTTCGACGGTGTAGTTCTGCTCGAGCATCCCTGCGATTTGACCGAGTTCATCCTCGTTCAGATCACTGGCCGGGCGATCCGGGTCAATACCCAACTTCTCGCAAACCTCGCGAGCGCTATACAGCCCGACGCCGTATAAATAGGTCAGCGAGTATTGGATTTTTTTGTCGTTGGGAATATCAACGCCCATCAAACGGGGCATAACCAGACTCCGGTGAAAGTTTCATCAGGTAGGTGGACGGAAGCGGACACTTACCCAAAAGGTTTGCAAAGGTTCCGCTAAGAATCCCGGAATATACAGACCGGCCCCCTTTTTGCTCAAGTGGCATGAGGCACGTTTTTTCTAGGAATTTCGTCGCCGCATCCGAAAAAACTCTGTGGGCACGTTGTCACGCGGGGAAGCGGGCACCCGAGTTCGCTCAAAAACCTGGAAATCGGCCATCGAAAAATCCAATTTTGTGTCGCCGCGGACGTTCGACCAGACCCGAGTCAGCCACACTTCTTGGCAAATTGGCATGAGCTGACGGTAGATTTCAGCACCGCCGACGACGAAAATCCTGGCATTACCCGCTTTTTCGATGGCAGATTCGGGGTCGCCCGCGACATCAACCTGCCCGTCTTGGTTTACTCCCGTGGGTTTCCACGCGGCATTCCGGGTCACCACAATCGTCCGGCGACCCGGCAAAGGCCGACCGATCGATTCGTAGGTCTTGCGGCCCATGATCAAAACGCCACCCATCGTCATGGCCTTGAAGCGTTGCAAGTCGGCGCGAAGCCGCCACGGCATATCGCCATCCAGCCCGATCGTACCATCAGGAGTCATCGCGACGATCGCCACGATCGGCCACGTACTAGGCGGAACCCGGTCACTGCCATCCTCGCCAACACCCAAGTCCTCGCCCCCCACCTAACAGCCTGTTGAAAAAGGGGTCTGACCCTCTCCGACGTTTCGATTTCACAATGTTTCAGCAACGTCTCCAAAGGGTCAGCCCCCTTTTTCAACAGGCTGCTAAACCGCTACCACGGCTTTGATCGCTGGATGCGGGTCGTAATCAACCAAGGTAAAGTCGTCGAAGTCGAAACCGTCCACCGACGCAGGCGTATTCTTGATTTGCATCGTCGGCAAGGGACGCGGGTGCCGTGAAAGCTGCTCGCGCGCCTGATCGAAATGATTGCGGTAGAGATGCAGATCGCCAAGCGTATGAACAAACTCGCCCGGTTTCAGCCCCGTGACTTTCGCCATCATCATGGTCAAGAGCGAGTAACTAGCGATATTAAATGGAACGCCCAGAAACATGTCGGCGCTGCGCTGATACAAATGGCACGACAGCCGATCACCCGCCACATAGAACTGGAACATGACGTGGCACGGCGGCAGCGCCATTTGCCCGACATCCGCGACATTCCACGCCGAAACCATCAGCCGTCGCGATTGCGGATTGGTTCGAATTTCGTTTTGAACCCAGGCGATTTGGTCAATCGTCGAACCATCGGGCTTCGGCCATGACCGCCACTGGTGCCCGTAAACCGGGCCCAGGTCGCCCTGTTCGTCGGCCCATTCGTCCCAGATGCGGACACCATTGTCTTTGAGATACTTGATATTGGTATCACCGCGAAGAAACCACAAAAGCTCATAAATAACAGAGCGAACGTGGATTTTCTTTGTCGTCAGCAGCGGAAAACCCTGAGCCAAGTCGAATCGCATTTGACGACCGAACAACCCTCGTGTTCCGACGCCTGTGCGGTCTTCGCGGTCCAGTCCGTCATGAAGGACTTCGTCTAAGAGTTGCAAGTACGTGCGCATGTTGGTTCGCCCGATTGGTGTCCGCTCGAGTGCATCATGTAGAGGCCACAGGGACCGATCCTGGCTTGCTCCAGTCGAGGGTCCAGTGACGATCGCTTGTTATTTGAACGCACGGATCTTCAATGCCAAGCCCCTGCGTCATTTCACGCACCTCTTCCATCGACAACGCGGCCCAAAATGACTGTCGCAGCAATTGTTCGGCGGCCGGGCTTTGACCGGCCGAGTGGACTTTGACCAAGGCTTCGATTTCGGCTTCGGTATCGGGGCGAAACAGATCTCGAAGAAAGACGCACCCGCCCGGACGAACCAATCGCATCGCCGTCACCAGTCCTTGCTCTGGAACATCGAGATGATGCAGGACGCTATTGCTGATGACCCCGTCCGCCATGCCGTCGTCGTAAGCGTCCATCTTCGCTACATCCGCGTGCTGCAGCATGATTCGGTCGAGCATCCCCGCGATGTCGATTTCCATTTTGGCGATCTCCAGCATTTCGACTTCGTTGTCGATCGCCATGACCTGCACATTGGGGTGACTCTGGCAAAGCAGGATCGGAATCTCGGCAGGTCCGCACCCAAGGTCAATGACTCGGGGCCCCGACGAAAACACGGCCGCCGTCTGATGGATCGCAGCAGCTTGGACGACTCCTCCCGCACGACCCAAGAAATCGTCGACGAATTGCTGGTTCACAGACCTGTGATCCATGTCGTGATATTCGATGGCTTCGTCGCGGGCATTGACGGGACTGGGCTCAGGAACTCGAAAGGTTGGCATAGCGGATCCGTTTGCGGGGCATGGGTGTGGGAGCAATAGCCAGTGTGACGGCCCGGTCGGGAAAACTTGGTCCGTTCCGAATGCGATTTCCGCAATGTCGGCAACTCACTGCGTTATCGAGGTCTGCTTCTCGCGTTTTAATTGAAGACCAAATTGCGCCGACAGCTCCCAAATACTAAGCCTGAGGCGAGATTCAACCACCTTGTTGATGGGTTTCGTTGCCAATCGCTTGACGGCGCCCTCATATTCGGAAACATCTCTAGGATCTTTGATATCCAATTTGTGGTGTTTAGCGTGATATTTGGGATCACGCGAACTAACTTGGGATCCAACCAGGCCGGGGGGTGCTGCGAGCTACAGAGCCAGAATTGCCAGACACGGAAATACCGTTCGGCGATTTTGAGTTCGGCGGCCAATCGCTGCTCCTATTTTTCTGTGTGCAGGATCCTTGGATATGAATCGGAAGACAGACAGCTTGATCGCCCCATCCGGCGATGCCCCTGATACCTGGGCGGTGATTTCGCCGCGCGACTTGATGAATGTGATTCAACATCGACTGCCGAGCGTTGCACTCACTGCGGTTTTAACAACCGCGGCCGTGGTTGGATTATTGGTGGCTTGGCCCAACGAGTACATCAGCGACGGGTTGTTCTACGCTCGACTCGGTCGCGGCGCCGTTGCGATCGACCCGACGACCGAACCGGGGCGTTCCGTCTCGCTGCAGGACAGCCGGTCATCCGAAGTGGCAAGTATCTCACAGATGCTGGGCAGTCGTGAGATCGCCGATCGTGTGGTGCGAAAAGTCGGCGCACGCGAAATCAATTTTGAACGGACCTGGGTCGACCGCGCGACCCGTGCGATCGGCAACGCGGCCAAACGATTTTCATTCAAATCGGACACCAGCGGCGATTCGATAGAGCGGGCGGAATACGATCGCCAGATCGCTCACGAAGCCGCCGTCAAACGGGTCGTCCATTCAGTCGCCATTGAGGTACCCAAAAACAGCTACACGATCTCGGTCACCTCGAAATTCAACGACCCCATCGTCGCTCAAAAAATTGTCCAATCGATCATGGACGAGTATGGCGCGTATCACGTCGAAGCACACAACTCGACGGGGTCACTCGGTTTTTTTGAACAGCAAACCGAATCCAGCCAGTCCGATGCGATCGAAGCTCGCAAGAAACTGCAGCAAGCCAAAAGCCAAATGGGATGGATGAGCACCGTCTCGGCGGAAGAATCGCTTCGCCAACGGATCCTTAACCTCGAGCTATCGCTCGACCAAACCAACAGCGAACTTGCCGACGCTAGCAGCAAAGCTAAATCCATTGCCGAACGCTTAGAAACGATTGAAGAGTGGATTCCGATGGAAACCACCAAGGTCGCGAACAACGCGGTCGACGGAATGCGAACCCAACTCTATGGCTACAAGTTGCAAGACGGCGAAGAACTATCGAAGGTGACGGCCAGCCACCCACGCTACAAAATTTTGCGTGACAAAATCATCCAAGGCGAAGACATCGTCAACGCGGCGGAAGACGATCGCGAGCAAACGGTCGAAGCTCGAAACCCATTGCGATTGAGTCTGGAAACCGACTACCAGACCGCGTTGACTACGGCCGCGGGGCACGCCAGCCGGCGAGATTCGCTTGCCAAAAGCCTTGAATCGGCCCACGCTGATTTGCAACGACTTAACGATGATGCGGTCGTTTTAGCGGAATTGAATTGGGCTGCCGACATCGCTGAGAAAAACTATCTCAGCCATTCGCGAAGCCTCGAAAGTTCGCGAATGATGCAAGAATTGGACAACCAAAAAATGTCCGACGTTTCAGTGATCCAGAACGCATCACTGAACTTAGAAAAGGTCGGCCCACCTCGAGCGATCTTGGCCTGTATCGGCGCGATGCTCGGATTGTGCTTGGGAATGATCCAGGCTCTCGTTCGTGGTGTTGCGGCACCGCGTCGATCAGATCGTCGTTCGACCGTTCGCCCAAGCGTGCCTCGGCCGAAGACTCGGTCGACCGACGCTAACCATGTTTCGATCAATGCGGACTTGGCACTCCACGACAATGCTGCGGAAGAGATCGGCTATGTCTCCTCCGTCCCGCGGTAAGAGTCGCGTCCCACCTGAATCTGCACCCCTCCGTTTTTCCTACCAAATTTCCTCTGCAAAGGATTTCCATAGTGCTTGGAGCCTTGATCCGCGATTGGAGTCAACGTTTGCCTTTACTCGGCGTGCGTGATCGTTTGCTGTTAAGCGAAGTCGAATTCAGTCGACAAGTCGCTTGCGAACGCGTCCGCGCAACGCGTCGATCGATTCCTTTCTGCATCATTGCAATCAAGCTGATCGCCCGCGACCAACGGCGCACCAAGACGCAACAGATGCTGCGTTTACTGCATCACAACCTGCGGATGACTGACCAAAAAGGGATGCTCGAACAGGGGCAATTCGGAATCCTGCTTGTCGACACGCCTGAGATGGGCGGACGATCGGCAATCGATCGGCTGGCCGAAGTCATGCGGACGAACAATCTAAATGTTGACATGAAATTGCGTGTCCACGATCCAAGTGGTTTCGGTGCCGACGACTCGGACGGTGGCCTGCCGCCAAAATCCATGCTTCGCCGGCGTGGCGAAAGCGTGGACACCAGTGACGCAGACGGCTTCGCGGTTTGCCGAACGGGCGACAACGCCCAAGACGCAATCGTTGCGGTCACGCATGACGATCCGCTCGTGCGATCACCGCTGATGCGAATGATGGCCAAACGGACGGTCGACATTGTCGGTGCATCGGTCGGTTTGACCCTGCTCAGTCCGGTGATCTTGGGCGCGATGCTGAAGATCAAACTGGAAGACGGTGCTGCGCCGGTTTTCAAGCAGACTCGCGAAGGTTTCCGCGGCAAACCGTTCACGATCTACAAGTTGCGTACGATGGTCGTTAATGCCGAAAATCGGCAAGCCGAACTGCGGCACCAAAGCCATCGCGACGGACCAGCGTTCAAAATCAAGAACGATCCAAGGATCACCAAAACGGGACAGTTTTTGCGACGCACCTGCATCGACGAATTGCCACAGCTTTGGAATGTTCTCAAAGGCGACATGTCGCTGGTCGGTCCACGCCCCCTGCCTTGGCACGAAAGCCGTGCGTGCGTCGGTTGGCACCGTCGGCGATTGGACGTCCGCCCTGGGATGACGTGCTATTGGCAGGTAAACAAGGCCAACATTGAATCGTTCGACGATTGGATGCGACTGGACCTTCGCTATCTCGAACGCTTTGGCTTGGTCGAAGATTTCCGATTGATCTTCCAAACCATCAAAGTTCCTATATTGGGTCGCGGGAGCGAGTGATATTTCGGTGACCTTGCTTGAATCACAAACCGCAGGGATGCAGGCGAAAAACACTTCAAGGATTGATGCGAAAGTCGTGTTTCTGACGCACTACATCCCGCTTTATCAAGTGCGGGTGTTGCAGTCGTTGGCTGCGTCGATCAGTGATTTCCAGGTCCTGTTGAGTACGCCGATCGAACCGAATCGTGATTTCACACCCGACTGGACGGGCTTGGATGTTTCCGTGCAAGACACATGGACGTTCCGCCGCAAATGGAAACATCGCGAAGCGGGCTTCGACGACTCGCTCTATGTCCACATTCCCTACGACACGACGTCACGGCTGAAGAAACTGAATCCCGACGTTGTCATGTCGCTCGAATTGGGTGCGAGGTCCGTCGGCGCCGCGATGTACTGCCTGCGAAACCCGCAAACCAAACTGGTGCTTTGCACCTACATGAGCGAACGAACCGAACAGGGACGTGGCGTGCTGCGTGGGATGATCCGAAAAGGCCTGATCAAGCGAGCAGACGCGATCACCTACAACGGACCATCGTGCCATCAATACCTGAAACAAATCGGTGCACCCGAGGAACAACTGTTCCCCCTTCCGTATGCCGCCGATGACCGCACGCTTTATCACGGCCCAGTCGGTCGGTGTGATGACGCGACGCGACATCGATTGCTTGTCGTTGGACAATTGAGCGAGCGGAAGGGCGTCCTGCCCCTCGTGGAACAGGTATCACAGTATGCCCTCGAAAATCGCGCCCGGAACATCGAATTGGTGTTCGCCGGCAACGGCCCGCTTCGTGACGAGATCCAATCGATCGTCGGTCCCGAAAATCTGACCGTGAGTGTGCTCGGGAATCTGACACCGACCGAACTGTCCGAGGAAATGCTTCGTTGTGGTGCGATGATCGCTCCTTCGCTGGCCGACGAATGGATGCTCGTCGTGAATGAATCGCTGCATGCCGGACTGCCCGTGATCGGCAGCATCCATGCCCAAGCCGTGACAACTTTGATTCGCGATGAGGTCAACGGTTGGCAGTACGATCCACAGGTCGACGAGAGCTTGGCGCGAGTTCTCGATCGATACTTTAACGCCTCAAGTGAAGCGATTGGCAAAATGCGAATCGCCGCCCGTGAATCGGTTTCCGATCGGACTCCAGAGTGGGCTGCCGCCGGCGCGCTCGACGCGATTCGACACGTTTTGAAATCAAAATCATGAGTCGACCGATCGCAAGCCTGTCGATGGACCTGGACAACAAGTGGGCCTACCTGCGCGCCGCTGGACGTCCTGATTGGGCCGAGCGACCGGGCTATTTGCCGCTGGTCATCGATCGCATTGTTGATGTCTTGGGCGAATTGGACTTGCCTTTGACCGTCTTTATCGTTGGTCGAGACTTGGCCGGTGACGGCAATGACGAGTCGGAAGCGATCCGTCAATTTGGTCAGCTGCAATCGTGGGAACCGGCCAACCATTCGCTGAATCATTTACCGTGGATGCACACGATGGAAGCCGCCGAGATCGCGGACGAAATCGAAACCACACACCATCGCATTCTCGCCGCGACGGGCCGACGACCGCTGGGGTTTCGTGGCCCCGGCTTCAGTTGCCCCGACGAAGTGCTGCGGGTGCTTGCGGAACACGACTACGTGTACGACGCGTCGATCTTTCCGACGTCGATTGCGCCGATCGCGCGGATGGTGTTCTTGATCAAGAGCGACTTGAAAGGCGAACAACGCGAGAAGGCCAAGAAACTCTACGGCGGATTCTCGTCGCTTCGGCAACCCAACCGTCCGTTTCGTCGTGCGGTGGACGGTCATCAGTTGTGGGAAATGCCGGTCACGGTGATGCCGATCACGCGAACGCCGATCCATTTCAGTTACTTCACCTATTTGGCCAGTTTTTCGACGCTGGCGGCAAAGACGTACCTTCGCACCGCGCTGCGGATGTGCAAGCTGACAAACACGCCGCCGTCGCTCCTGTTGCACCCGCCCGATTTCTTGGGTCACGATGACGATTCCGACATGGCCTATTTCCCTGCGATGAACATGAGTCGCCAAGAAAAGCTTTCGATCGTCCGCTGGGGACTCAAACTGTACGCTGAATCGTTTGATGTATCCTTGATGATCGATCAATTGAAAGCCGCGGATCGCTCGATCGCGTCGTCGATCCAAACCCAAAAGCACACGCCGCAACCATCCACCGTTACTAACTGAGTCAAAAAGAAGATGATCGATCTCGGCAAACGAAGTGTCGTTGGCATCAACGTCAATGCGATCGACTACGAAGCCGCCGTTGCCAAAGTCATTGAGGCAGGCAAGGCTCGCCGACCGATGTCTGTGACGGCGTTGGCTGTTCACGGCGTGATGACCGGCGTCAGCGATGCCCAGCACAAGTACCGGCTAAACCAATTCGATCTGGTTTGCCCGGACGGCCAGCCCGTCAAATGGGCGTTGAACCAAATTCATGGCTGCGGACTGGGCGACCGCGTCTACGGCCCGGAACTGACGCTGCGACTTTGCGAAGCGGCGGCGAAGCATGATGTGCCGATCTATTTGTTCGGCGCGACCACCGACATGTTGGACCAGTTCGCCGATCGCCTTTGCGAGAAGTTCCCGGGACTTAAGATTGCCGGACGCCGGGCATCACGCTTCCGCACGCTGTCGACGGAAGAACGCGACGAGTTGGCCGACGAGATCAACGCCAGCGGCGCGGGCCTATGTTTCGTCGGGTTGGGGTGCCCGCGGCAAGAAGTGTTTGCCTACGAAATGCGTGATCGTGTTTCCATGCCATTGGTTGCGGTCGGTGCGGCGTTCGCCTTTCATGCCGGGATGCTGGAACAGGCGCCGCCATGGATGCAGCGGAATGGGCTGGAGTGGTTCTTTCGACTGACTCGCGAACCGAAACGGCTGTGGAAACGCTACTCGACGACCAACCCCGCATTTGCGACCTTGGCGATCCTGCAAAAGCTGAAGCTCTATTCGGCGAAGACGGATACGGGTACCCCGCCGGCGGATGATGTGCTGTTCGGATAGGCCGGCTGGGGCGAGTTGATGGGTTTTGACGGTCCAGTAATCGGAACCTAAGGGCACCGCGATGTCCGATCGCCGCTGCGCCCTTGCGGGCACGCAATCAGGCGGGATAATCGGGGACTATCGCAAAAGTCAACCGCTTCCCCGTCTTACAGAACAGGTATCTGTCATGCCTTTGGTCCCCCTCCGCGTTGTCCTCGATCACGCTGCCGAAAACAATTACGGCGTCGCCGCGTTCAACGTCAACAACATGGAACAAATCCAGTCGATCATGGAAGCGGCTGAAGAAACCGATTCGCCCGTGATCATCCAAGCGTCACGCGGCGCTCGCTCGTATTCGCAAGACGCCTACCTGCGTCACCTGATGATCGCTGCGACGGAACTGTACCCGCACATTCCGATCGTCATGCACCAAGACCACGGCAACAGCCCCGAGACCTGTCAATCGGCGATCGACAACGGTTTCACCAGCGTGATGATGGACGGGTCGCTAAAGGAAGACGGCAAGACGCCCGCCGACTATGACTACAACGTCAAAGTCACCTTGGCCGTCGTCAAAGCGGCCCACTCGCAAGGCGTTTCGGTCGAAGGCGAACTCGGTTGCCTCGGCTCGCTCGAATCGGGCGAAGGCGAACAAGAAGACGGCCACGGCGCGGTCGGCGAACTGACCCACGACCAACTGTTGACCGACCCCGACGAAGCACAACGCTTTGTCGAAGAAACCGGCGTCGACGCATTGGCCGTTGCGATCGGAACCAGCCACGGTGCTTACAAGTTCACCAAGAAGCCGACCGGCGAAGTGTTGGCGATGGACCGCATTGAAGCCATTCACGCCAAGCTGCCCAACACCCACTTGGTCATGCACGGCTCGTCGAGCGTCCCGCAAGAATTGCAGGACATCATCAACAAGTACGGCGGCAAGATGAAGCAAACCTACGGTGTGCCCGTCGAAGAAATCCAACGCGGTATCAAGAGTGGTGTTCGCAAGATCAATGTCGACACCGATTGCCGCATGGCGATCACCGGTGCGATCCGCAAGGTCTTGACCGAAGATCCAGGCGCGTTTGATCCACGTGCGTACTTGAAGCCCGCCCGCGCGGCGATGAAGGACGTTTGCGTCGCCCGCATGACGGCGTTCGGCCAAGCCGGCAACGCATCGAAGTTGCGCAAGGCCATGGGCGTCACTGCCTAGTCCGGTGGTAAACCGGCGGCTGATCGACGCTTTTGATACTCACGTTGCCCGTCGTGGCAACGTGAGTGCGTTGGTGTCTCGCCGCCGATCGTGTGAGTTAAAAGCGGGTGAATTGATAACGGCGACTTGGGCAGAACTTGCTCGCGCCGTCGATGCTCGCTCGGCTGCTTTCTCGAATCTTCCGTTCTCTCGCATCCCTTCGGACAACACGTTCGAACAGATCGTCGACATCCTGGCGGCGATGCGGGCGGGTGTCATGGAAGTTTCGGTCGATCCGCGTTCGGCACCCATGGCCGACGGGCCGGTCGACGTCGGTGGCGATGCAGCGATTGTTCTGCAAACCAGCGGAACGACTTCACAGCCCAAGGGTGTCGTGTTAACGCACGACAACTTGTACGGCAATGCGGCGGCAAAGCTGGCCGCCGTTCCGCAATCCAACGACGACGTTCGATTGACCGTTTTGCCGCTCTCGCACGCCTATGCCAGAACCAGTGACTTTGGCACTTGGCTGATCAGCGGTTGCACGCTGGCAGTGACACACGGCTTTGAAGGCTTGATTCAGCTTGCGCCGTTGGTTTCTCCGACGTTGATGAACGTCGTTCCGTCGATCGCCTACCGACTGCTCCAGCATGACTTGGACGCGATCGGATTGGAGCGACTGCGGTTGCTTGGCTGCGGAGGCGCGCCGATTTCGGTCGCAGCATTCGAGCAATTCAAGCGACTCGGGGTGACGGTGATCCAGGGATACGGCTTGACCGAAACGGGACCCGTGATTTGCAGCGCGACGCCCGACAATGCGACGGCGGGTTTCGTTGGCGACTTTGTCGACGGATGGGAGCATGAAATTCGCGACGGTGAATTGTTCGTCCGCGGGCCGCACGTGATGAAAGGGTACTGGGGCGATGAACAGGCGACGCGAAATAAAGTCGACGCCGAGGGTTGGTTACGGACCGGCGATTTGGTCCAGCGTGATGCGGCAACGGGTCAGCTTCAAATTCTCGGCCGCGTCGACGATGTGATCGTGATGGACAACGGCCGAAAAATTTCGCCGTCGCCGATCGAGCGAGACGTCGAACAACTCGCCGGCGTCCGCCACGCGATGCTGGTTTGGCGAACACGGCTTGAGCTGTGGATCGATGGTGATGCGAGCGAGACCGAAATCCGCGCATTGCTATTGAAGCATCCCGAATGCCGCCGCGCGACCGTCCATCGCTTCGATCCACCGTTATCGATCGAGCAAGGCGAACTGACCGCGAAGGGAACGATCCGCCGAAAGGTCGTCCAACGACGCTATGCCGGGTCGTAGGCGTCGCTGCCCAGGCCGCGGCCTCGCGGGATGAATTTGCACATCAGGATGCCCAACATGTACAAGAACATCAGCGGGATCGCCAACGCGATCATGCTGGTCACGTCGGCCGGCGTCACGATCATCGCGATCACGTTGATCACCAGTACCGCGACCTTCCAGCTATCGATGAAGGCCTGTGTCTCCAGCAGCCCGATGCGTTGGATGAACAACATCACCAGTGGCAATTGGAACGCGATTCCGAATCCCAGTGGCAGCATCAGAACGAAGTTGACGTAGTACGAAAGCCGCGGCTCGATGGCGACATCCATGGAACCGTTGAACGCCAACAGGAATGCCAACACATAATGCAGCACCAGAAAGAACGCCAAGATCACACCGCTGATGAAAAGCAACACGGAGATCGGCAGATAGACGTACACATAGCGTCGCTCGTGGTCATGAAGTCCCGCCGCCACGAATGACCAGATGTGATAGAAAATCATCGGCGATGCAAAGACAGCACCGACGATCAATCCGGCTTTGACCCAGATCATGAACGGCTCTTCCATCTTCAACGAACTGAGGCCGGTCTTGTTTTGACGCAGTTGAAGACGTGGCTTCAGTTTCGCCGGGTCGGGAATCGATCCCAGGATATTGGCCAACTCTCGAGGCTCGATCGTGACCTGAGCGGTTTCGTCGGTGGACGTTTGGCCCGACACCGAAACATCGGCATCGCTCGCCGGTGGCACCACGGCCCGCAACGAATCCATCGTTAGGTTTTGATATTCTTCGGGAACGTCGTAGACGATCTCCGCGACCAGTGATCCGCCCGAAAGGAAGGCCCGAAGCGGTTTGACTTCGTCGGATTTCGGATCGTAACCCATCCGATACAAGTCGCGATCGGCCTGGAATTCGCGGATCGCAGATTCCAGCGGTTTTTGAATGAACAAAATCACGCTGTCAGCGAAGAACAACCCGAACAACATCCCGAAGGTCAACCACATGATTGCCTTCACCAAACTTTGGCGAAGTTCATCCAGGTGCTCCCCGAACGTCATCGTCGAATTGTCAAACAGGTCGTCTTTGGGGCGAGCCAATCGGTCCACGAATCGTGTCTCACATGGGCCAGAATCTGCTCTGGCGTTAAAAAGGGACGTATATTTCCAACAGTGTAACAGCCGGCGGCGAAAACGCCCGGGCCACCGATATCCTGAACGTCGCAAAATCTTGGTTGTCACCGACAAAAATACGCCGATGAATGCCTATCCGCTCACCTTTCACCCCGTTTTGAAGCAAACCATTTGGGGCGGTCGCCGCTTAGGCACCCAATTGGGCAAGCCCATCGGCGCAGATTCCAATTATGCCGAAAGTTGGGATATCGTCGATCATGGGGCTGACCAGAGCGTTGTCGCCGACGGTCCGCTGGCCGGAAAGACGTTGGCAGAAGTCATTGCGTCTAACCGCAAGTGGTTGCTCGGCGATGTAGATGTAAAGGGAATCGATTCGAAAGGATCGGGGCGGTTTCCGCTGCTGTTCAAATATCTCGATTGCAACCGCGTCCTGTCGGTCCAAGTTCACCCCGACGATCGATACGCCGCCCAGATGAGCCAACCCGACTTGGGAAAAACCGAAGCCTGGTATGTCGTTGCTGCCGATCCAGGAAGCCTGATTTATGCCGGTCTGAAATCGGACGTCAACAAAGCGACTCTGCGTGAAGCGGTGCAGGCGGGTCAAACCGAACAGGCACTGCATTCATTTCAGCCTCAGGTCGGCGACATCGTTTTCATCCCCGCCGGAACGGTACACGCCCTCGGTGCGGGTCTGGTGATTGCCGAAATCCAGCAATCCAGTGATACGACCTTCCGTTTGTTCGATTGGAATCGCGTCGACGAGCAAGGCAACAGCCGGCCGCTTCATATTTCAAAGAGCCTGGACGTGACGGACTATGCATCGGGTCCTGTGATGCCCCGGCGTCCGGACGAAGAAGTCGCAGGCTGGCAAACGATGGTCCAGAGCGACAAGTTCGTGATGCAATTGATGACCAAGGGCGTCGACACCCTCGGCGGCGACGGCAAGTTTCACATCGTGACCGTTCCACGCGGGCGAGTGACATTGGAATTCGCCGGCGAGACTCAGACACTCGGTGCGGGCACAACCATGCTGTTACCGGCGGCATCGTCGACGTGCAAAGTTGCGGTGCCATCGCCTGATTCCGTCGTGATGGCGTCGCACTTGCCGGACTGATGCGAACGACCCGAACTGGGTTCCACGATTCCTCAGGGATCGGAACGGAATGCTTGCTAAGCGTGGTGCCAGTCGGTCGATCGAGACCTTGATCCCACACGTCATTCCTTCGGGTGACAAAGTCGCTCTTACAAGTGACGGCGAAACCTATGTATGGTTGGCCGCGGGACGCCCCCCGATCAACCAGTTTCTTGGGAATTCATCGTCATGACAGGTCGCCGATTCGCGTCTCTTTCCAGTTTCGGTTTGGCTGCAATTGCGGCCATCGCCATTTCCGGATGTCGGGGTAACGGTTTTTTCCCGCCCGCCGGGCCGATGAACCAGCAACAAGCCAACGCGATCGCCCACGATCCGTTTCCTCAAAACGGCATCGCTCCGGACGAATTGGCGTCTCGACCACCGGATTACCAACAACCCCTGCCCGAAGCCGTGCGGAATCGACTGGTACCCGACGCGATGCCTTGGCTGGGACGTTAGTGATTGCTCGGATTGATCCACTACGGGATTGGACTCGGTTTTGGTAGGTTGGGTGGTTAACGCCCATTCAACTCCAAGACCATCATGCCTCGTAAAACCGCCAAGAAACGCCCCTCGAACTCCGCAGGCGATCCCTCCACGCTGCGTCTGCAACGTGTTTTGGCCGGCGCGGGCTTTGGTTCGCGACGCCAGTGCGAGGAATTGATCGAAGACGGCCGCGTCCACGTCGATGGCGTGGTCGTCGACAAACTGGGATCTTCGGTCGACCCGGAAACTCAAAAGATCCTGGTCGACGGCCAGCCGCTGCGGAAACAGAAAACGGTTTACTACGCCGTCAACAAACCCGTCGGTGTGGTCACGACCAATCGCGATCCCCAGGGCCGGCCGCGAGTCGTCGACTTGGTGCCACCCGACGAACGCGTGTTCCCGGTCGGTCGGTTGGACCTCAGCAGCGAGGGTCTGATCCTGCTGACCAACGACGGTGAACTGGCCCAGCAATTGACGCACCCCAGCTTCGGCGTGAAAAAAGTCTATCGCGTGATCGTCGCGGGCAAAGTCGAAAACGAAACGATGAAGAAGATGCGTGAAGGCATCTACATCGCCGAGGGCTTCGTCAAAGTCGATGGCGCGAAGCTGCTGAAGTCGAAAGCAAAATCGAGCGAGCTTGAAGTCACCCTTCGCGAAGGCAAGAACCGCGAAATCCGCCGCATCTTCGCCCGTTTCGGTCACAAGGTACAACAATTGCGCCGGATCGCTGTCGGACCACTGAAATTGGGGGACATGCCGCCGGGCGCGTACCGAGTCGTTGCTCGTGATGAAGTCGACAAGCTGTGGGCCGCCTGCGAAGCCGCCGAGAAAGAATCGGCCGCGACTTCGGCGCAAAAACGATCCAGTGGCGCCAAGCGAGCAGCAAAGAAGTACGGCGTAAAGGCTTCCAGTCGAACGACAAAACCGGGTGGCAATACGGCCGGGAAATCAAGCGGCAAGAAAGTCGGGCGTGCCGCAACGAAGTCGACGCCGGCGACGTTTTCGCTGCCGAAGAAACCTTCGAGTGGCGGCGTCATCATCGGCGGCGATGCGAGCCCGAAACTGGACCGCTCACAACAGAAAGAGCACGTCGTCCAACCGCGCCCCAAAGGCGGAAAGCGAAACGCGGCGGGGCGTGACGCCGATGGCGAAGGAACGCGATCAAGTCGACCACCATCTCGCGGCGCGAAGCGAAAAGGATTCAAGGGTAAGGGCGGCGGTGGCCGTTCTTCGGGACGAGGCACGAAGAAACGATAACGATGTCAAAACTGCATGCCGACTACTACGCCGATTCGATGGTGCAAATCGACGGCGCGATCGAATGGAATGAACCGGTTGGCGAAGAAACCTATCGCATCCGAATCGTTGCACCAACGCTCGCCGCGGCCGTGGTGCCGGGGCAATTCGTGATGATCCGGATCAAGGGAATCAACGCGCCACTGATCGGACGAGCCCTTGCGGTCTATGACGTGATCGCCGACGAATCGGGATCACTCCGGTGCATCGACTTGGTTTACCTTCGCAAAGGCGTGATGACGACGGCGCTGGCGAACTGCCAAGTCGGTACCGAAGTCACGGTGTGGGGACCGCTGGGCAATGGATTTTCTAATCGTCCGTGCGACCGACTGATCATGGCGGTTGGCGGTATCGGACAAACGCCGATGTTGCTGCTGGGCCAAGAGGCACTGGGTACGCGAACGTTCGGTGTCGACCGAGCGTCGGGATGGGCAAGCTCAGCGGAAATCATCTACGGCGCCCGGCGAGCAAGTCTGTTGGCCGGTGTCGACGATTTTCGCGGCGCCGGATTCGATGTCACCCTGTGTACCGACGATGGTTCCGTCGGCGAAAAACGTCTGGTGCCAGACGTCCTGGCCGAACGACTGTCCACAATCGAAGCGGGCACGCGAGTCCGTGTAGTGACGTGCGGCCCCGAAATCATGATGCAAAAAGTGGCTCAGACGTGTGAAGCCGCGGGCGTCGATTGCCAAGTCAGCATGGAAACGCCCATGGCGTGCGGCATCGGCATCTGTTTCTCATGCGTCGCCAAAATCCGCCAAGACGACGGTGAATGGGACTACAAACGGACCTGTGTCGAAGGCCCGATCTTTGACGCCGAGAAACTTTGCTGGGATTGAGTGCTGCGAAGCCCTCGCCGGTCTCTATGGCTTCGGTGCCGCCTCGGCCATCACGGCCAGGTCTTCGGCGCCAACGCGGGTGCAGAAATCGCCTAGTGACTCGGTGCCTTCTCGGTTCGCTTTGAACGCTGCGAAAATCGCGATTAGCTCATCCACCACGACGTCATCCGATACCAAGTCCTTGTAGATGAACGCCAATCGATTCCCCAGCCAACCGCCGCCGGCGAACACCGTGTACTTGTCCTTGGCTTTCCCAACCAACGCGATGTCCGCGTTGTAGGGACGAGCGCATCCGTTGGGGCAACCCGTCATTCGGATCGTGAATCTTTCTTTTGCCAATCCCAATTTCGCCAACGGTGCTTCTAAGCCATCGATGATGCTGGGCAGCCGACGCTCGCTTTCGGTAATCGCAAGTCCACACGTCGGAAGCGCTACGCACGACATCGACCAACGACGAACGGTGCTGGTGTCTTCGGTGATCGGCATTTGGTTCTGCTTGACCAGACCGATCAGCTTGTCTTTGTCCGCTTCGGCAATGTCGGTGAAGATCACGCTTTGGTGACCCGTCATACGAATTTCGGTTTTGAATTCGTGGCACACCGCACGCAAAGCCGCTTTGAGCTGGTGGTTGTTGTCGTCGTACAAACGGCCGTTTTCGATGTTCAAGCCATACGACCACTTGCCGTCGCCTTGCGCTTGCCAACCCATGTGATCGTCCACTTCGTGAACGTCGTCGGGCGTGCAGTCGGCCAACTTTTCGCCGTAGTACTTTTCGACTTCGGCGCGGAACTTTTCGATGCCCCACTCGGCGATCAGGTACTTCAGTCTCGCCACCTTACGGTCGGCGCGATTTCCGTTGTCGCGTTGAACTTGCAAAACACACTGGCAAACTGCGACAACTTGCTCGGGCGTCGCAAACGCCATTCGCTTGGCCAACGCCGGGAATGTCTTCGCCGCCGACGGCGTGGTGCCCATGCCGCCGCCGACCAACACGTTGTATCCGATCACGTTGTCGTCGCGGACGATCGCCAACAGCCCGATATCTTGGGTGTAAAGGTCGACGCAATTGTCGTCAGGAAAACCGATGCCCATTTTGAACTTACGCGGCAAGTACGTCGCACCGTAAAGCGGTTCAACGGCATCGCCACTGACGCGGCCATGAACGGTGGGACCCTCGTTGCCGCCGCCTTCCAGCGTCTTTTCGCCGGATTCGGGATCGGTTAGCCAAAGTTCGTGGTAGGCACTCGTTTGCGGCGCCATCGCGGTGGTCAACTCGTCGGTCAACGCTTCGATTTGGGCGTGAACGTTGCCGGTCCGCTTGGCCGGACAGCACATGATGTTTCGGTTCACGTCGCCGCAGGCGGCAAGTGTCGACAACGCCATATCGTTGATCCGCTTGATCGTCGGCCGCAGGTTGTCCTTCAGGATTCCGTGCAACTGGATCGTTTGGCGGGTTGTGATTTTCATTGTCGAGTTGCCCAGTTCTTCACAGGCATCCAGCATCGACAAAAACTGGTCTGATGTGATCCGACCACCGGGAATCCGCAGCCGCAGCATCATCGAATAGGCTTTTCCGCCGCCTTCCTTCTTGGCGGCTCCCCGTGCATCGCGGTCGTCTTGCTGGTACGAACCGTGAAACTTCAGCAATTGCAGATTGTCTTTATCGAAGTGGTCGACGGGAGCGGCGACTTCTTCACCGATCGTGCCCTTCAAATACTTGCTGGCGGTTTTGATCGATTCGACGGGGCTTAATTTTGGTGTGTCGGTAGACATCGAGACACAAATCCTGTGTGATTTCTAATACGTGGGGGGCGAAGATTCGCCGGGCGGTGCTTTTCAATGCGATTCGTTACAGTTTCCGCAGCTCCAGCCTTCTGCGTAACTATACCGGTCGCCGCCGTTTCTCACTATGGCGATCAATTCGGACGTATTGGAAGTGAAATCGATGACAGCGAGACTCTTGGACGGCAAACGCGTCGCCGCAGAAATTCGTGACGAAGTGGGCAACGAAGTCCGTGCATTCGTGCAATCGGGCGGGCCGACGCCGTGTTTGACGGCCGTTCTGGTCGGCGAAGACCCGGCCAGCCAGGTTTATGTGCGAAACAAAGCCAAAGCCTGTGAAAAAGCGGGAATCGACGGCCGGACGATGCGACTTCCCGCCGATACGACCCAAATCCAATTGGTCGAAGTCGTCCGCGGGCTCAACGCCGATCCGGCCGTTCACGGCATCTTGGTCCAATTGCCGCTGCCGGCGGGCGGCAATGGCGGACAAGGCTTTAACGAGCGGGCGATTTTGGACACGGTCGATCCGAACAAGGATGTCGACGCGTTTTCCCCCGTCAACGTGGGCCTTTTGATGCAAGGCCGGCCCAGGTTCTTGCCCTGTACCCCACACGGCATCGTCCAGCTTTTGCATCGCGAAAAGATCTCGGTGGCCGGCAAGCACGTCGTCGTCGTCGGCCGCAGCGACATCGTCGGCAAACCGATGGCCATGATGTTGGCCCAGCGAGACGGTTCGTGTGGCCGCGAGGTTGCCAACGCTACCGTCACGATCGCCCACAGCCGAACCGCCAACCTGGCCGAAGTTTGTCGATCCGCCGACATCCTGATCGCGGCTGTCGGCGTCCCGGAAATGATCGGCGGCGACATGGTTGCCGATGGGGCCGTGGTGATCGACGTCGGTATCAATCGAGTCGAAGACGGCGCTGGCGGCTACAAGTTGGTCGGCGACGTGAACTTTGCCGAAGCGATGGACAAGGCGTCGGCAATCACACCGGTGCCCGGAGGCGTCGGCCCACTTACGATCGCGATGCTGCTGCACAATACGCTGCTGGCCGCGAAGCAGTCCTAGCCCGGTCAACGCCAAGCTCAACGCCAAGCGTTAACGGTACAAGCCCGATCAAACCGATGCCGAAGCGTATCCCTTGGGATGGCTCTGGTGCCATCGCCATGCCGTTTCGATGATCGATTTCACGTCGGTATACTTGGGCTCCCATCCGAGCAACTTCTTGGCCAAACGGGCATCGGCGACTAATTCTGGCGGATCGCCCGCACGCCGCGTTCCCATGATTTCGGGGATCGCGTGGCCGGTGACTTCGCGGCAGGCGTCGATGATCTCACGGACGCTGGTGCCTTTGCCGGTGCCAAGGTTCACGCACAATCCCTTGCCCGCTTCCAAACGCTCCATCGCCGCCAAGTGGGCAGCGCCCAGATCGTCGATGTGGATGTAGTCGCGGATACAAGTTCCATCGGGCGTCGGATAGTCGTCGCCGTAAATGGTGATGGCTTCACGTTGCCCCAGCGCGACTTGCAACACGATCGGGATCAAGTGAGATTCCGGCGTGTGGTCTTCGCCGATCGTTCCGTCGGGCCGAGCACCAGCGGCGTTGAAGTATCGCAGCGCCGCGTAAGCGAATCCATATGCGGCGGCATAGTCGGCCAGCGCCTGTTCAATCACCAACTTGGTAAACCCGTACGGGTTGATGGGATGCTGTGGCGTGGTTTCAGGGATCGGCACGATTTCGGGTTCACCGTAGGTGGCCGTCGTGCTGCTGAAAACAATCTTTTTGACGTCGGCTTCTCGCATCGCATCAAGCAATTCGAGCGCCGCGATCACGTTGTTGCGATAGTACAGCGATGGATCGTTGACGGATTCGTTGACCAGTGCGAACGCGGCGAAGTGCATGACCGCGTCGATCTTCTTGCCCTTCAGCGTCGACACCAACTTGGCTTGATCGGCCAAATCGCCCTGCACCAACATTCCCGGCGGGACCGCACCGGCGTGGCCTCGCGAGAGGTTGTCGTAAACCGTGACCGTGTGCCCGGCGTCCATCAACGTACGGACTGCGTGTGAACCGATGTAACCGGCGCCGCCGACAACCAAAACATTCATAACAAAGTGATACTCAAGAGGAATCCGGACAACCCGAAAGCTCGTCCGCCGATTGTTCGCGGAGGGCAGGTTTCGACGACCAGAATAGATAGTCGATCGATCCGCCGAAAGGGAAACCTTTGACGGCAGCCCTGCGCTAGCGATGCGATTTCCCCACTCCCCGGATCCATTTGATGGCAAAGCGAACCACGAAACTGCAGCAACTTGCCCAGTCCGGTCCGGCGCCGAAGTCGGGTCGGGCGACGCAAACGTTGTGTAGCGATTTCCTGGACTATCTACGCGGCGAGTGCCATTTGGCGGCCAATTCGGTTGCCGCCTACGGTCGCGACATGACTCGTTTTGTGACTTGGGTGGGCGATCGGCGACTGGGCGGTTTGACGGTCGGCGACCTGACGGACTACATGGGCCAATTGCGAACATTCGATCTGGCGCCCGCGTCGATCGCCCGTAATTTGGTCGCCGTTCGTACGTTTTTCAAGTTTCTGCAGCTCGAGGGCGTCGTCCAGGACAACCCGGCCGAATTGCTGGCCACCCAAAAGATGTGGCAGCGGATGCCCACGGTCCTGTCGACTCGCCAGGTCGACACGTTCCTGAGATCGCCGAAGAAGACCGACAAGTATTGGCAGCGTGACGTGGCGATGTTGGAAGTGTTGTACGCGACCGGATGCCGAGCGTCGGAGGTTTGCACACTGCGTGTTCGCGACCTGTCATTGGCCGATCGCTATTTGAAATGCGAAGGCAAGGGCGGCAAGCAGCGGATGGTGCCGATCGGATCGACCGCGATCGCGGCGATCCAGCGATACTGTGCCGAACTGCGAGGCGAGTTGGCGGCCAAGATGCCGCATCCGCCCGAGGAACTCTTTCTATCTCGCAGCGGCAGACCGCTGGATCGGATCCAGCTTTGGCGGATGGTCAAATTGTACGCGCGACGTGTCGGCATCGACTCGGCGATCAGCCCCCACTCGTTGCGTCACAGTTTCGCGACCCATTTATTGGCCGGCGGCGCGGACTTGCGGCAAGTCCAAGAAATGCTCGGTCACGCCAGTATCCAAACGACGCAGATCTATACGCACGTGGAACACTCGCGACTGAAGAAGGTCCACCAGCAGTTTCACCCGCGGGCGTGACGCACGACGCAAGGCTAAAAGATTTTAGACGCACGAGTTTGCCGAACGGAATTCAACACACATTGTCCGCACGGTGCGATTGGCTACCTGACCCAATCCCATGCTTTCGTTCTTCTTAAAAAGAATCTACAGCCTCTTGGGGCGACGGCGAAAGAAAATCGCACCCAGGCAACTTAAGCCGCAAAATGCAAGGGAAGAAGGTTCGGGAACAGCAACGAATCGCTTTACAGCCAAGTCGCTGATCGATTCGATCGGCAAAAAGCTCAACTGCGTGACACCACCCGTTGCCTTGTCGAGTGACAGAAAACGTTCTGGGTTACCGTTGTCGACCGAAAATAGATTATTGGAGCTATCGAATGCGAGCCCTTGCGCGACATCGGATAGGCTAACCGAGTTGATGATACCGCCAGTCTCAGTGCTGATCGTTACCAGTTCGCGATTGAGCGTATTGACACCATAAAGCAAATTTTCATTGTCAAACTCAAGCCCGGCCACAATCGATGCGTTATGCGAACCGATAGCAGTGGCCAACCCCGTTGCCAAATTTACCGACAGGAGTTCCTTCGTATTGCGACTCATACTAAATGCGTTTCCGAATGAGTCGATCGCGAGACCATCGACGCTCGTAAATCCAGTGGCCCCAATGAGCGAAATGGAAACGTCGTTGGGGTTAATGCCATACAGGTTCCCCGTACTGTAATCGAGTCCGAAGAGTGCCCCAGTTGGACTGAAGGCGAGCCCCGAAATTGAAATGGGTTGGGTTGAGATTGATCCGACCACAGTGAAATCGAGTGTAGCTGAATCGATGGTAACCAATCGATCTCCATTGGAGTCGACACCGTAAATCAAATCGCCTTGGGCCGCATGGCCTATCAACCCGGCAAGCAAGAACGCGGTCAATTTCAGAAGCTTCTTCATCTCTTTTCTCTGCAAAGTAATGCGGCGTTGATGGTGAATTCCAAACGAAGAGCGACTAGCGCGACGGGGCACGATTGATTCGGCTTTTCAAACATGAGCCGAGTCGAGCTCAAACAGAAAGGCACGGAAAAGGTTAGTCAGCACAAGACTGGCGGCGTAGGACCACGGTATGAACCCGCTTTCATCGCCACGTCTCACCGCACAATCGCAGACAATCCAGGGATACATAATCCATTTGGTATGCCATTGCATTCGTCGAAGCGAAGTGCACCCTATTTGGGGGCTCTAGTTACACCACTGTCGTCAATGAAGGTTAGCCATGGTAGGTCACTCTTTTCAAGCCACACGAGCGGTCATCGCAATTGCTGTCGTGTGCAGCATTTCGCTACATGCTCGTGCCGATTTGGTATCGGTGGCACTTCTCGGTGCAGACTCGCCGACAAATGTGGACGCGGTTCGAAACAACCTGCTAGCGACCGGTAACTTCAGCACGATCGATGACTTTGCGGTGGCCAGTTCAACACCTACGCTTGCATATCTCAATCAATACGACGCCGTGCTGGTTTGGAGCAACTCGTATTTCCAGGGTTTTGGGACTCCCCTTGGAAACGTCCTTGACGACTACATTGATGGCGGAGGCGGAGTGGTCGCTGCTCCATTTTCTTACTCCCAAAGTTGGAGGATCAATGGCGATTTTCGCTTCAAAAACGGTGGGTATTACGCGTTGGAGGACAATGGTGGAAGCGAGAGCATGACGCCAAACGCTACCTTGGATGCTTATGACGCACTTCATCCGGTGATGCAGGGGGTATCCAGTTTCGCGAACGGAACCAGTTCCTTTTTGACTTCGACGACCCCAAATGCGAACGCGACGGTGATTGCGTCATTGTCGAGCGGCGATCCACTTGTGGCCGAACGCACCATCAACGGGGTGTCACGAATCGATTTGGCATTCTTCCCGCTTTCCGACACAGGCTTGTCGGGGTCCTGGGACCCCGGGACAGACGGCAATCTGATTTTGGCCAATTCGCTGGTGTACGTTGCACGTGCGACCGCAGTCCCCGAGCCAACATCCCTATCGCTGTTCGGAATTGGAATCCTGGTCCTGTTGGGAACCCAGCTAAAAAGAAGGTATCCGGGCTTCAGGTTTGCGTAGTCGCATCCCTCGATGCCGAACAAGTCAAGCACGCACGCCTTCGACGCACTACTTAATGGGCCACTCCGGGTCAGCGATTTGCCGCGTCATGCCGGCCAGACGCGATTGCGTGTCGAGCAGTCGTTGCCATGAGGAAAGCTTGAGCACGACTTCTTGATTGTTTTCGTCGGTCCGCGCCGTTTCGATTAACTTGTGCAATCGAGACTGAAGGTAATCAAGGATTTCGCACAACTGTGCTTTTTGGCCCGGCGACAGTTCATCGGGGATCGATGGAACTTCTTGGACGTGAATCACTTCCGCCGGAAACGGACTCTTCGATTCATGATTCAACTCGACAACGATTGAATTTTCCGACGATCCCATCTCGCGACTGAGCGTCGGATTTTCGGTGCCCATCGCCGCCAATCGCGCCGCGATTTGTGATTCCGAACCGACCAGCATCAAACTGCGGCCGACGGCGATCAAGTCTCCGTGACGCAGAATCTTTAACTGACACTCGGTACCGTTTACCTTGGTGCCGTTGGTGCTGTCCAAGTCTGTCAAAACCAATCGGTCGTTGTCACGTTGGACTTTGAAATGACAACGGCTGACACGTTCGTCGTTCAACTGGATGTCGTTGCCTTCCTCGCGACCCACCGTGAACGGCGGTTCGAGCGTTTCGTAGACTTTGCCACGATCGGCCCCGTGAAGGATCTTCAGCGTCACGCCCGTCATGGGGCACTCCAGAACAGGAAGGTCAGGATGAGCATCTTCGATTGCAAACAAGTATAGACGCGTTGTCGGCGTAAGTCACCGATTTTCGAGCGTATCGAGTTACTTTTGCGCCGGGTTGCTCGCATTGAATTGGTTGACCGGCAAATTCGTTGACGGGCGGATTACCAGACCTGGGCGATCACACACTTCAAATAATCGCTTTCCGGGCACGAGATCGCGACCGGGTGATCTGGCGATGGCCCGCGGTTTTCCAACATCACGATATCGCGTCGCCGACGACGCCCCACATCCAACAACATGTTCAAAAAGTCGCTCCGCGAAACACGGCCACTGCAACTGCACGTCGCCAATATTCCACCGGGGGGTAACAAGTCCAGTGCCGACTCGTTTAATCGCCGGTACGCTCGAACGGCGTTGTCGACCTGGTGACGCGATCCCGCAAAACGGGGCGGATCCAAAATCACCGCGTCGAATTGCTCGCCTCGCGTTCCCATCGCCTTGAGTTCGTCAAAACAGTCGGCTGCTTTGAATTCGATGGACGAGACTCCGTTTCGCTCGGCGGATTCGCGAGCCGCCTCGAGCGCCGCCTCGCTACTGTCCAATCCCAGCACCGACTTGGCACCGTGTTTGGCCGCTACCAATCCGAAACCACCGTGATAACAGCACACATCCAAGACGCTTCGACCCGTCAAATATCCCGCTACGGCCAAATGGTTCAATCGTTGGTCCAGATATCCGCCCGTCTTTTGACCGCTGCGCAGATCGACCGCCAATTGCAGTCCGTTTTGGTGATACTCGACCGGCTCACTCAATTCGGTGCCGCCGTGCCAGTGTTCGATCGGTTCAATGCCCTCGTGCTTGGCCGTTTTGGGATCCACTCGAACCATGATCGCCCGACAGCCCGTTTCGGAATCCGCGAGCGTCGTTTTCAGGTGATCCAGGATCTCGTCTTTCCAACGCAGCAAACCGCCCGCGGTGAACTGAACCCCAACACAATCGGCGTATCGGTCAATGATGATGCCGCTCAATAGGTCCGATTCGCTGAAGCACAATCGTTCGGCGGCCATCGGGTCCGCCGGACCGGTCAACCGCCGCCGGGCGATCGCCGCATCCAAGCGTGACTTCCAAAGTTCCGGGCCAACTTCGATCGATTGATCGTAAGCGTAAAGCCGAACACGCAATCGACTGGCGGGATTGCATAGGCCGCGGGCGACCCAATTGCCGTCGTGATCGATAATATCGACGACTTGGCCGCACGCTAAATCGCGTCCATCTTCCGCCATCGCGTGCGCGTGAACCCACGGATGCCGAGCGAGAAACGGGAATTGCCGTGACGGTCGTAATCGCAGCGGAACGGGAACCGAGGAAAACGAAGAGCCAGCAGGAGATGCAGAATCCGACACGAAGGGGCCACCGATAAGGGCGAGACGTTATGGGGAAAGCAACAGAACGATCGATACGATGACCGATTTTCGCGAATTGATGAATCCCCAGCCCAAAACAGCCGGCCGGCCCGCCACGACCTGCCCGTTACGTCGCGCCCGATACGACCCGCAAATTTCGGCAACTTGGGGCGACTGGGGGCTACAAACGCTTGTCCAACCGTTAGAATTCGGACGGCGATTGGCGCACGGGAACGATTTCGTTTCAGCCGATCGTTCAACGAGTCGATACACAAGTTAACCAACCGCAGATAAGAATCGCAGAGAAAGGTCGAAATCATGACTCACGTTGTTGCTGAGCCCTGCTCAGGATGCAAATACACCGATTGCGTGGTCGTTTGTCCCGTGGAGTGTTTCTACGAGGGTGATCAGATGCTTTACATCCACCCGGAAGAATGCATCGACTGTGAAGCCTGTGTGCCGGAATGCCCGGTCGAGGCGATCTTCCACGAAGATAACCTTCCCGAAGAATGGAAGAGCTACCTAGAGCTGAACGCCACGAAGTCGGAATCGGGCGAATGCGAAGTCATCACCGAAAAGAAAGAACCGCTCGCCGATCAGTAGGCTGATCCGTGAGTCGACGACCGGCGAGTCTGTTTGGGCCGCGATCGAAATTCAACGAAGCCGGACAAGTGTAACTCTTGTCCGGCTTTTTTCGTTTCGCAATCACAACGGTCTATTTCAGTTGCAGTCGATTCACCGAACTTTCCAGTGATCGAATGCTCTGCCGAATTTGATCAAGTTCACGAGGCAGGTTGTTCGTTTCGCGATCGGCCGATTGGATTTGCATTTGCAGACGGCCGACGGCGCGATCGAGCTCCTGGATCTCGCGCCGCATAGCGATCGCCCACGCCGGCATTGATTCATCGTTGCTCGGCGGCTGGGCCGGAATCATGGCCGGGGCAAGCGGCTGTTTCTCGAGCTGGGCGATGCGGGCGTCCAGCCTCGCCATCGCTTGCTCGACAAACATCTGGAATTCCGCGTCACCTTGGTGAGAATCAACCGTGCGGGTCGGCGCCGCTTCCTGAGCCACCGGTCCGCGCATCATCAACACGGTGAAGACCAGGATTGCCAACAGAATGAACGATACGAAGTAAGTCTTCATCGCTTGGTTCTCCTCAGGTAAGTGTCGTGCAAAAAACAGCGACGAACCAACCAACAACTTCACTCTCCCGAAGGAGAGTGAAGCCAATCCGCACGTTCTCGTTAACCCGCCGCTGCGGCGGCAGGCAAGAATGTCTTCCAACATTCGTAACGCGGATCGTCCAACGATTCGACCAGCAACGGGTTGAAGCGTGGCTTGGCCGGACGCGTCATCAAATTCATCCTCGCTTGCTTGGGCGTGCGGCCGCCCTTTCGCGAATTACACCGCAGGCAGCAGCACACGATGTTCTCCCACGTCGTCGGTCCGCCATGCGAACGCGGAACGACATGGTCCAAACTCAACTTGTTCGTCGGTTCGTTGCGACCGCAATACTGGCAAGTGTGGTTGTCTCGCGCGAACAAATTCTTGCGATTGAACCGCACCGTTTGGATGGGCAACTTATCGAAACGGGTCAGCCGAACGATTCGCGGCACCTGCAATTCGAATCCGACGGCTTGTATGTAATCTTCGCCGGGTTGCTTTTCCATTGCCGTCAATTGGCTCAGCTCGCACCAACTCTCGAAGTCATAGCTCAGATAGCTACCCTCTTCTTGGTCGATGACTTCGGCACATTGACGATACAAAAGCGTGAACGCGCGGCGCACGTTGACCACCCGAACCGCCATGTAAAAACGGTTCAAAACGAGAACATTGGTATCGAGCACACTCTGCGACATGGTTGCTGCGCTGCCTCGGCTATCTCGGATGGTGGTTTTTGAACGACCCTCGGTCCAGCCCATTCTACCTTCGTGGACTCGATTGGGAAAAACGAGGTTCGCGACCAACGGCGCTTCGTGTGACGTCAAACGTGGTGGCGCTGAGCCCAAAACCGGGTAAAACGAGTGGCTTGGGCGAGAAAGCGTCGCTGCTGGCCGAACTGACCGGATCGTCAGGACATTGACTGTAACACCCGACCAAGTCGCCTGCTGGATGCTTCACCGAATGTTCATTCTGTCTTTCCCTACATTACCGTTGTTGGACATCGCCGCGTCGGATGGTCCGGCGACGCCCGGGGCCGCGGACCTTAACGCAAACCCGATCGCCGCCCCGAGCGCCGATTTGGGTTGGTGGGATTGGTTCACCGGGCTGTTTTCACCAGCATCCGAGTGGTTCGGAATCGAATGGCTGGGCCCCACCGGAGTGGTCATTTTGGCAGTGATGCTGGTCGTCCTTTGCATCGTTGCCTGGGGGTTGAACCTGATTTCCTTGCCCGGGAATTGGTTGGGAGTCGCCTTGCTAGCTCTTTTTGCATGGCTAGGCCCCGATTCGGGACGCGCTGCGATCGGCTACACCGCCGTGGCCGTGGCGTTCGGATTCGCGCTGCTTGGCGAAGTCGTCGAGTTCGCGGCTGGTGCGATGGGTGCTCAAAAGGCGGGGGCCAGTCGCCGATCGACGCTGTTTGCGATGATCGGATCGATGGCGGGTGCGGTCGGCGGAGCCATCATCGGCGTGCCCGTTCCTGTGATCGGGCCAGTGCTGGCCGCCATTTTGTTTGGCGGCGTGGGAGCCATGGCGGGTGCGATGTACGGCGAATGGAGCGACGGCCGAGCGTGGCGAGACAGTTGGTCGATCGCCCACGCCGCGTTTTGGGGACGCACGTTCGGCACCCTAGGAAAATTTGCGGCGGGACTTGCTATCGTTTTGATCGCGATCGGTGGCGTACTGGTCAACTGAGCGTGCCGTTGCCGTTGACCTTTAGGATGCCATTTTCTTACTGTCGCCTGCAATGAGCACGGTAAGACGAACGAACGATCGCCGGCGACGGGTCCTGTATTCGAGTCACCAGGCGGACCAAACGACTTCGACGGCAGCCAGCCGTCGCGAGTTCGAACGGCTGCGCGAAGCCCGACGCCCCACCGCCGCCTACGGCGTCCGGGTCCAACGTAGGCTGCGCGGACGATGGTTCTCGTTGGTGCCCGTCAAACGGCGGACTTACACGATCTTGGCTTCGGCATTGTCGGCGGCAACGCTGCTGTTCTGTGTTGCCCACTATTTGACGGAAGCTTGGCCGGCGCTTTTGTATCGTCCTGAAATCGCCAGACCCTTTCGGTTGGACGCTTCGGACAGTTTTGGACGTTGGTTCATGGTCACGCTCTTGGCCGCTTCGGCCGGCGTGGCGCTGATGACGTACCAACTTCGTCGCTACCGCCTTGACGACTATCTGGGACGCTATCGGCTTTGGCGGTTGGTTTTGATCGTATTGGTGCTTGCCTGCGTCAATGCGGGGGTTGGTTTGATCGACTGGACCGGATCGCTGCTCGACCTGGCATTCGGAAAACGAGTGGCGCTGACCGGCGGCGATTGGCTCCGAGTCGTGATCGGACTGAGTGGTGCCATTGTATTGCTGCGGATGGTTGCCGAGATGCACCGCTGCCGTTCGGCGTTGATTGCCATGATCGCCGTGTGCGGTGCGATGGCGTTTTCGCAAGCGGCCCAGTGGAACGTCGTCGATGATGGAACGATCCTTCGCTGGACCGCCGTCACGTCCGCCCCACTGGTCGGATCGACCGCATTGTTCATTGCAATGTCGGGTTACTTGCGGATGCTGTACCGCGAAGTCCGCGAGATCGACGACGGCATGTCCTTACGAGATCGACTGGAACAAATGCGTCTTCGCGTTTTCACCCGCGAACCGAACGAAAGCGAAACCGAGACAAGCGAATCGGCCGAAAACGAAAAAACGAAACGCAATCGAAACACCGAAGCAACTCCCTCGCGTGCCGAGCGACGGGAACTTGCCCAACAAGCGAAGGCCGAAGCAGTCGCCAAGCGAGCGGAAGCAACCAAGACCAAGGCCAAGGCTAAATCGAACTCGAACTCCGACTCGGAAGACGAAAACACCAACGGCGAATTGAAGCGAGGATGGTTCGGACGACTGCGTCACAAACCACCCGTTGCACCGGAGTTCAGTTCGGCAGCAACGGAACCCGGTCCCGAACCGATTCGAGCAGACAATTCGGATGACGACGAAGCGAATGCGAAGCCGAAACGGCGCTGGTTCGGACTGCGTGCGGCGAAGTCCGACGACAACGCAACGGATGAAAACGTCGCCGACACGGAAGCGGCCGCCAACGAAGAATCGGAGACCGCCACGCCCAAGAAGCGACGTTTCGGTCTTGGCCTAGCCGCACGGCGAACCGAATCGATCACAACGGAAAGCGAATCCGAGCCGGAAACCGCTGCCGAAAATGACGGCGATGTCGACGACGAAGCACCCGCGAAACGACGCTCCGGATTGGGTGGATGGTTCGGTCGCAAGAAAACAGATGCCACAGCCAACGAAGCTGATGGCGACACCGAAGACGCCAATGGCAAAGATGCCGCCGACGGCGATTCTGCGGATGATGGCGAGTACGTCGACCCCGATTCGATCGATTGGAATTCGCTCAGCAAAACCGAGAAACGTCGGTTGAAGAAACAAATTCGCCGGCAAGACCGCGCGGCTTAAACCGCCGGTCGACCTAGGCTTTCGGACGCGGGATTTTGCTGCCCGTCCGAACGCCCTTGCGTCCTTTCTTTTGCCGACCACCTTTGCCGGTTCCGGCTGATGTCGCATGTTCGACTTCGCTGAGCGGTTTGCCGATGTTCTCTTTCAACTGCAAAGCACGGTCTCGTAGACTGGCCGCTCGTTCGAATTCCAGGGCTTCCGCCGCGGCTAACATCTCTTGCTCCAACGCCTCGACGTATTCCAACGTGATGTAGACTCCGTCCGATTCTGCCTTGGCGGTTTCGGCGTTCTTTCGACGCTTGGCTGCATCGGCTTCGATGCCACGGCGAATCGACTTACGAACCGTTTCCGGCGTGATGCCGTGTTTTTCGTTGTACGCTTGCTGGACGGCGCGGCGACGCTCGGTCTCGTCCATCGCCATCTTCATCGAATCGGTGACCTTGTCCGCGTACAGAATCACTTTCGAATTCGCGTTTCGAGCCGCCCGGCCGATCGTTTGAATCAGACTGGTCTCGCTGCGCAAGAACCCTTCTTTGTCGGCATCCAAAATCGCGACCAGCGATACCTCCGGCAAGTCCAATCCCTCTCGCAACAAGTTCACACCCACCAAGCAATCGAACGCGCCGCCGCGAAGGTCCTGCAACAACTCGACCCGCTCGAACGCGTCCAATTCGCTGTGTAGCCAACGGCACCGCACGTTCTGTTCCTGGAAGAACGTCGCCAAGTCTTCGGCCAATCGTTTGGTCAGGGCGGTCACCAGAACGCGTTCATCGACGGCCGCGCGCTTGCGAATTTCGTCGAGCAGGTGGTTGACCTGCCCCCGCGCCGAAACAACTTCCACGATCGGATCCAGAAGTCCGGTGGGGCGAATGATCTGCTCGACCACTTCGCCGCCGGTTCTTTCCAATTCATAGTTGGCTGGCGTTGCGCTAACGAAACAGATCTGTCCCGTGCGGGCTTCCCACTCGTCAAACTTCAGCGGCCGATTGTCCATCGCGCTGGGCAATCGAAAACCGTGCGAAACCAACGTTTCTTTTCGGCTGCGGTCACCCGCGTACATCGCACGGACCTGCGACACCGTGACGTGCGATTCATCGACGAAGGTAATAAAGTCTTCGGGAAAAAAGTCGTACAACGTGTCGGGCGACGAACCGGGTGGCTTACCCGACAACGGGCGGCTGTAATTCTCGATACCCGGACAATGTCCGACTTCGGCCATCATTTCCAAATCAAATCGAGTCCGCGCCGACAAACGTTGCGCCTCGAGCAACTTGCCCTGCGTCTGGAACAATTCCAACTGTTGGGCCAATTCCTCTTTGATGACACGAATCGCTGCTTGGATGCGGTTTTCGGGCATCACGAAGTGACGGGCCGGATAGATGTAAAGCTGATCCACCGTCTTGATCGTTTCGCCGGACACCGGTTTGATCAACGAGATCTGTTCGATCTCGTCGCCCCACATTTCGATCCGGTAAGCAAACTCTTCATAGCTGGGCCACAGTTCGATCGAGTCACCGCGTACGCGAAACTTGCCGCGTTCAAAGTTGATGTCGTTGCGGTCGTAAAGGATGTCGACAAACTTCAGCAGCAGGTGATCACGGCGCGTCTTCTCGCCCCGTTGAAGCGAAACGATTTGAGCCTTGTATTCTTTGGGCGAACCTAAACCGTAAATACTGCTGACCGACGCAATGATCACGACGTCGCGGCGAGATACGAGCGAGCTGGTCGTGGCCAATCGCAACCGATCGATTTCCTCATTGATCGATGAATCTTTCTCGATGTAAACGTCGCGCTGTGGAATGTAGGCTTCGGGTTGATAGTAGTCGTAGTAACTGACGAAATAATGAACCGCGTTGGCAGGAAAAAACTCTTTGAACTCACCGTACAGTTGGGCGGCCAGGGTCTTGTTATGGCTGAGCACTAGCGCGGGGCGGCCGACGTTGGCGATCACGTTGGCCATCGTGAACGTCTTGCCGGTACCGGTCGCCCCCAACAGAACTTGTTCTTTCCGACCCGCCAAAAAATTGCGGGTCAGTTGCTCGATGGCCTTGGGTTGATCGCCACCGGGCTGGAACGGTTGGTGCAAGTCGAAGTTGGCCGGCGGCAGTGCTTCCGTATCGGTATCGATGTTCGTTTCGGTTTTTGGCATCGTGACGGGCGATCCGGCGAACGGGAGGGGCAGAGTGGTGAACCCATCTTACCGCGCGATCCAAACTTACAAGACCGGCCGAATCGGACGTCCCGTCGGTGCGTCAATCGGTGCTTCAGTCGTCCGACGTGGCGATTCGGTCGTCCGGAGGCGACGATCGCACCACACAGATGGATCGCAAACTGTCCAACGTTTTGGGTCCGACACCGTGAACTCGGTCCAAATCCTCGATCGATGCGAAGTTGCCATTTTGGTCGCGATCCGCCACGATGCGATGTGCCAGCACCGGCCCCACGCCGGGAATCAACGACAACTCGTTCGTCCCGGCTTCGTTCAAATCGATCAACAAGGGTCTGGTCAACGGACTGCCTGGGCCCGTCGAAGAAGGGTCTCGCACCGAACCGACCCACAGCATCAACATCATCACGAATACCAACAACACAACCAAACCTTGCACCGGCGGTTTGACAAACGGCGACTCGACGCGATCGGATTGCTCGGTCATGCTTCGCATACTTCCTTGAATCTCTGTGCCCCAACGATTGTTGGCAGGTCCGTTTCATGGACACCAACTTCGATCCTTAACATACTAACGAATCCGTAACGTCAAGCGACCATTCACATGAAAGATTACTCACCCGTCGTCCCCGACGAAACGATGGAATCCGATGTCCGATCACTCGTGCGTTTGTCGATCGCCGAAGACTTGCGCGATGCTGTCGATTGGACCACCGTTTGTTTGATCGATCCCGATCGTCGCGGAGGCTGCCAAATTGTGCCGCGAAAAGCCGGTATTTGCGCCGGTCTCGCCACGCTCGGCTGGATCGTTGACGAATTTGATGCGGACCTCTCCTACGAAACGCACCTCGAAGACGGACAACCTTTGGTGCCACTTCAAACGATCGCTAGCATTGAAGGAAACGTTCGCGATTTGCTGACTGCCGAACGAACGATCTTGAACGTGCTGTCACGACTGTGTGGCATTGCGACGATGACGAAACGCTATGTCGAAGCGATCGCGGACACGAAGTCTCGTTTGTATGATACGCGCAAGACGACACCGGGATGGCGGTTGATCGAAAAGTATGCCGTCCGTTGTGGTGGCGGGCACAGTCACCGCAGCGGTTTGCATGACGGGTTCCTGATCAAGGACAATCACTTGGCCTTGGCCGGTGATGCGAGTGGTCCAATGCTGGCCAGCGAGGCGGCCAAAAAAGCGATTGCGTGGCGTGGCGGTCACGTCGAACGCATGCATGCGCCATCGATCGTCGAGATCGAAGTCGACTCGCTGGATCAATTTCGCGATGTGCTGCCGATTGGCGTAGACATCATTCTGTTGGACAACTTCTCGCTCGATCAGTTGGCCGAGGCAGTCGCGATTCGCGATGCCGCCAAGTCGCCGGTGGAACTGGAAGCATCGGGTAACGTCAAAATCGACACGATCGCTGCAATCGCCGCCACAGGCGTAGACCGAATCAGCAGCGGAGCGCTTACCCACCAAGCGACATCCCTGGACCTGGGTTTCGATTGGTTTGACGCAAACGCAAGCTAGGGTTCGGGCAGAAGCAGTGTCGTTTCGTCCATGAGTCATGGTTGAACGAAGACTGCGTTGAATCCTTACGCCATCGCCCAAGCTGACGTTTCGCAATGCAAATCCGTACGCCAATTGCCACCCAACGCCGTTGGTGGGACGTGCTTCAACCCACATTGGATGCGGCTGCCGTCATGGCATCGCTAACGGTCGTCAAGTGGTGTGATGGCGGATCGGTCGACGAACTTGCGATGGCGATGGGCTTGGTCGCCGTGGTGGCATTTTTGCTGATTTCGCAACTGACGGGATTCCATCGCCGCTCCGATGTTGGCACGCCGGATCGCGAGATGACTCGGTTGGTGGCCACTTGGACCCTGACCGTGATGGCGTTGGCTTTACTGGGCTTCGCGACTCGCTGCGGCCAACATTTCGATCGTTCGGTGATCTTTGCATGGATTGTGATGGCCCCTGCCATGATCGGATTGGGGCGGATGTGTCAACGCATCGTCCAACATGGGATGCATCGCCGCGGAGTTGGCGTTCGTCGTGTTGCCATCGCCGGACTGAATGATTTGGGGCGTCAAACGCATCGCAATATAGAAAGCGATCCGTCGCTGGGCCTTCAAATGGTCGGCTTCTTTGACGACCGCATCGAGACTCGCGACGACGATCCATGCGAAGCAACCTTGACGGGCTCGCTGTCCGACTTGGTCGCGCGAGCGCGCAGTGGCGAAATCGACACGATCATGATCACGCTTCCGATGCGCGCCGAGGATCGAATCCGCTACCTGCTAGATCAACTCAGCGATTCGACGGTATCGGTTTACATCGTTCCCGACTTCTTCGTATTCGAATTGCTGCATTCGCAATGGACCAGCGTCGGCGGATTGCCCGCGGTCAGCGTGTTTGAGAATCCTTTGTTCGGCGTCGATGGCGTCGTCAAACGAGTCGCCGATATCGCGATCGCAACCGCCGCATTGGTCACCGCGGCGCTGCCCATGGCCGCGATCGCGTTCGCAGTCAAGTTCACGTCACCGGGCCCCGTTTTCTTTCGCCAACGACGCTATGGTTTGGATGGAAAAGAGATTTTGGTCTGGAAATTCCGTTCGATGCGAACGTGCGACAACGGCCCCGTGGTCAAACAAGCGACCAAGGACGATCCCCGCATCACGCGTGTCGGTGGCGTGCTGCGACGAACCAGCTTGGATGAATTGCCGCAATTGTTCAATGTCCTCGAAGGCACGATGTCGCTGGTCGGCCCCCGTCCTCATGCGGCCGCGCACAACGAACAATATCGCAGCCTGATCCGCGGTTACATGCTGCGACACAAAGTCAAACCGGGCATCACCGGACTGGCACAAGTCAACGGATGCCGCGGCGAGACCGAGACGCTAGACAAGATGGAAGCGCGCGTCGAATGGGACCACCGTTACATTCGAAGCTGGTCGCTGTGGCTAGACATTAAAATCTTGATTCAAACCGTCGGCGTCGTGCTCAAAAAGGACGCGGCGTACTGACTTTCGCGCCGCCGGCATCGATTGATTGTTGCAGCGAATCCAAAATCGTCTGCGTGTCGATGGCCTGGCGTTGATAACGAGCCAGTGATTTGTCGCCGACAAGTTTTGTGATCATGTTTCGTTCTTGATGACCTTCGAACGTCTCGGATTGGACGGTTCCCGCGGCATCGTGAATCCAGCATCTGGCGGGACGATCGGGCCAAGGCCGCGTGAAGTCGTCACAGATCAGCGACGATTCGCTGCCGGCGATCTCGAACCATTTGCGAGTCGCCGTGTCGTAACCACAACTAAGCGTTGCGGTGACGTCATCTCCGAAGCCCATTATCGCTGTCAATCGCTGTGACACCCCGTCAATCATGACGGCATCCGCCGATACCCAAAGCGGCAACTTGCCGGTTGCAAACCGAACCAGTCCGCCGGCGTACCAACCCAAGTCCAAGATGCATCCGCCACCCAAAGTTGCATCCAAACGGTGGTCGTCGGATTGGAACGGTTGAAAGAAGGAAACCGATGCGCTGATGTGACCCAACTTCCCGAATCGTTGATCATCCAACCAGCCCACAAAGGCGTCCGTGCGATCGTGGTGCAACCATCCTGTCGCATCGAGCCAACGGACGCCGGCATCGCGACACGCGTCATCCACCGCGATCGTCTCGGCGACCGAGACTGTCAACGGCTTCTCGCACAAGACGTGCTTCCCAGCTTGCGCCGCGGCGATTGCCCACTCGGCGTGCATCGACGGCGGCAACGAAATGTAGACCGCGTCGACATCATCTCGCTTCAGCAATCCCGCGTAACCTTCGACGCCCGCGCCGATACCGTACTGATCGCCATACCACCGCGCTCGTTCGCCCGAACGACTTGCGATCGCCGTGACTTCGACGCCCTCGGTCGACTGCAAGTCAGCAACCAAACGGCGAGTGATCCGTCCGGTGCCGATGACGCCGAAACGAGTGATGGAACCAGACATGAATTTTGGAAGGCTGATGAAGGACGCCGGATGATATCAATTGAATTCGCGGCCGAATTCTCCCCACCGCCTAGCAGTGGTGGTCACTCGTCCCGCCAACCATGGCGGGTACGGCCACACGCATGCGAACGTCCGAAGTGTAACGAATCTGAGTTTTTTGATGTGATACGCAAACCACCACGATCGCTATCCAACAAACGAAGCAGGTTCCGAGACGACGTCAAGCGAATCATGGCGAACGTCAGGGCGACTCACTTTTTCGAAATGTGCAAAGCCCAAAAACACAACCGACAGTGGCGATGCAGAGACACGCTTCTTCATAGAAATTGCCGTCCCCGGGTTCAAACGCACCTCGTTGTAACTGGAAAATGTTTTGCCAGACCGAGACGCCATCTGCTCTAGGTGGAATCGGTTTTCCAAGATACATTGCTCGGCTCAGTGGCAAACCGCCTGGATGGATCCTTTCGTGCGTCTTACACGGCGTGCCTGACAAGATGTTGGGCAATTGCCCTGTTTACTTTCGTGGCAGCGTGCCGCGAAGTTAGCAGGCAAATTCACCTCAATGGACTGAGGCGTTCGTTTGATGGACGGCTCGGTAAGGAAACCAACATGCTGGTACTTTCTCGCAAAGCCGACCAAAGCGTCCACTTCCCCAACCTTGGAATCAAGGTTGAAATTCTTAGCGTCAATGGGAAGACCGTGAAAGTCGGTGTGGACGCCCCCCGAGAGGTCGCAATTCTTCGCGGCGAAATCGATCGCGTCGAAGCGGAACAGGCGTCGACAAACACCTCTTCGCAAAATCCTGAAGAGCGCCATGAACTTCGCAACCAAATTCATACAGCCAAGCTTGCCCTGCACATGCTGCAGCGACAACTCGATGCGGGCGACACGGACAAAGCGGAAAAGACGCTTACGCGTGCGTTGGGGGCGTTGAGCAATTTGGATCAGATGGCGACTGTTCCCGTTGGCGTTCGCAAGGAACTTGGAAAGGATTCCCCGTGCCGTGCATTGGTTGTCGAAGACAACATAAACGAGCGTCAGTTGATGAAGGGCTTCTTAGAAATGTGCGGCTACCAAGTCGACGCGGTTGGCAACGGCCACGCGGCGCTGGGTTACTTGGCGGAAAATTCGCATCCCGACATCGTACTTTTGGACGTCAACATGCCCGGCTTGGACGGCCCCAGCACCGTGTCCGCGATTCGCAGCAACCCGGCCTACAACGGGATCAAGTTGTACATGGTCAGTGGCGAAGATCAGGATGGCGTTAACGTGACGGTCGGCGAGCATGGCATTCAACAATGGTTCAGCAAACCACTGGACCCCAGCTTATTCGCAAGCGATCTTGCCAAGTCGGTCGCCGTCAGCGCCTGATTTCGCTTCACTGCCTGACTTCGCTTCGATTTGTCGGCGATGGTTGAAACGTACTCAAAACGAAATGGATTTCGATCATGACAGCGACGGATAGCGGTGCGTGTCCTGCCAGTCTAAGCACCCTCGAGCAATCATTCCTGGCGGATTCGTCGGGCGAGTCGATGCAAGCGAGCGTCAAACAGATTCATTTCTACATCGACTTGCTAGATCAGTTGCGCAGCGAAGCGATTGAAAGGTTTCCTGAGTCGGCAGCGATCCGGTCCTCCGTGACGTTGCATGCTTGGAACAATTTGCTAAACAACGCCATCATTTCGCTTGATTGCTTGGACGGAATGCTGGCGACCGATCGAAACGATGCCGCGATCCAACTACTGCCTAGGGCGGTCCGATCGCTGCGCGGGCTTGGGATTCATTAGTGAAATGATGAATCCGAAATCGGACGACAGTTGGCTAGCCGAGGTCGGCTAGCCGTTTGACTAGCTCGTCCGGATCGATGGGCTTCGTCATGTGACTGTCGAAGCCGGCTTCTTCGGCTTTGATCATGTCCCCGGTTTGGCCATAACCGCTCAGGGCGATCAGGTACACGTCGGCGTCGGGGCACGCGGCGCGGAATTGCTGGGCGACTTCGTAACCGGTTAACTCTGGCAAACCGATGTCGACCAAGGCAATCGATGGCAAGATTTGAATCAAAGCGGTCAGCCCGGCACGACCGTCCGGGCAAGCGGTGACCTGGTAGCCTTCCAGTTCCAAGAAATCCTGCAGCATCTCGCGAGCGTCCTCGTTGTCTTCGATCAATACGATTGGGATCGGACCGCTATGGGGCACGCGATCCAAACGCGGGGCTTCGGTAACCTGCTGCTCCTCGACCTCCTCTTCCGTTAGCGGTAACCGAATCGTGAAAGTGGATCCTTGGCCCAGACCTGGGCTGCAGGCGGTGATCGTGCCTTCGTGACGTTCGATCAGAGATCGGACCACGGTCAATCCCAGTCCCATGCCGCCTTGGCTTCGAGCCAATTCGCTATCGGATTGGACGAACATATCAAATACGTTCTCGACCAAGCCGGATTCGATCCCACGGCCATTGTCGATCACCTTCACAATACACTGGCCGTTATAGCGGCGAAGCGACAGAGTAATCTCGCCACCGTCATCGGTGTACTTGCACGAATTGGCAAGCAAATTTTCAACCACCTGCAGCAATCGCGATTCATCTCCCATCACCGTCACCGGTACTTTGGGAACCTTCACTTTCAAACGGTGACCGGCTTCTTCAACGCGAGACTGCATCGCGTCGCGGGCGTCCGCCAACACGTCTCGCATGTCCAACGGTTTCATTTCATAAACGACCTTGCCTTGGGTCACGCGTGAAACGTCAAGCAAGTCTTCCAACAAACACGTCATCTGCTCAGTTTGGCGGTCGATCGTCTTCATCGCCTGTTCGCGTTGTTCGATGGACGCGTCGGGGTGATGAACCAATTTGGTCGCATGACGAACCGCAGCCAACGGATTTCGCAACTCGTGAGACAACGTTGCCAGAAACCGGTCACGTTGTTCCACGGCTTCGGTCAAACCCTGCTCGAAAACCTTTCGCTTAGAAATATCTTGCACCACTGCGATTGCGAACTGAGGTTCCCCCGTGGGGTCTCGCTGCAACGACACGGTCAAGGAAATCCATACCAGATCGCCGTCCTTTCGCACGTATCGCTTTTCAAGTGAGTAGCGGTCGATCTTCCCTGAATTCAAAGCGTCATACTTTTGTTCGTCCAGTTCCAAGTCGTCTGCATAGGTAACGTCCGTGAATGTCTTCGTGAGCAATTCTTCCCGGTCGTAACCCAGGATCGCGCAGAGTCGGTCGTTGACGCGCAGCCACTGGCCGTCCGCCGCGACGTGCGCAATCCCGACGGCGGCGTTGTCAAACGTTGCCCGAAAACGAGCTTCTGCATGCTTCGACTGGGTGATGTCCAGCAGAGTCAAAACGACGCCCATGCGAATGGATTCCCCACGATAAGGCAGCACTCGCATCAGGAAGTGGCCTCCATCGGGCATTCGAATTTCTTCCTCGTAACGCTTGTCGTTCTGCAAAACGTCCGTCAGTTTGTCCATTAGGTCGTCGGACGGGATGTTGTGCGAAAATCCCGTAATGCTACGTCCGACATCGGAAGTGATCAGGTTGAACGCCTTGCCCATCCGAGAAGTGAATTTTCGAATGCATAGTTCTTCATCTAAGAACAGCGTGTGAACATCGGTGCTGTTAAGCAGGTTGTCCATGTCCTGGGTCAACTCCGTCAGCTCCACGATCTTGTTTTGGTACTCCGCGTTGACCGTGTACAGTTCTTCGTTGACGCTGTGCAGCTCTTCATTGGTCGATTGCAACTCTTCGTTGGACGCCACCATTTCTTCGTTGGTCGCTTGCAGTTCCTCGTTGCTGGACTCTAGCTCTTCAATCGTCGCTTGCAGATTCTCGCCACTGTGGCGAAGTTCGGTTTCCAGCAAACGAATTCGATTGCGAGACAAATCGTCGACGATCATCGCGCCGGCGGCGACCGCGACTTCCGTCGGGTCCTGCGTCGTTGGTTGCACCGAGTCGTTGATCGGTTGCCGTGCAACAAAGGAATAGTATCCACCGCCAGTGCGATGCAGAATTCGCCGGACCGTAACCCGAAAAAGAGAGTCTGCGGCTGCGGGCTTGGTGGCTTCGCCTGTGCCGGGAATTTTCACAAAAACGCGGTCGAATGTGACCTTCTCACCTGTCCTAGAAGCCTGGTGAATCGCGCCGATGATCATCGTTCGCAAATCCGTCGGCAACATATCCAGCACGTTGTTGGTGGCCCGTCCCGTCGGCAACTTGACGATCTGGTTCAGATCACCGAACGAGTGCACCAGTTCGTTGCGATCATTCATCAGAAACGCGGTCGGCACGAAATCGTTTAGCATCACGTCATACGCGTTCATCAGTTCACGATCGCTGACTGCGACCGGCGTGGAATGCGTTCGGATTGAAAACTGATTCGCCGACGCGTCGATCTGGGCACGGTTCTGCATCGGCCCGCGACCAGCGGGAAGACGCAGGTCCGCAGTCAGTCGGATGTCACGTCGTTTGCGACTAACCCGCCATGCTTTGTCGACAACATCGAACTCTTCGATCAAATCTCCGGTCGTTTCACTGGGACCCAGAAACAGCGTTCCACCGGTTTTCAGAGCAAAGTGAAACAGTGAAAGCACTTTCTTCTGGGCCAGGGGCTGCAGATAGATCAGCATGTTGCGACACGTGATCAGATCCAATCGCGTAAACGGAGCGTCTTTGATTAAATTGTGTGGCGCAAAGACGACCATGTTGCGAATCTCGGGCACGATTCGCCAACCGTCGTTGGTCCTTGAAAAGTACCGATTCTTTCGCTCCAACGAAACATCGATGAACGCAGCGTCGGGATAGACACCGGCGCTGGCGAAATCGAGCGACGTTTTATGAACATCGGTGGCGAAGACGCGAACGTTGATCGGCCGATTCATCGCCGTCAATCGCTCGTGAATGATGATCGCCAGAGAATACGCTTCTTCGCCGGTCGCGCAAGCCGCCGACCAAACGCGGATCTCTTGCTGCTCAGGGATTTTCAGGATGATCTCCGGAATCACCTTCTCTTCAATGACTTTAAATGCTTCGATGTCGCGAAAGAACTGTGTCACGCCGATCAACAGATCCTTGTACAACAGGTTTAGCTCTTCGGAGTCTTCGAGCACATTGGCGACGTAATCGTCCAGACTATTGGCATGGTTGAGTAGCAATCGCCGTTCGATTCGGCGAACGACCGTCGTCGGTTTGTAGTACGTAAAGTCGATGCCGTAATGGTCACGAATCTCTCGCAAGACTCGCTTGATCCCGTCTTCGGGAACCTCGGGAACGATGACTTTGGCCCCACCGTGTTGCAACGGATGCTTGACCAGCCGCAGCAACGAATCGGCGATTTCGATGGGGTTGCCGATGATATCGACGACGCCGGTATCTTGCGAATTGATTGGCATACTATCGAAAGCCGACGAAACAACGTCTTGAGTGATGACCAGCCCGCCGGCATTGTGGACGTCGCGAACACCGCGTGAACCGTCGCTTCCGCTTCCGGACAAAACGATCGCGATCGCGTTGGATTCGCAATCGTGCGCCAACGATCGAAAGAAGTGATCGATCGGTAACGTCAGCATTTCACCCCGATCTTTGTCCGTGATCAGCAGGCACCCTTCCGAAATAATCATCTCTTTGCCGGCCGGGATCAAATAGACCGCGTTGCGTCGGACTTCCATGCCATTGGTGACGCGGAACACGGCCATCTCGGTATGCCGACGAATGATTTCATCCATCAAGCTTTTGTGGTCCGGTGACAAGTGCTGGACCACAACAAACGCCATACCAGTATCGCCGGGCAGTCGATCAAACAATTGTTCGAGTGCCTCCAGACCACCCGCGGATGCGCCGATGCCAACGACGTAAGTGGGGCTTTTGTCGTCCGCACCCGCGGGCTGTTGGCGAGCCGCAGATTCAAGTTGGTTGGTCAGGTCGTCCATGAAATCGTTTTCGAGTTACGGATGTCGCGCAGGGTGTTAGCGAAATTTGGGATGGTAAGAAAACTACACGGGCTTCACAGGTGTGATCCGGACACCGAGTGCGTCGATGGCGTTGGCGTCGTCACAGATCGGCGTGAACGTAACCGTGATCTTTTCGTCGTCGCCTTCGGGCGCGAACGCCTTGGATGTCACGGACTTGCGTTGGGCAATCGCTACGGCACTCGCCTTTTGAAGCAATTTGGCAAGCGGCTCGCTGAACAAGTCTGCATCGGTCTTTCCCACTATTTTTTCACAGGTCGTCGCGAAAACATCTGCGAAAGCTTGATTGGCAAAGGTGTAGGCCCCCTCCGTTTTGCGGATCGCGATTCCAATGTGCAAAGGTTCGATCGCCGCCCGAAATTGCTCCACACTGCGATTGAGCTGACGTCGGTTCTTTTTGATGTTCGTGATCTCGAATAGCTCCAACACCACGCCGTCGATCCGACCGCGCGACCGATAGGGCTGGATCTGCATCTGATACCACTCGCCATTGTCAGTCTTGATCTCCTTCTCGAACGGTTTCTGCGTCTTCAAGACCGACGAAATATCGTCGGCAAGTTGGGGGCGATTCAACCGGTGCGTGAACGAGCCGAAGGAACGACCAAGGTCTTGCGGCAGCAAGCTGAACACGCTCGCGATCGAGGGTGTGAACTTACGTACGTTCATATCGGAATCCAGGAACAGCAACCCGGCGTCCATGTGCTCGAACAAGTGGTTCATGTCATCGGTCAGTTCCGTCAACTCGCCAATCTTCTTTTGGTATTCGCCGTTGACCGTGTACAGCTCTTCGTTGACGCTGTGCAGTTCCTCGTTGGTCGATTGCAACTCTTCATTGGATGCAACCATCTCTTCGTTCGTTGCCTGCAATTCCTCGTTGCTGGTCTCAAGTTCCTCGATCGCTGACTGCAAGTTCTCTCGCATCAGCGTCAGCTCCGACTCCAACGTTGTCAGCCGATCGCTTGAAACGTCGCCGACCTGCAATTCCGTGCTACCATCGCTGATGATCGGATCCATCGGTGTAAATGTGATCATGAAATATGTCGCGTCATTTTCTTTGGAAACAATGGGCTGGATCCCCATCCGCAGAATCGGCGAGTTTTCGTCCTCATCCATCTTCAGTCCGTTGAAGTGAACCGTTTCGAGTTCGCGCGCGGCGCGATGCAACCCACCCGACGCGGCGGCACGCAGACGCGGCGGGAACCACTCGAGTGCGTCGGCGGTCGGTCGCCCGGGCTTGAGTTGCACGTAGGTCATCGCATTCCCAAACAAGTGGACCAAACGGCGCTGATCATCCAACAACACACCGGCGGGCATGTGAGTTTCGAGCAGTTGGTCGTACGCGTTTGCCAGCGACCTATCCACCATCGACGACGCCGTTTGGTTTGCCGCGACCTGACGACTGCTGCTGAGGCTGAGCCCACGATCATTCGGAATCGCGAGACTTAATTCGCGAGTCAATCGAACGTCGCGTCGCTTGCGATAGATCTTCCAGTGCCGGTCTACGGTTGCGAACTCGGCAGCAATTTCTCCCAAAGTTTCACTGGGTCCGAGCCACAACACCCCATTCTTCTTCAATGCAAAGTGGAACAGCGTGATTACGCGAGCTTGCACTTCGTTTTGAAAGTAAATCAGCATGTTGCGACACGACACAAAGTCCAGTTTCGTAAACGGTGCGTCGACGATCACGTTGTGCGGTGCAAAGACGATCATCTGCCGAATTTCAGGCGACAACTGGTACCCGTGGGCAGTCCGCGTAAAGAAGCGGCGACGGCGTTCCAGAGTCATCTCGGACAAGTTGTTTTCGATGTAGATTCCTGCACTGGCAATGTCGAGCGAAGCTTTGTGGACGTCAGTGGCAAAAATTTTGACGTCCAATTGCAGGTTCAGCTCTTCGAGCAACTCGTAAACCAAGATCGCCAGCGAGTACGCTTCTTCCCCTGTCGCGCAACCGGCCACCCAGGCTCGAAACTGGCAACCCGGTTCAAGGTCTTTCAGCAGGTCGGGCAGCACTTCCAATTGCAAACGATCGTAGGCGGCCGGATCGCGAAAGAACTGGGTAACACCAATCAACAGATCTTTGTAGAGCGAGTTGAGTTCATCGCGATCGTCGTCTAGCAGTTCCACATAGTCATCGAAGTCGACGGATTGGCTCAGCAGCACGCGTCGTTCGATTCGTCGCATCACGGTGGCGGATTTGTAGAAAGCAAAGTCGATTCCACATTCGTCTCGCAACAATCGCAGCAGCCGATTCATCGAGTCCTCGTCAACGACAATCGGCTTATCGATCAACTGGGTTTTGTCGGCGGTGGGGAAGCCGGAGTATCGAATCAGGGTTTCGGCGATGCCTTCGGGCCCGAGCACCATATCGACGACGCCCGTGTTCTCGGCGCTGCGGGGCATGCCATCGAACTTCGACGTTTCAACACTCTGCGAAATCACGAGTCCGCCCGCTTCGTGGACGCTGCGAATTCCGCGAGAACCGTCGCTGCCGGTGCCTGACAAAACGACCGCGACGCTCTGGGCTTGCCAGCTCCTTGCTAAAGAATGGAAAAAAATGTCGATCGGCAGCGACAGTCCATCACTGGGGTTTTTGCAGACCAGGTGCAGCTGGTCGCCATCGATGGTGATTTCCATCTTCGGAGGGATCAAATAGATATGGTTCGCCTGAACCTGCATGCCCTCGTCGACGCGATGAATGGGCATGTCGGTCCACCGTGCTAACAGCTCGTCCATCAGACTCTTGAAGTCGGGGGACAAGTGCTGAACGATGACGAAGGCCATTCCGGTATCCCAAGTAAGATTTCGGAACAACCGTTCGATCGCTTCCAAACCACCCGCCGACGCGCCCACGCCGACCACATGAGTGGGAATATCCGAGTGGGTGGTCCGGTCGGATTCGAGCGATTCTTTTGGAGCGGTCATGGTTCTCTTGGGGTTGAATCGCGTGAATGCGGATGCACTCAACCTTGGAATGCAGTGAAACGCATTTTTCATACCAAGCAAAACACTGGGAATATTTTGGCGGAATACTCGTATCAGCCTGCCAAAAAATTATCCGACCGTCCAAGGATGCGGAAATATTTTTTCCAGTCCGTGTCACTCCGCTAGTAATTTCAACCCAGCTGACGGACCCGATTCCGAAGCGTTGGACGGCTGATTCCAAGCCGCTTACTTGCTTCGCTGATGTTGCCTCCGCACTCGGTCAATACGTGATCGAACAGCACTCGATCCACGCGTTCATGGATCTCATCCAAGATGATTTCCGAGTCGTCGTTCAACAGTTGCTGAATTTCTTGGATCAGTGCAGTCTCCCAGGGCGCGCGCTCGGAACTTTCTGGCGTCTGAGAGGATGGATTACGTTCTTTCTTGGCTGAAGAGGATTGCGAAACGTCGTTGGGAGGTTGCATGGAAGCATGCCAAAAGAACCCGTCAGAAGGCCGACCGGTCAAAGGTGGTTCACCAAGGTCGGCAAACCAGTCACCAACGAATGCGAATCTCATGCCGATCGCTACGAATTTAGCTATCCCAACGAAGTCCAAACACAGCGGACGTCGCCAAAACTTTCGGCGAGTACAACTAACGAAATGCCGAGAGTCTATGTGACGACCGATTCAACTTTCACTTCGTATTCAATGGTCGATTCGGACGCGGCACCGATGTAACAACCTTCTGTAGCGGCCGCCCACGGTGGTTCGGGTCCGCTGGCGACTGGAATGTGCTGGTCGGACACTGCGATTCCCCGGCTTGGATCGTAGCCGCGCCAACCACCCCCCGGCAAATAGACCTCGGCCCACGCATGCAATTCCGAAGTTCCAATGCGACCAGGCTCGTGGACGTAGCCGCTAACGAACCGCGATGCAATTCCTTGCGACCGACACATGTCCATGAATAGCACCGCCAAGTCACGACATGCACCACGCTTCGACGCAAAGGTCTCGGCAGGTGAAAGCGGCGGACCCCCGTAGCGATTTGATGAATCAAATTCGCGAGCAATCTTCTCGGTGGCCTGCAACAGGAACGACTGCGTTTGATTGCCCAGCGAGTTGGATAGTGAAGCAGCCCACTGGTCGATCGCGGGATCGGATCCGGCGCGGTGAAGGTAAGCCGCTAGAGCTTTGTCGACTTCCCTGTCATAAACCGCGGGCAGATTCGTGGCCCGTTCGTCAAGTGACAGGTAGTCGAACGGGTGCGTCCGCAGCGTTTCCACACGAGCATCGATATCAACGCAAACTTCCAAGTGCACGCCGTTAAACGAGACTTGCATCGCCGCATTGCCAAACACGTCCACGACCTCGCACAAATGCAAAGGGATTGGCGAAAGCGTACAGCGATAATCCAACAACCGCTGGGCCCCATCGCTACGAGGTCGCAAGCGAATTGTCAGCGGCTCCACGATCACCGGCCGCGTGTAGCGGTACGTGATTCGATGGTGGATTTGAAAGATCACAAGATCGCTCGGGGGATGAGTCGCAGCGGAACCTGCCAAGCAATTTGGCAAGCGGAGGTCAAATAGGGTTGGCCGAGCCTGTTGAAAAAGGGGTCTGACCCTCTCCGACGTTTCGAATTCACAATGTTTCAGCAACGTCTCCAAAGGGTCAGCCCCCTTTTTCAACAGGCTGTTATGCTACGCTTTCACTGGCTTCAACGCGAAAAAACTTTCATACACGGCACCACCCACCTCGTTCAGCTTGCCTTGGAAACCGTCGAGGTACTCGTGCAGTCCGCCCTTAAGGATTTCGTCGACATCCGCGTAATCGAGTTCCGATCGTAATTGTCCCAACTTTCGTTCGACCGGGTTGGCATACCCTGATTCGTCGCCGCCAGTAATCAAACGCAGCGAACGCTCGGCACCCTTGACGCTGAAACGCATGGAACGAGAAAAGTGCGGGTCAAGCATCAAGAATTCCACCACACGATCCGGATGAATCGCGCGGAAACGTTTGCGATACATCTCAAACGCACTGGCGGATTTCAACAGCGCCGACCAAAGCAACGCGTCATAGGGCGACCCAACGTGATCCGACGTCGGCAACAACATGAAGTACTTGACGTCTAGGATTCGTGCTGTTTTATCGGCACGTTCAAGGGTTCGGCCCAGCCGAGCGAACTGAAACGCTTCTCCGTGCGACATCGTTGAATCGGCGATGCCCGTACACAAGTGGCTGGCCTGTTTGATCGCGGCAAAAAACTCGTGCGACGAATCAATCACGTCTCGCTTGGACGCATTCTTGACCAACAGGTAAAAGTGATTGACCTGCTCCCAAAGCTCGGAAGAGATCGTGTCTCGCACCGTCCTCGCGTTCTCACGAGCCTGCCACAAGCATGAAAGGATCGAATTTGGGTTCTCTCGATCAAAGGTCAGAAATCGAACGACGTTTTGCTCGCTGAAATCTTCGTAGCGATCCGTGAACTCACTTTCGTCACCAGTGGTTAGCACCATCGGCTTCCATTGGGCCGCCGACTCATTGGGCAAGTCCAACGCTAGTGTGAAATTCACGTCAACGAATCGAGCGACGTTCTCGGCGCGCTCGACGTAGCGGGCCAACCAATAGATGGCGTCTGCGGTTCGACTAAGCATCGGTTACATCCTGGGTTTGCGTTTGCGAGTTGGTTGGTTGCGTTTGGCTCGAGCCAGCCTCTTTGGACGTGACCACCCAGGTATCTTTGCTGCCGCCGCCTTGTGAAGAGTTGACGACAAGCGATCCTTTCCGAAGCGCGACCCGGGTCAGCCCACCCGGCATGACGAAGATGTCTTCACCGTAAAGAATGTAGGGACGCAAATCGACATGCCGTCCTTCAAAGTCGTCGTCAACGATCGTTGGCGCTCGCGACAGGCTCAAGGTTGGCTGAGCGATAAAGTTGCGAGGACTCGCAAGGATCTGGGCCGCAAAATCCTTTTGTTCTTTCTTGGTCGAGTGTGGCCCGATCAGCATTCCGTAACCGCCAGAAAGATTGACCGCTTTGACGACCAGCTTGTCCAAATTTGCCAGCACGTACTTCAGTTGTTTGGGCTCACCACAAAGGAACGTCTCAACATTGGGCAAGATCATATCCTGTTTCAAGTAGTACTTGATGATCTGCGGAACGTAGGCGTAAACCGCTTTGTCATCCGCGATCCCCGTGCCCGGAGCGTTAGCCAGCGCGACGTGGCCGCGCCGGTACACGTCCATCAGTCCCGGCACGCCCAAACAGGAATCCTTGCGAAAGACTTTCGGGTCAATGAAGTCGTCGTCGATCCGGCGATAGATCACGTCCACTCTTTGAAATCCTTGAGTGGTCCGCATCATCACAAAGTTATCTTGGACAACAAGATCGCTGCCCTCGACCAGTTCGACACCCATTTGTTGGGCCAGGTAGGCGTGCTCGAAGTACGCCGAGTTGTACATGCCGGGCGTCAACACAACGACGGTCGGCTCGGCTACTCCCACCGGCGCCAAATGCTGCAGTGCCGCCAGCAAGCGGTTGGGATAGTCGTAAACCGGTTGGACGTTCATCGATTCAAACACATTCGGGAACGTCCGCTTGAGCACTTCGCGGTTCTGCAGCACATACGACACACCCGATGGGCAACGCAGATTGTCTTCTAAAACAAAGAGTTTTCCCGCGTCATCACGAACCAGATCGGTTCCCGTGACGTGAATCCAAATGTCACGCTGCGGCGTTAGCCCCACGCACTGCGGCCTGAACGAATCGGCGGAATTCAGAAGCTCGCCCGGTACGATGCCGTCCTTGACGATGTTTTGATCGTGATAGACATCGTTGATGAACAAGTTCAGCGCTTCGATGCGCTGTTTCAGCCCGCGTTCAATCTGTGTCCAATCAGCGGGCTGAATGACTCGGGGGACAATGTCGAAAGGAAAAATCTTTTCGGTACCTTCGTCGCTACCATATACAGTGAACGTGACGCCCATCTGCAAGAAAGCCGCCTCGGCAGCTTGTTGTCGCCTGTGCAAATCTCCCTTGGGAAGCGATTCAATCTTGGCGACCAATGGTTTGGCCGCTTCGTGCGGAACGCCGGCCTTCTCGAACAGTTCATCGTAGAATCCGTCGGTCTGGTAGTCTTTGAACTTCATTGGTCACTTCGCATGGGTGAATAGAAGATGCGTTCGTAAGCGTAGCGGAAGTCGACAAGACTATCGGCCGCCATTTTTTGAACCGAAAAGATTGGCGACCTCCGTCAACAATCAAAACGCACGCCGCGTAACATAGCGACGGAACACGACGAGCGTTCCTCTCTTGCAAAGGAATCTCTTTCGGCTGGCACCCGTCGCCACATCGGATTGGAAAGACTTTTTCCAGTCCCGGTAAGTTGTTTGCCGCTGAAAGTCTTAGCGACTCCCATTTGGCAACGTTCACGCAGGCTGCGAGAGCGAAGCAAACCAACATTCGAATGCTTCGCGGACCTGCTGGTATCCATCGAGCTGATGATATTTCGCTTCCAATGACTCGGCCTGTCGCAGCAAGGCGCTCGTGACCACCCATCGGCTCTGTTCCGCGGCTGCAAAAGCCCTGTCAGCAAGTTCGGCAGCTTGCCCCGCATCTTTTTCGACTTCGCTTAGCCACGTGACCGCCGCTTCCCAGCACGTCGCTTCATCGCCGCGGGTCGCGTTGGCCGCCAGCCTGGCTTGGCCACTACGAATGCCCTCCAGATTCAGTTTTCTTGGTCCAAAACAGGTCATCCATTCACATCCCCGCCAGTGGCGTTGGGCCGACTGAACCAGATGCTTCATCGCTTCGAAATCAAATCCACTGCTTTCGACCATAGAACCCCACCCGAAGGCAACCGCCCGCCTGATGCCAAACGCCCGGCGGCACTAGAATGTAAAACAAACCGAGCATCGCAATCCGCGTGCCATCAATACTCACATGCGACGGAAATCGTCAAGACCGTCGGCCACCACCATTGCCATCGAGCCAAAATTCGGGACGACTTCCGCCACCGCCAGGAACCCCATTGACCAGCATCGTCGAAGATAAGAACGACCAGCAACGAATCGAGCGGCGGCGCCAGCGGCTTGAATCGCTCGGGACGCTCGCCAGCGGTATCGTTCACGACCTGAACAACCTGCTGACCCCTATATTGATGAGCAGCCGGATGCTGCAACGCAAAGACACTAACATTGATCGCGACGCGTTGCTGGCAACCATCACCACCAGTGCTTCACGTGGAGCCGACCTGATCTCGCAATTGTTGACCTTCGCTCGCGGCGGCGAAGGTCAGCATGTGCCATTGCAGGTTGATCAGATCATTCCCGATGTGGTCGCTATTCTGCGACACACTCTTCCCGAATTTGTCGAACTAGAAACCGACGTCGAAGCCGATTTGCCCGCGATCATGGGTGACGCAACAGAGATCAGCCAAGTCGTGATGAACCTGGCCATTAACGCTCGCGACGCGATGAGCGACAATGAAGTCAGCGGCGCCCCACAACCAACGAACGGAATACTTGGCATCGCCTGCCGGTCGATGGTCTTGGAAACGGCCCGATCGTTTACGTATGTCACTCTATCGGCGGGACGGTACCTGTCGATCGCCGTTTCGGACACCGGCGGTGGCATCGGGCCGGAAGTTCGCGAGCGAATGTTCGACCCTTTCTTCACCACCAAACCGCGCGGTCAAGGCACCGGACTCGGACTGAGCACTAGCCTGGGCATCGTCCGCTCACACGGCGGCGCCGTCGATGTGCAATCCGAACCCAGACAAGGAACAACGATCACAGTCATCTTTCCCGTCGCCCAGGCACCAGCGCAACCGTAACGGAAGCGGCCACGACTTTCGACTGATGACGCACTAAACGTAAACTTTTGTGAAGCGCCCAGTAGTCTCGCCCGGCTGACACATCGAGTTGGCAACAACATCCATCACGTCGAAGATCGACGCGACTTCCGCTACCCAACCATCATGCAACTCAACGCTCCCGCTCCATCGCTTCTTGTCGTCGATGATGATCCGCTGATCTTGCAAGTGATGAAGCTCTGCCTTCCCGAACCCGACTACCGCGTTTACACGGCCGAAAACGCGGCCGATGGACAATCGCTGTTCGCCAAGCATGCACCCGACGCTGTTTTGTTGGACATCCAAATGGCTAGGCAATCGGGGCTCGCCGCGCTGCAAGAATTTCGCGAACTCGACCCACGAGTTCCCGTAATTCTGATGACCGGACACGGCACTGCCGAGATCGCAATCAGTGCGATGAGTGGCGGTGCATTCGAGTACATTACTAAACCCTTCGAGCCCGATGACATCCTGCCCCTGATCGACTCGGCCATCGAAACCAGTCGCATGGCCCGACTGCCTGCCGTGCTGCTAAGCGATAACCGCGTCACCAACAACACCGATGCCGCCGGCGATCGAGTTCTGGGCCAATGCCCGGCCGTGGTTGAAGTGTTTCGTTCGATCGGCCGGGTTGCCTCGCAAGACGTCGCCGTACTGGTGCTTGGCGAAACCGGAACCGGCAAAGAGGTTGTCGCCCGCGCGATCTATCAACACAGCAAGAGGCACGACCAAGTCTTTCACGCAATCAACTGCGCCGCGATCCCCGAAAACCTACTCGAAAGCGAACTGTTTGGCCACGAGAAAGGGTCTTTCACGGGCGCGGACCAGCGGCGGATCGGCAAGTTTGAAACCTGCAATGGCGGCACGTTATTCTTGGACGAGATTGGCGACATGACGCCGCTGATGCAATCCAAGATGCTGCGAGTCCTACAGGAAAAAGAATTTGAGCGAGTCGGCAGCAGCAGATCGATCAAGACGGATGTGAGAATCATCGCCGCCACGAACCGCGACCTTGATGCGGCGATGGCCGATGGCAGTTTCCGCAGCGACTTGTTTTATAGACTCAACGAGTACACGATCCGATTGCCTGCGCTGCGCGATCGCGGCGATGACGTTCCGATGATGACGGATTACTTCTTTCGCACCTTCGCAAACCAACTCGGTAAAGACTTCCGTTCGATCGCCCCCGAAACGATGCGGCGTCTGACGTCGCACACGTGGCCCGGCAACGTGCGTGAACTGCAAGGCGTCGTCAAGCAGACGCTGCTCAAAGCCAGCGGTCCCTTGATCGTCCCCGCATTCTTGCCGATCGGCTTGGGCGAATCCAAGTCCGGCGTTGATCTCGATGGACAGGGCCGACAAAGCTGGACCGATGACCTATCTCTTGAACTGGCCCGTCTACTCGAAAGCGGATCCCATTGCATTAGCGACGAAATGCACAATCAGGTCGACCGAGTCCTGCTGCAAGGCGTGCTCAAAGCGACGGGAAACAACATCAGCGAAGCCGCTGCCCGCTTAGGCATCAGCCGCCCGACCCTACGAAACCGCATCCGATATCTCGGGTTGCAGTCATAACGAATTCCGTCCACGCACTCTAGCAGCCTGCTGAAAAATGGGCCTGACCCTTTGGAGACGTTGCTGCAACATTGTGAATTCGAAACGTCGGAGAAGGTCAGCCCCCTTTTTCAACACGTCGGCACGCTAGCCGATCAACTCGCGGACCACGCGTGCTTCTTCGACGCCCGTCAACCGCTGATCGAGTCCCTGAAAACGGTACGTCAATCGTTCGTGGTCATAGCCCAACAGGTTCAAGACGGTGGCATGAAAATCGCGAATGTGCAGCGGGTCGCGGACGATGTTGTACGAGAACTCATCCGTCTCGCCGTAAATCTGGCCCGCGTTCGTTCCGCCGCCCGCCATCCACATCGTGAAGCAGCGTGGGTGGTGATCGCGGCCGTAATTTTCGGTCGTCAATTTTCCTTGCGTGTAGATGGTTCGACCAAATTCTCCACCCCAAATCACCAACGTGTCGTCCAACATACCGCGTTGCCTCAGGTCTTCCAGCAAGGCATAACACGGTTGGTCAACATCCTTGCACTGGCTTGGCATTCGTCCACCAACATTGGCGTGGTGGTCCCAGTTGTTGTGATAGATCTGGACAAACCGCACACCCCGCTCTGACAAGCGACGCGCCATCAATGCAGCGTTGGCGAACGAGCCCGGTTTCTTCGCTTCTTCACCGTACAAGTCGAACGTTGCTTGCGATTCTGATTCGATATCCGTCAATTCCGGCACACTAGCCTGCATACGAAACGCCATTTCGTATTGTTGGATCCGCGTATGAGTTTCGCTGTCGCCGACCGCCTCTAAATTCATTCGATTCAAAGCGTTGATGCCTTCAATCGACCGCCGACGCAGCCCATCGGGAACGCCGGGCGGATTATTGATGTAAAGAATCGGGTCGCCGCTGCTGCGGAAAGAAACACCCGAATGCTCGCCCGGCAAATAGCCTGCGTTCCAAAGCCGAGCCGAAATCGATTGCTCCTGTTCCCGATTGCTGGGGATCGCCACCAGAACGACAAACGACGGCAAATTTGCGTTGATCGAACCCAATCCATAGGACGCCCACGATCCGAGACACGGACGACCGGTCACCTGGTTGCCCGTCTGCATCGCCGTGATGGCCGGCTCGTGGTTGATCGCTTCGGTATGCAAACTGCGCATCCAACAAATTTCGTCCGACTTTTTCGACAACCACGGCAACAGTTCCGAGTTCATCCACATGCCGTTGCTGCCGTACTGCTTGAACGAGTACTTTGACGGCGCGATTGGAAACCGCGATTGACCACTGGTCATGGTCGTCAATCGTTGCCCTTGGCGGATCGACTCGGGCAAGTCTTTGTCGAAGTAGTCCTTCATCCCCGGCTTGTAATCGAACAAGTCCATTTGCGACGGACCACCGACCATGTGCAAATAGATGACCCGCTTCGCCTTCGGCGCAAAATGAGTCGGCACGGCACCCATCGCAGGTGAAACCGTGGGCTGGCTGTCGGCAAACGCACGTGGGCCACCCATCAGCGACGCCAGCGCGGCGGTCCCAAGCAGGTGCTTTCCGCCGGCCAAAAACTGGCGACGCGTCCGAAGCAGATCAGCCTGTTTTGAGATGGCAATCTGGGATGGGGTCATGAAATTTCCTGCAATCACTTGTTGAGCGTTTCGTCTAAGTTCAGGATCTCGTTGCACGTCATCGTCCAGGCGGCAAGCGTTGTCGACGAGATCGAAGCGTCCGCTACCGAATCACCAACGGCAATCAGTCGCTTGGCATCATTGGGGTTTGCCGAAAAATGTTCGACGTAGGCGGCATGATTCGCCATCACGACGAGCGTCTCGTCCGGTCGAAGTGCTCGACTAAGCACCGTTAACGCGATTCGCTCGATCGTTTCATTCGAATCCACCGTTTGACTCAATGAATTCTGTGCCAAGTTGCGAGCCGCTTCGATGTACTCGGGCGCATTGAGCGTCACCAAAGCTTGCAGCGGAGTATTCGTCCGTTCCCGCCGGACCGTGCAGACTTCGCGGTTGGGCGCATTGAATGCCTCCAACCCCGGCGGCGGCGACATTCGCTTCCAAAACGTATAGATTGATCGCCGATAAAGTTCCGCGCCCTCGTCGACTTGATAGTCACGCGTGTTGCTGCCTCCTAGACCGACCATGTTCCACAAATTGTCCGGTTGATAGGGGCGTGTTCCCGGGCCAAACATCTTGCGAGACAGCAACCCGCTGGCGGCCAACGCCGAGTCACGAATCACTTCGGCGTCCATTCGAAAACGCGGGCCGCGAGAAAGTAAAAAATTGTCGCGGTCTTTCTCTCGTTTTTCATCCGTCGTGACGGCGGCTTGGCGATACGTCGCCGACATCAAGATTTGCTTAAAGAATCGTTTCACATCCCAGCCGTTTTCGACAAAATCGATCGCCAACCAATCCAGTAACTCGGGATGCGAAGGCGGAGATCCCATGACGCCGAAGTCTTCGGTCGTCGTGACAATGCCCGAACCAAAAATTTCTTGCCAGAACCGATTCACTGTCACTCGCGGGGTCAACGGGTTCGTCGGATCGACCGTCCACATCGCCAAGCCCAGGCGGTTTTGCGGCGCGTCGTCCGCGATCGGATGCAACGATTCCGGCGGCGCGGCAGCGACCTGGTCACCGATCATCGTGTAATCGCCGCGCATCAAGATATTCGCCATCGCGGGCTGGCCGCTTCGTTCGGCCTGGACCAGCGAAATCGGGCTGCGGTCCCGAATCGATTGTCGCTCGGCCTCGAGGTCGGCGATCAACGCGGACAAGCGATTGAATTCGGCGTCGTGTCGATTGAGGAAATGTTCCTGAAGCATCGCTTGCTGTTTTTCCGATCGATCCCCTTTGGCAATGGAAATGATGGTCGCCAATTGATCGCTGATTCCAAGATCCTCGGCCTGCTCGGACGAAAGTTCGCGATCGAAAAGGTAGACGTCGCGGATCGATCCGTTGTGGACGTCGCCGGTGCTCCTTTGACCGACTCTCAGCGGCGTTTCGGTCTGGATATTAACAGCTGCTTTTTCGGAATCGCTATCATCTGACTTTTTCCCCTCCGGCGCGATCGTCTCCATGTCGACCGTCGTGAGCTGCTTCTTACCGTCCATGTAAATTTGGATGCCGGCAGCGGTCGCCGAACCGTCGTAGGTGATACAGACATGATGCCAACGATCCTTTTCGACGACTCGATCCTTTGTCGTGACCTTGATGGCTGCATCGGGCCAACGATCGATCAAATGCATCGCCATCTTTCCACCGGCAAGGAAGACGTCCCAACCGCGGTAGTGGTTTTCCAGATCCATCTTCGCCACCAAGCCGGCACCGCCGCTATGGGGATTGTCGCTTCGAAACCACGTGGCCACCGAGAACGGTTGGTCAATGGCGAAGTCGCCAAGCGATCCTAACGAAACGTTTTGCTTGGCTTTGAACTGGGCCGCGGTACCAAAGCGGTCATCGGCCGTCCACTTAAGCTTCGCAAATGATTCGCGCTGGTTTTCTTCGGCTTCGTCGTGAAGCGGCAATTGAACGATCGGATCCGCCGCAACGTTGTCTCGGAAGGACTGGGGCGTCAAAGTGGACTCCCATTTGACAAACTCGTCGGTGCTAGCACTCTGACGGGTTTGTCGCTGTTCGCTCGCCGTTTCCAGCTCCGCGTCGATCACTTCCCATCTTGGGATGTCCTCGGCGGACGGGATGGCAACGAATGGGCCACCGCCGTCTTTTTGATCCGTATCCATTGCGGGTTGGGTCGTGTTGCGGAAGTAGGCCGCCAATGCGTAGTAGTCCTTCGCGCTAATCGGATCGAACTTGTGATCGTGGCACTGGGCACAATTCGTCGTCAAACCCAAGTACACCCACCCGAAAGTTTGAACGCGATCGGACGCGTACGCAGCCATGTTCTCGTCCGCAATCGTTCCACCTTCGTTGGTCGTCATCGAGCAGCGTTGGAATCCCGTCGCCGTCAATTGATCGATCGTTGGCGAAAGCAGTAGATCACCGGCGAGTTGCTCGATCGTGAATTGGTCGAAAGGCTGATTCGCGTTGAACGAACGGATGACCCAGTCGCGGTACGGCCAAATTTCGCGGTAGTTGTCACGGTGCATGCCGTGAGTGTCGGCATACCGAGCGGCGTCCAACCAGTATCGAGCTCGATGTTCACCCCAGCCTTGTTTCTGCATCAAGCGATCGATCGCGTCGGATACCGCTGCATCATCGCGTTTGGCAAAGTCTTCTACAAAATCGCTCGTGTCTTGTATCGACGGCGGAAGCCCCGTGATGTCAAAACTGAGCCGCCGAAACAACGAACGCGAGTCGGCCGGCGGCGCCGGTGCAAGCCCTTGTTCACGCAACCGATCCAGCACAAATGCGTCGATCGGATTCTTTTGCCACGGATCATCGATGCTGATCGCCGGCGGTTGCTTTTTGACCGGCGGAACGAATGCCCAATGTTTCGCGTACTCAGCGCCTTCGGCGACCCATCGAACTAGCATCTCCCGCTCGTCCGGCGTCAGCGACTTGTGGCTGTCCGGCGGCGGCATGACGATGTCAGCATCGTCGGTCACGATTCTTGCAACCAACTCACTTGCATCCGGATCGCCCGGTTCGATCGCGCCAGATTCGATTGCCGAATCACGAAGGTCCAATCGCAAATCGGCTTCGCGACTATCACCGTCCTGTCCGTGACAAGCAAAGCAATTCTCAGCTAGAACGGGACGCACATCTCGGTTGAAATCAATCGGCGCAGACGCACTCGCTTCCGTGGCAAGAACCAGAGTGAGTCCCGCGACAACGAAGCCGCGAACGACCACCGATGGACTCGCAAACGTAGGTGGGTTTGATAAAAGTGGTGTCACGATTGATGAGTGGTTTGCGGCAAACGAGATTGAAAATGGGCGTTCAATCCTGATGACCTGTGCCCTTTACACACACCTTATCGTTAAGGGACTTTTTTTCTTTCCAGATCTGGCAACAACAAGTTTCGTTTTTGCGTCGCGATCCGGTCGCCCACGCGTGACGCCTATCGATTTCGTCTTTTCGGTAACCCGCTGCGCAAGCGAGGGATCAACTAAGATCGAACTTCACTCGATGACGCAGTGAGTTGCTCCAAAACAAATACGTCGGGTTTCCGTCGAATCAACAAGCCGATCCGCGACATAGACAGAAACGGTCGGGCCGCGCGACGGATTTCTGCGTGGACCAACAACCGTAGTTCACTTGAGCTTGCTCAATCAAGAGAAGACGGCCAAGTGCGGAATCAAAAACAAGCGGCTTACCGCCGGCCGGGACGATGACGAGATGGAAAAGTCGTTTTCTGCCGGTAAGTCCCCGTGCAATCGCCCTGAAGAAAGACCAGCAATGACAAAACAAAGCGAGCGTCTGAGTCGTCACCAACTCAAACGCTCACAGGGTAGTCACTGATGCACCATCGACTCAACTATCTCTGGCAGGTTGTGTCTCCACAGAACCTGTTGCGTCTCACTGAGCAATCCCAGCAGCATCCGAGTCAGCAGTCGCGACAAGTAAACATCGCGAAACACCCTTCGCCATGCCAAAATTTCGGGGGTTCGGGAGGTGGTCCATGACCACACACCATCACCACGAAAAGGGAATTCCAAAACGAATTTGGAATCTACGATTGACCCTGATAAAGACCGTCGCTGACTAATTGTTCACGAACTGTTTTGCTGTTCATCGATCATCGATCATCGCTGGCTCTACTGATCTGCCTCAGTTGCCTGACCGCTCATCTCTGCTTCCATCCTTGCGTTATAGGCATCGTCTTCACCGACTGGCGTTGGCTTCCAATTCGGTGGCGGCTCGGCAACCGAGTTGACCTCTTTGCCACATCCAGCAATACCCAGACTGGCGACCAAGAGTGCGGCGACGAAAAACGATTGCAGCCTACGATTCAAGTTGTTGTTCACGAGATTCAATTCCAAATACAAAGGTAACAAAGGGGAACAAAAAGACAATCCGCATGGTAAGTTCCCATGCGGATTGTCGCACCCGAATTCTTTGAAGCAAAAAACGGCTCGAAGAAACTGGAACTACAGTTCTTCTTCGATCGTTTCTTTACCACGAACGCTTCCCAGCGCTCCCCACAAACCGAACGGGCTAGCTGCGCCTGGTTGGTTGTTGATGTCGACAGGAAACGCATTCTGGTTTCCGGCCTCGATCGAATCGGTGATGAATTTGACGGCTCCGTCGGCCATCAGAACGTGAGCACCACCTTGGTGACGACTGCTCATGCCGTGGACGCCTGGGTTCAAGTGGTTCTGGGCACACACCAATTTATTTGGGGGTTTGATGGTAAAGCACTGTGAGTACAGCGGTGCCATCGCGGCCCAAATCATTCCACGCGCTTCGACGCCCGACGAAACGGCAAGCCCGTCCTGCCAAAACTGCGGACGCAGCGGATCGATGTCCCCGTCGCAAAGATCGATATCGATCCCCGCCGCACTGTGCAGAACTCGCAACCGCTGGGCGCTGCGAACGTCGCGATCGCCGAGATCGGTAATGATTTCACCCATTGCAATCGAGTTGGACGTTCCATCGAGGATGTCCCGGAACTTGCTGCGGTGGTGAGTTCCGAAGACACCTCGCATCGAGGAGCGTCCGTCGGTTTGAACGCTTCCGCTGGTCGCCCATGTACCGTCGAACCAAGCAATCGGTCGGGTGCTACCCTGAGATTCCAGCGCCGGATTTCGCTGACCGTAGTAAGCATGCTTGCTGCTGTCACCACCACACACGGCGTAGTTCAAGCGACCGCGGCCGGGCAATCCGACGCCCGGATCGCTGGGACAACGGAACGTGACAACGTTTGTCAACCACGGAATGTACGCCGCACCGTTGGGTGCCGACGGCGACGGCCCCATGGCGTTATACTGTTCGCCGGCATCTATCGTGCCGTTATTGTTGGTGTCCTGCCACAACGGGTTGGAAATCTGCTCCCACAACGCTTGTTGCTCGCAAAACGGCAGCATGCCCACGTGGGCGCTAAGGTTCATCGCGTTGGAATTGATCCAATTGGACCACTTCACTGCCCAGCCCGGTGCGCCAGGACCAGCGTAGATCGGTCCTACAGCAGGACCTCGCTCGATCGTCCCAGACCCGTGCATGGGGAATTGCTTGTAGGCCGAATGATAATTGTGCAGCGCCAAACCGAGCTGCTTGAAGTTGTTGCTACAGCTCATTCGCCGCGCAGCTTCACGAGCCGCCTGAACAGCGGGCAGTAACAGCCCGACAAGCACTCCAATAATTGCAATCACCACCAACAACTCGACGAGCGTGAAACCGCTCTTCCTCGTTTTCGCCATCTGTGAATCTCCAAAAATACGGTATTACGAAATCAATTGGAGGCGACATCTCACCGCGTGTGGCGGAAAGCAGGCCCTCCAGGTAGCCATAATAGCGATCGATATTAAGAAAAACTTTCATTTTTGCGACATAAACATTTCAAAGCCACGTCAACGTCTCGCGAGCTTCCCCCCAAAGCAACTCCGCTAGACCTTCATCAAGCGAAGCCTGCAGTCTTGACTTCTTGAAGAACTCGAAAACCCGGCTCATCCGACGAAAGAGTGCGCGAAGGCAGAATGAACTTTGGCGGAGCTTCTGGACGAAAAAGAGTAGTCACGCCATCCTCTGTGGGAGATTTCTGAGGTCTTCCTTGGAAAACGGCATGTTTACCAGCCTGTGTATCAATCCTTCGCTATTCGTGGCTACCAGCAAACGCGGATAGGGTTCGTCCAAGGCGTGACGCGGTTCCATGACCAGTTTACTGAAGGAACGATCTGCTGCCCTGCCTGCCAAAGTAACGGTGTGTTGCGACGGGGAGCCAAACAGAGGGAATTCAAGGCTTCTCCCATTCACTTGAAAGCATCGGTGGTAGTGGCCGCGCTGCCTCGTATGGAGTGCCGTGATTGCGGAACCATTCGACAGATCGAAGTCGGTTTCGCCGACGCAGGCCGAACCTCCACCAAGGCATGGGCCAAGCACGCGTTGCAACTGACTCGCATTATGACGATCAAGTCCGAAATGCACAAAACCGCCACGAAATAAGATAGCCTTCGGCCGCCGCGGGAGATGCTCGATTTGCTTTCAAAATTTTTTAATCGCCTCACAATTCAGAATTCAGTTTCACTTGCTTTTAAATCCATGGATTCGTTGCATCAATCCGGTGGCGCGAGATGCAGTAGGTCACAATTGGAGCAGTAGTCGAATCACGAGTTTTTGAAGCGGCGACGATACTCGCCGGGTGCACAGTCTTCGTGTCGTCGAAATGCTGTGACCAAGTGGGCGTCGGATCGATATCCGGTCATCGTCGCGATCTGCATCAAGCTGTATCGCGTTTGGGTCAGCATCAGGCGAATCTGGTCGATCCGAACGCGTTCAATTTCTTCGCGTGGGCTGCGGTTTAAAATAGCCCGGAAGCGTCGTTCCAAGGTGACACGAGAGATCGCGACCGCATCGGCGACTTGCTTGACACTGATGCCCTCGCACGCGTGTTCGCGGATGAAGTGGACTGCCGCCGCCACCTCCTGGTCGTCGATCGCCAACAAGTCCGACGAGCGCCGTACCGAAATACGGCGCGGTGGAATCAGAATTTGGCGATCCTGGATCGGTTCGCCGGCCATCAGACGATCGAGCGCCATCGCGCCTTCGAAACCCATTCGTTGCGTGTCCGGTTCGATGCTACTTAGCGGCGGATTGGCGAGCTCACAAATCACTTCATCGTCGTCCACTCCCAACACGGCCACTTCATCGGGTGCTCGACGCCCCGCAAGCGTGGCTGCCTGAAGCACCTGGCGACCACGGACATCGTTACAGGCAAAGATCCCGACCGGCCCAACCAAAGCCCGCAACCACTCGACCAACGCGGGTTCGGGCAGTTCCGCTTGAGCTTCGCGTTGAACGATTCCTCCTTTTATTTTCGACTTGAAGATCTCGTTTTCGACGGTTGCGTCGTAAACAAGCGGTGTGAGGTTCTGCGCTTCGCACAGACGCAGGAACGCGTCGCGCCGCTGGTCGGAAAAGAGCACGCCGTTGTATCCACAGTAGGCCAAACGCTGAAACCCTCGCTGGCGAAAATGCTCGAATGCCAATTCGGAACACGCCTCTGGATCCGTATCAAACATGACTCCGTTGGCGGGTACGACGACGCCTCGCAGATCAACGGTGGGGATTTTCAACTTGGCAACTGATTTGGCCAACGTTTCGTTCTCAATTCGAGCGATCACGCCGTCAAAGCGTTGGGCGTGCAAGAACGCCGGCACACGTTCTTCGAGACCTCGTTCGAGGTGCAACACCTGCCAAGGTCCGTGAGCCCGAATGTACGACGCGATGCCCATCAAGCATCCTCGCCCATAGGCACGAGACGACTCAACCAATAGCAGAATCTGCTTCGGCTCGATTGGGCTCTTCGTTTTCTTCGCGGCGGAATTGGACATAAAAACGCTCTGGCTGACGATAGATGCAGTTGCCGGACGAATGGTCCGGCAAATTTATCGTCAAAGATCAATGAATGGCGATACCGTAGCGGTGCATCGTTTCGGCAAGCTCAAAACTGGGCCCATACCGTCCACAGTCCCGTCACCAACATGGCGGCGGCCGAGAGCCAAAGCATGAAGTCCCACAACGCACCGGGCGTTAGTGATGGCGGGCACCGTTTGTATCGGAAATACAAAGCTGCGCCGGCCAACATCGGTAACATGATGCCTTGCGCGACGCCACTTAACAGCACCAACTGCGCCGGAGCGGGAAAAACCAAGTAAATCATCAAACACAGAATCGGAAATCCGCCGCTCAGCCAGCGGATCCACTTTGCCCTTGTCACGGCGTCATCGTCGATCAATCCGATCACTCGCATTGCATCCGAAAACGTACGCGCGTGTGACGCGTTGGCAACGAAAAAGGTCGAATACAGAACTGCGAAGGCGCCGAACAGAAAGATCGAGGACGCCCATGTTGAAAACACCGGTACGAACATGACCGCCAACGTTCGCACTAAATTGTCTTTCTCGGGATTCAATCCGACGCGGTGCAAAATGGCAGCGCCCAGCAGGTAAAAAGCAATCGTCGCAAACGTGTAGACGGCCATCGCGCCCCAAGCGTCGACCCGCATGACTCGCATCCATCCCGACGCGCGGGCGGCCCACTCGGGTGAACCATCATTCTTGCCCACGAAACGTGCATAGCCTTTTTCCAAGCACCAATACGGATAAACGACAAGCTCGGCCGCACCGACACCGATGATTCCAAACGTCGCTAGCGCCGTGCCAATCGGCCGGGCGTTGCCGCTGGCGGTCGGCAAATGGAATTTTAGACCGTTGATGAACTCAGAAAATCGGACGCGAAAATCAGGTTGGTCTTGCAACAAGAACAGGTTGACGACGGTCAACAAAGTGAAGGACGCGACCAATACGGTCGACAAGGACTGGATCATTCCGTAGCGACCGTTGTACAGAATCAAACTCGTAACGATCGCAATCACCGTCGCCCAAATCGCCGCGTCGGCCGTCGACGTGTTGTCACCATATTGCGATCGAAAGGCTTCCCATCGAGATTCGATTTCCGCATCCGTCGTTGTCGGTACGAAAGCTTCCTCGCCGGTTTCGCTGTTTCGATTCGCGAACCGTTCGAATTGCAGCAAGGTTTGGGCGTCGGCGATTTCGTTGTAGTCGGCTCCCGATTTCGTGATGGGCGCTCCGATCGCCAAGGCTTGGCCGACGCTGCCGACGATGCCGCCCAACTGGCTGATGCTGCACAACCACATCACCATCCAATACCACACCAACCAATTTCCACGACCGCGAAACCGCGGTCCGGGGACTTCGTCCAACGCCATCAACGTCGTTTTGCCGCTGACGATGGCGTAACGTCCGAATTCGACCTGTGCGAAAACTTTCACGACACAGCCCAACACGATCAGCCACAGCAAACTGAAACCGGCTTCGGCGCCCGTCTTGGTCGTCGCGATCAGTTCGCCGCTACCCACGATCGAACCGGCAACGATCAAGCCGGGGCCGACACATCGAATGATGTTCGGAATCCGCGTGGGCGGGTCCAACGTCGTTGACTCGTCAGTCGTTGATTCGGTGGTTTGAGACTTCGGCAACTTTGTCGGCGTTTCGGTCATGAGAATAGGAAACGATCTTGGTCGATGGGCGCATTACACCGACCGGAATCCGGATCGATGCGTCGCTTTGGGGGTTTCAAAGCGTTTTAACACGTTTGAGGCCCCCGCGTTGCAAAGCGGGGTGGTTGGCACCGATAATGATCCTCGGCGGATCGTTCGTCGTTTTACCATCCGGCCCCACCACTCGTACGCTCGACCCTCCGCTGCATGGCTGCATCACAAGCACTCGATACGACGATCGCGGTAGTCACACCCGAGAACATCGCGTTCGACTACCAATTGGCAGGGCCTTTCCGGCGATTGCCGGCTTACTTGATCGACCTGGCCGTTCGCTGGGTTTTGATTGTGATCGTCGTGTTGGGAATTTATTTGGTCGGTGGCTTGATCGACTTTCAACTGCTGGGCCCGTTCGCGACGGCGGCCGGCTTTCTGGTCTATTTCGGCATCAGTTGGTTCTATGGGACCGTGATGGAGACGGTTTTCAACGGCAGAACGATCGGCAAGTGGTCGGTCGGGATTCGCGCGATCGATACCGAAGGTCGCCCGATCAACGCGAAACGTGCGTTTCTGCGTAATCTGCTCCGCATCGCCGACTTGGCTCCCGTCGCCGCGCTGACCAGCTTTTCAGATGAAGTCCCCCCCGTGTTCATCATCCCCACCGGGATGATCGGATTGGCAACGATGCTGTTGACGCGCCGGTTGCAGCGACTTGGCGATTTGGCGGCCGGAACCATGGTCATTGTTGATGAACGCGCGTGGAGATTGCCGATCGCGAAGGTCGATGATCCGCGAGTCGCCGCGTTGGCTTCGTTTTTTCCGGGCGACTATCGAGTCTCACGCAGCATGGCAAGAACCTTGGCCGTGTACGCTGAACGCCGCCACTATTTGACGCCGGCTCGTCGCCGCGAAGTCGCGCGTCACTTGACCGTGCCGTTGATCGAACGGTTCGAATTTCGCGCCGACATCGATCCGGACTTGTTGATGTACGCGTTGTACTACAAAACGTTTCTGTCCGAGTCGTCGGCGGAACCACCTGATCTGGGTCCATTTGCCGGGTACAGCCCGCTTCTTCGTGACGCAGGAAAACCGGCGCCGGCCGATTCCACATCGACGTTACATCCGACTGCACCGGAGGTTTTTCAATGAACGTTGCCATCCTGCTTGAAAAACGGCGAGTGCAATGGTCGGAATTGGAAGCACTTTGTGACGCGATGGAGTCGCGAGGACGAACCGACAAAGCCGGCGCGGCTCATCATCGTGGCGCCGAAGGTGTTTCGCGATTCTCGGAACTGTACCGATCCGCCTGCGCGGACCTGGCGCTGGCAGACGCCTACCAGTTACCGCCCGGCACGGTGACATACCTGCACCGCTTGGTCGCTCGTTCACACAACCAGCTTTACCGAGCCAACAAATTTGAACCGAGTCGATGGTTCAACACGATTTTCCATGAGGCTCCCCAGCAAATCTTTGCCGATCCATGCGTCCGCATCGCCACGATCGTGTTCTTCGGGTTGTTCGCCCTGTCGATCTACATGGGGCTGAACGAGGATAAATTCCCCGGATTCGCCGAAGCGATGGTGGGCTCGACCCAGCTGGAACAAATGGAAGAGATGTACGAAAAACCGATATCGGGGTCGCTGGACCACTACGTCCCGATGGCCGGTTTCTACATCATGCACAACACGGGCATCGGGCTTCAGTGTTTCGCTTACGGAATATTGATCATTCCGTGTTTGTTCATTTTGGCATTCAATGCAGTCACCTTGGGCACGGTTTTCGGCTACATGGGCCGCGAGGGTGCGGTCGGTGGTGACAATTTTTATCACTTCGTCACCGCTCACGGCCCCTTCGAATTGACAGCGATCGCGTTGTCGGCGGCGGCGGGACTGCGTCTGGGTGTCGGGCTTTTTTACACCGCAGGACTCTCGCGCGCCGATTCGTTGCGAGTTAATGCACTGCGTTCGGTGCCGGTGATGGTTGCATCGGCCATCCTGTTCACGTTGGCGGCGTTCACCGAAGGCTTCCTTTCGCCCAGCCCCGCACCGTACCTGGTCAAAGCGGCTTGGGCGATCATGTCATCGGGCATGATCAGTTTCTACTTCGTCGTTCTCGGGTTTCCTCGCGACGGTTTCACGCGACGTTCGGTCGAGTCCGACACGCCGCGTTCGCCATGGTCGGATGAAGAAGGAGCCATCGATGCAGCTTGATCAAACCCATGTCGTGATTCGTTTGCGATCATTGTCAGAGATCGGTGACTTGGCGATGGTGATGATCCGTCGTTACCCCACATCGCTGTTGATCGGGTTTACCGCTGGCGCACTGCCATGGGCAATCGTCAACGCGATTTTGTTGAGCTGGATCCCGATCGTCGAAGCGGGTTACGGACTGGACGACGAGGAAGCGATGGCTGAAATTTTTCGCTACTTGTCTTGGATGGCAATCCTGGTGATCGCCCAGACTCCCGCGGCCGGTGTGATGACAACCGTCTACTTGGGACAAGCGGTTTTCGAACAAAGACCCACTTGGTCTACCGTTTTTTCCGAAGCCAAGCGGCAATTCGGCCGATGGTTCATGGCGTTGGCGGTGATCCGATTGGCGATTCCGATCATGGTGATGCTGGCGGTCCGCTGGGGGCAACCGGTGTCTGCTTTTTGGGATGTGTTGGTGCCGATCACCGCGCTGATCATGATCACGTTGGTCCGCGCGGCTCGCCCGTTTCTTCCTGAAATCCTGATGCTGGAACAGTGCCCAATCCGGTCGGACGACGAACATGTGATCACGGCTCGCCGCCGATCGAAATCGCTTCACGGCCCGGTCGCCAGCGACATGAGCGGACGGTTCGTTTCGGTCTCGTTCGTAGTGACCGTGCTGTTCTTCAGCGTGTTTTACACGCTGATGTGGGCACGAGGGATCACGATCGGGCAGTGGCAGTTTTTGGATTTGATCGTCTTGCTGGTGATGTATCCGCTGGCCCTTTGGATCGTCGCGGGGTTCAGTGTTCTGGTTCGCTTGCTCAATTATTTGGACACCCGCATCCGTCTGGAAGGCTGGGAAGTCGAATTGTCCGTGCGCGCCGAAGCGATTCGACAATTCGGCGATCAGGTCGACGTCCCCGTCGCCGAGGCGGTGTCATGACCGCCGCACGCCCCCACGCAGCGATGTCGCATCAAGTTGCCGCGTTGGCGATGGTCATCGGGTTAACGATTTCAAACACCACGCAGGCGCAATCGTCGGATACGCGTGCAAAGATCGAAAGCGAAGCGATCGCTGACTCGGTTTGGTATGACTCGGACCAAAATTCGGTCACTCCGGTCGATGTAAAAGTCCGAAAAGACGATTCACTCAATCGTTCGAGCCGATGGTTGCCCAAGCCGGACAAGGTCGCGAAACCAAAGACACCAACGAGCGCGACCAGCGGTGGAACCGGCGTTCTTGGGTCTGGGCTGACGATTGGCAACCTGTTGGGCTGGGGATTGCTGATCACGTTGTTTGCGGCCGCAATCGGGTTGGTGCTTTACACGATGAGCAAGGCGGAACTCGACTTGGCCGGCAATGCCGCATCCCGGCGCGGGTCCGGCCAAGACGGAACGATCGATGAGCAAATGATCCAACGCATGAAGCATCTCCCAGCCGAACTTCGACGCACCGACGTGAACTTACGAACCGAAGCGGAACGATTGATGAAAGAAGGACTGTTCGATCAAGCGATCATCTTATTATTCGGACACCAATTGCTGTCGTTGGATCGTGTCGGCATGCTGCGGCTCAACCGCGGCAAAACGAATCGCAAATATGTTCGCGAAACCAGATCCGCCGATCCCCATTGCGGGGACCAATTACAGCTTACCGTCGATGCGTTCGAACGATCCTATTTCGGTCGGCACGTCATCAAGGAGGACGAATTCGACGCGCTTTGGCAATCCAACTCCGCCATGGAAAATGGCATCGGCGTCCGAATGGGGGCCGCCGTATGAACCGACAATACATCTATTCGCTAGTCGTGTTGCTGCTGATCGCGACGTCGGGCTGTTCGGACTTGGTTACGGACTACGGTGAGTCGAAAGGCTTGAAAGGTCAATCTAGTTTGAACGGGTTTGGCGCGTTACGAAACAGTTACGAACTCTCGGGGTTCCGCGCACGCGATGTTTCGCGATTGACCGATCGCGTCGGTACGAGCGATGCGATCGTTTGGACGCCGCAATTGATGGATGGCGTCGACAGTGATGTGACAAAATGGTTCGAACGATGGTTGGCCAAAGGCAATAAAACATTGGTGTACGTGGTGCCCGACAGCGGCAGCGAAGCAGACTACTGGATCGAGGCCAGCCGGCTCGCGGAACCGGCGCAACGAATCGAGTATCGCAAACGGGCCGGGCAAAGCATCAACCAACGAATGATCTGGCGGCTGAATCGAAAAGCGATGCCCAGCAACGGCTGGTTTCAGGTCCAACCGCTTGAACACCGCATCGACGTCGACGTGATCAAGGGCGAATGGTCATCGGACCTTGCCGAGAAAACACGTGGCGACAAAACCAGCACCGGGTTGTTCGCGGAGTTCTCCGTCGAGCCCTACGATTCCACAGTCGTTGTTCCGCCGGCGACAGGATTCGTCCCGACGGGCCCGACCGGCCCCAGTTCACCGGGCTTTTCAAGCGGCGCTACGGTCGTGCCTTCGAAAACCGAAACGACCTTCCGATCGTTCGTCTCGCATGGCGACGATAGCGTCGTCGCAGAGATCCGATCAACGAAATGGAAAGGCTCTAAGATTCTTGTCGTCGCCGGCGGGTCGCTGCTGACGAACTTTGCGCTGGCCCATCAAGCCAATGCGAAGCTGGCCGCCAAAATTGTGAACGAATCGACGCCATCGGGTGTTGCCAGTCCCGTCGCCGGTTTTTTGACCAGTGATTGGATGGGCGTTCCCGTCAGCGAGTCGACACCGGGAGTCCCCGTCGCATCCGGCATGGAACTGTTGACGGTTTGGCCCTTGTCGTTGGTGACGATGCACGGTGCACTGCTGGGGTTTGTGATCTGTCTGATGCTTTGGCCGATTCTGGGACGCCCCAAACGCGTCCATACGTCCGAACATACTCACTTCGGCGATCACTTGGACGCGGTGGCCGGGCTGATGAACCGAGCCGGCGGCGAAGACTATGCGCGTGCCCGAATCAGCGAATACTTCAAACGCGTGCGAGGCGAAACATCGGGTCCATGGGTCCTTGCTGATCAAATCAAGGATCAAGTCCAATCGGCACCGCTTCCATCGTTAGGCGCACGATGGAAAAATGTTCCGCCCGAAAAACCGGCAACCGCCCCGCCGAGTCCACCCAGCGAACCAATCTCCCCCGACGAGGAAATCTCTTGAATAGCCCGCTCCCACCCGCCGGTTCGGATCCTGTTGCACCGCCGCCGGTTTCAGCTTCGACTGCGCCGCAGATATCCGAACGATTCGCACCCGTTCGCGAACTGTATCAAAAGATCGCTGGCGAGATCGGAAAGCTTTATGTCGGCCAAGATGAACTGGTCCTCGGCACATTGACCGCCCTATTTTCCGGCGGCCACGTGTTGATCGAGTCGGTACCGGGCTTAGGGAAAACGCTTTTCGTACGGACACTCGGTCGAACGCTGGGGTGTGAATTCGGACGCATCCAATTCACCGCCGACTTGATGCCGTCGGACATCACCGGTGCGCCGGTGTACGACATGCAAAAGAGCGAGTTTCGTTTTCGTCCCGGCCCCGTGTTCACTCAATTCTTATTGGCGGACGAGATCAACCGATCGCCCGCAAAGACTCACGCGGCGCTCTTGGAAATCATGCAGGAGTACCGCGTCACGGTCGACGGAACCAGCCACCAAGTGCCGCGTCCGTTTTTGGTGATGGCGACGCAGAACCCGTTGGAAAGTGAGGGCACCTACAACCTGCCCGAAGCCCAACTGGACCGGTTCATGTTCAAGCTGCGCGTCGACTATCCATCAGCCGCTCAGGAGGCTGAGATTCTAAAGATGCACAGCAAGCAGATCGACTTGAACCAGCGACTGCGCGATGAGGTGATGACCATCACCAATCCGGAACAAATTTTGAACGTCATGCAATTGTGCGGTACCGTGCGAATCGAAGAGAGTTTGGTTGACTACATCAATCAAATTGTTCGTGCGACGCGAACGTGGCCCGCGTTCCACATCGGCGCCTCCCCACGCGCCGGATTGGCGTTGATGCAAGCGTCACGAACATTGGCGGCGTTCGGCGGACGCGACTACGCGGTGCCCGATGACGTCGTCGAAATCGCGATCCCGGCGCTGCGTCATCGGATCGAATTGACAGCCGAAGCGGAAATCGAAGGCCGCACTGCGGACGAAGAACTGAGCAATCTGATTCGAGGCATCGAGGTGCCTCGCGACTAGAACCCCGTTGCGTTGGTGGGCGGTTTAGCGGTTCTTCGTTAGTATTTATGCCCGCCAGTATTTTGTCCCGCCAACCAATGTCCGATGAATGACGACTGACATGAGCCACTCGGCTGACCCTTTTTTCGAACCTTATGACCGCAAGAACGTCGCTTATGGTGACGAGCCAACGGCGGCGATCGCTGCATTTTTGGACCAGGTCGACGGTGGTGGTCGCGCGATCGACTTAGGCGCCGGCGCTGGTCGCGATACGGTGGCGCTTGCGGCAGCAGGGTTTGATGTCACGGCGGTGGATTTAAGTGGCCGTGGGCTTGAACGTATCCACGAGCGGGCCAAGTCCGGCGGTGTCGCCAATCGCGTGACGACCAAAGAAGCTGACGTGCGCGACGTGGCGCTTGCGGCGAACACGTATAACGCGATCGTCGCGACGACCGTGTTGGACCACATTCCCGCCGCCGACGCGATGCGTGTTTGGGGCCAAATGACCGAGGCGCTCACCGACACGGGGATGCTGTTTGTCGAAGTTCACACGACCGAGGATCCGGGCAGTCCCGAGCACCCCGGTTGCGATAGCGACGCCCCCATCAGCGAGACGGCGGGCGCGGTGATCAATTACTTTCGCCCCAACCAGCTGGCGTCATGGGCGGTCGATCCGAAGTCACGACTGCGCGTGCTTCGATACGAGGAACGCCAGGAATGGGATTACACGCACGGCCCCGAACACTTGCATGGCAAAGCAATCTTGCTAGCCGTCCGCGAAGGATTTTATCCCGATTGGTTCGGACAACCCGCTGCATTCCCTCGAAACGCGTCTTAGCATGCCCGAACAAGACCCCGATGCCTCGCGCCGCGATGACCTGGCACTCGTCCGTACCGACTTGGCGAACGAGCGAACGCTGCTGGCTTACGGCCGAACGGCACTGATGGTATCGGCCACAGGAGCGACGTTGATCAAGTTCTTCCCCGATACGATGTTGATTCATATTGCGGGCTGGGGATTTGGTGCCGTCGGCATATTGGTCGCCTTCGTTGGTGCAACCAGGTTCGCCGTTCTACGCAAGCGATTGCACCGGAGCTAGTCGCGTGCGGCGGAACCGTAGGGGCGAGTACTGATGACGCCTTCGGTGGGACTGCTTGCGGTGCCATAGAGACGTTTGGGGATGCGACCGGCAAGAAAAGCGTCACGCCCGGCCAACGTCGCGTACTTCATCGCACGGGCCATGCGAATCGGGTCGCGTGCATGCGCGATCGCGGTGTTCAGCAGCACGCCGTCGGCGCCCAATTCAAACGCTTCGCTGATGTCGCTTGCCGTGCCGACACCTGCGTCGATGATGACGGGGTAATCCGGATCATCTTCTTTTAGATATTCCAAAATGATCTTCAGGTTGTTGACGTTCAACAGTCCTTGCCCGCTTCCGATGGGGCTGCCGGCCGGCATGACGCTTGCAGCACCGGCGGCCTTTAGCTTCTGGGCCGTGACGGGGCAATCGCTGGTGTAGCACAGCACTTGGAAACCGTCGGCGGCAAGTTCGCGGCACGCGTTCAATGTTTCCGTCGGATCCGGGAGCAACGTTTTGCTGTCGCCCAGCACTTCCAATTTGACCCAGTCGGCGCCGGCGTTACCGAGCGTTCGCAGTATTTCTCGGCCCAGTTTGGCTGCTCGGATCGCGTCGGCCGCCGTGTAACATCCCGCCGTGTTGGGCAACAGGATGTACCGATCAAGATCCAAAAAATCGAGAATGTTCTGGCCCGTCTTGTCATACAACCGCTCGCGACGCACCGCCACCGTCACGCAATCGGCGCCCGACGCATCGAGCGAATCTCGCATCTGCTCCATCGAATCGTACCGACCGGTGCCGACAATCATACGACTGGCCAACGTGTGCGATCCGATGGTCAGTGGACGGTCATCAGGGATGTTCGGATCGGTGGACAAGCGGCGTGCCAAGTGATTCAGATGCGATGTTGGAACGAATGGGAAATGAAGTTGCAGCAACGAGTAGTCACATCGCCCTAGCCTAGCCGCCGCCGACCAACGTAACGACTTCGACATCGTCACCGGGCCCTACCAAAGTAGCGGCATAGTCTTCGCGAGGAACGACATCACCGTTGACTTCGACCGCCAAATAGTTGGGCGGCACTTCAACCGTGTCGAGCAATTGCTTGACCGACATGGCGGATTCGATCTCGACGGCTCGGCCGTTGACAGTGATTTTAATCAACTCAATCGTTCGCTTCGTCGAAAGCGGCGTCAAAGGCGCGGTTGGATGGCGAGAAGTCCAGCTTCTTGGTGAACTCGCACGCTTCACGGGCTCCGAATGTTCGCTCCATGCCGCAGTCTTCCCATTCGATCGACAGTGGTCCTTCGTAACCGATGTCGTTGAGGGCACGGATGATCTCTTCGAAATTGACACCGCCGCGACCGGGGCTGCGGAAATCCCAACCACGTCGGTAGTCGCCGAAGTTCAAGTGGCTGGCCAAAATGCCGGCGCTGCCGTCCAGCTTGACGATCGCGTCTTTGATGTGGACGTGATAGATACGGTCGGCAAACGTGCGAATGAATTGGACCGGATCGACGCCCTGCCAGATCAAGTGGCTGGGGTCAAAATTGAAACCGAATTCGGCGCGATGGTCGAGTGCTTCGAGTGCACGTTGGGCCGTGTAGATGTCGAACGCGATTTCCGACGGGTGGACTTCCAATGCGAATCGAACGCCGCACTCGCCGAACACATCCAAGATCGGATTGAACCGCTCGGCAAGCAGATCGAACCCGGCATCGATCATCGCCGGAGGCACGGGCGGGAACGAGTAGAGCAGGTGCCAAATGCTGCTGCCGGTGAAACCGTTGACAACATCGACGCCAAATTTCTGTGCCGCACGAGCCGTGTTTTTCAATTCTTCGGCGGCTCGCTTGTTCACTCCATCGGGATCCCCATCGCCCCAAACGTAAGGCGGCAGAATCGACTTGTGGCGAGCGTCGATATTATCGAGCACCGCTTGACCGGCTAAGTGCGCACTGATCGCGTGGCACTGCAACCCCGCGTCGTCTAGCAACTTGCGTCGATTGTCGCAGTAATCATCTTCGGCCAGGGCGCGGTCGACTTCGAAATGGTCCCCCCAACACGCCAGCTCGATTCCGTCGTAGCCGAAGCCAGCGGTCATGCGGGCCATCTCTTCGATCGGCAAGTCGGCCCATTGGCCAGTAAATAGAGTGACGGGACGAGGCATCGAGGTCTCCGGGGGATGAGCCGTGGCGGGTTAAAATAGAATTTCGAAAATGTCGCGAAGGCCGACATTTTGGCTGCCTCGGCGACTTCCTGCAACAACCCGGGCGAAAGTTGCGCGAGCGACCCGTTTCCTTCGCCGCGACGGATCATTCGTGCCCGCCGAACGCCATTCGACGGGCCTGGGCGTGGATTTCCGTCCGAATTCGATCGATCGCCCGTTGTTTTTCCGCTAATTCGGCCGTGGCGTCCTGCTGAATCAGCCGGAATTGCCGCTCGCGGTGGTCCTGGTGCGATGACCGCGAATTGAGCTGGGCTTCACGTGCATCCAAGTCCATCGACCACGCCTGCAAGTGATCGATCAGTTCCGCGGCGTGCAGGCGCAGCCAATCGTCAGCGGGCGTGCCGCTGGCCGAGAACGTCGATTCCGTACCGCTGGCCGAGAACGTCGATTCCGTGCCGCTGGCCCGTCCCGATCCACTGTCGGGTTTTCCGCCGATGACGGATGCTTTTTCCACCTTCACTCGGGCCACACGCCGATTGGTACGCGGCGGCACTGAAGTGGCGGCCGAGTCGAATCGGTAGGTGGGTCGGTCTGACATGGAATCTGTGATCAATTGCAAGAAAAGGATATTTCCGCCTATCGTTTGTTCGGCATCTCGAACGGCGCCGCTGCATCGGGGTCGCTCAGCGGCTAAGATCCGGGGCTCGGCTCGAACACTGACGCCGACGGAATGGATTTTGCGGTTTGGGCACTCTTGTCCGAGTTCGTTGATTCGGATGACTGGTCAACCCGTCCGCTCAAAAACAGCTCTTTCAATTTTGGAATCCGACTGATGCGTTACGTTTTCTTTCGCCAAGCTTTCGTTTGTTTCGTTGCGGTTACCCTGTTCGGTGTTGGCGTGATGCGCGACGCCGTGGTTGCCCAAGACGTTTCTACCGACGATTCAGCGACCATTTCGATTGATACATTGGCCGATCGCGGTATCGAGTTCTTGAAAAACCGAGGGCAAGCGGACGACGGATCCTTCAGCCCCGAAACGGGCGCAGCGGTCACAGGCCTTTGCGTTCGCGCGATTCTTGAACACCGCCCTGCGGCAGTAAACGATCCCGCTGTCAAGAAAGCCATCGACTTCATCGAGAGCAAAATCCAACCCGATGGCGGCATTTATGCGGCCGGGTCGAAGTGGAAGAACTACGAAACCTCGGTCGCCGTTGGTGCCCTGATCAAAGCCAACGGTGACCACAAATTCGACAGCGTGCTCAAGCGAGCCGAACTGTTTCTCAAGGGCATCCAGTGGGACGAGGACGAAGGCGTCACGCCGGCCGACGCGGCCTATGGTGGTGCAGGCTATGGCAGCCACTCACGGCCAGACCTCTCCAACACGGCGTTCCTGATCGACGCACTCCGCGAACTGGGCAATGACGCCGATGACGAGTCCATCCAGAAGGCGTTGAAGTTCGTCATCCGAACGCAAAACCTAGCCGGTGAAGGCAACGATACCGAACATGCCGACGACATTGGCGACGGCGGTTTCTATTACACGCCGGCCGCCGGAGGGCAAAGTCAGGCGGGTGAATCCGATGGTGGTGGGCTGCGCAGCTACGCGTCGATGACATACGCGGGACTGAAAAGCATGATTCATGCGGGGCTCACCAAGGACGATCCTCGGGTGGTCGCTGCGATGGACTTCATTCGCAAAAACTACTCGCTCGACGCCAACCCCGGCATGGGAACGGCTGGTCTGTTCTACTATTACCACACGTTCGGCAAAGCGCTCGACGTTGCGGAAATCGAAACATTGGACGATGCATCGGGCCAGCCACACGTTTGGCGAGAAGAATTGGTAAGAACGTTGGCCCGACATCAGCAGAACGACGGATCGTGGGTGAACTCCGAAAACGACCGATGGATGGAAGGTGACCGCAACCTCGTCACCGCTTACGCTTTGTTGGCATTGGCCTTTGCCAGCGAACAGTGATGCCGCTGCCGAAGCGTAACGTTGTCAAAATATCGAAACCCGAAGGGATAAGCGGATGACTCGAAGTTGGATGAAGCAGATCGTTGCGTCGATGAGCGCCTTCGCATTGGCGTCGATGGGCGTGGGAAGTCTTGCGAGATGCGAGGAAGTTGCTGCCGCCCCGAATGTCGATTCCACTTGGGTCACCTCGATCGCGAAATTTGGCAACGAGGGCAAGTTCGCCGCCTCGACAGCCACCGGCCTGTTGTTGCGTCCCGCCGATGTCGTGTCGTTCGATGCGTCGGATCCGTCGAAGCTGACAAAGCTGTATACACACCCGGCCGCGGTTTGGCGATTGGTCGTCACCGATGACGGATCCACCATCGCCAGCGTTGATTATCGCGGCAATCTGATGACGATGAATCGCGGCGAAAGCGATGCGAAGTTGCACGAGAAAGCCTTCGAGCGATGGTGCCAAGCACTGACAATCACGCCCGACCAAAAGTCCTTGGTTGCCGGTAACGAGGCGGGCAAAGTGTTCGCTTGGGATCTGGCCGAAGGCAAGGTTCGCAAGTCCGTCGAACTGGATGGGCACGCCGTTACCGGACTTTCCGTTTCGCCCGACGGAAAACAAGTCGCCGCATGTGATGGCGGTGGCCACGTGCATTTGCTGTCGTGGCCCGAACTGGAATCCGTAGGCAAGATCGAAATCAATGCCGAACCGGCCTGGTGCATTGCGTTCGTCAACGATGGCAAACAGTTGCTGCTGGGCAGCGGTGATCGACACCTTTATCGCGTCGATGCGACCGACGGTGCGAAAGCGGAAAGCGTTGCCGAGGGCAGCGACTGGATCACCCAGATCGCCGTTTCGCCCGGCGGGCAAGTCGTCGCCAGTGAAGTGGGTGGAAAACTGCATTTCCCCGGCGCATCTTCCGATCCGATGACGGCCCCCAGCGGCGTTTGGTCGTTGGCGTGGAACGGCGATGGCCAGTTGTTGGTCGGCACTCGCAAGAGCGGCGTCGTCACAGCGGGCCGATCATGGAACTGGACGGCACCCCAACCCGCCGACTCGCAACCAGCCAACGCGGAACCGACGGCGAAAACCCATGATTGAAGCGATTTCCGACCGTTCGGCCGAAACGCCCCAGTACGTTGTCCGCTGCGGATCGATGCGTATTCTAGGCGTAATGACTTCCAAGCAGCGTTATCGTTACGGCGACGATGTGATCGTACGGACCGATCGCGGTACCGAAATCGGAACCGTCCTCTGTGAAGCGACGCCGACGGCGTTGGATTCGATGACCGAACCGACGCAGGGCCGTATCGTCCGTTCGATGTCCGACGACGATCGTTCCCAATGGCGTCACCTTGAAACGAAAACGGTCGATGACTTGCAGGTCGCCAATCGCTGTGTCGATGCACTGCGACTAAAAATGGAATTGGTTGACGTCGAACGTATTCTTGGTGGCGAACGACTGGTGGTGTACTTCTTAGCCGAAGAACGTGTCGATTTCCGCCAATTGGTTCGTGACCTTGCCAAGGAATTTCAGACGCGAATCGAGATGCGGCAAATCGGCGTACGTGACGAAGCCAAACTGTTGGCGGACTACGGCGACTGTGGCCAACCGATCTGTTGTGCAACGTTTCTTAGCAAGATGCCGCCCGTGTCCATGAAAATGGCCAAGCTGCAAAAAGCGACGCTCGATCCGTCAAAGATTTCGGGACGTTGCGGTCGGTTGAAATGCTGCTTACGTTACGAGTTTGACACTTACGAATCGTTGGCGAAGGAATTACCACCGCCCGGAAGTGTTGTCTTGACGCGAGACGGCAACGTGACGGTCGTCGCACAAGACATCCTGTCCCGGCAATTGACGGTCAAGACGGATGACCATCGGCGAGTCCTGATCTCGGCGGACGATGTGCTTAGCATCGTGAAACGCGGCGAAGAACTTGGGAAACCACGTCGAAGTCGAGCGAGAAAACCGAACAAAGATGTAGATCCGGATACTTCGTCGTAGCTCCAAACATCAAGTCATCCAACCTTGGAAGCGTCATGCCCGGTCATCAACGAAAACCGATTCCGATCCACGATCCGCTACTACCCGACTCTATGCACCCCGACGAGTTCGATATGAAGTCTCCGTTGCAAGCGATGCGAGAACTGTTGGCCGAGGACACGCGTTATAAAATCGAAGCGTACCAGTTCATTCGCGAGGCCTTGCAGTACGCGCACGAAAACATGGACAAAGTCACGACGCCGACGCTTTCGGATACCGAAGAGACTGACCAGGACGTCGACGCGCGGCACGTCACCGGTCAACAACTGTGTCAAGCATGTCGCATGTACGCGCTGCAACAATACGGGTATCTCGCCAAGATGGTTCTCGCGAATTGGGGTGTCGAACGTACGGGCGACTTCGGCGATTTGGTCTACAATCTGATTCGTATCGAACAGATGCGAAAAAGTGAATCCGATCGCCGCGAGGATTTTGATGATGTCTATTGCTTCGACGATGCGTTTGAACCCGAGTTCGAGTTCGTTACCAAAAAAGACGAAGACTGAATTCTCCTCGCGATCGCTCGTGTGCTGCTGCCTGCTTCTTTGCATTCCCTCGTGCTTACCATCACGGGCGACCGCACAAGATGCGGCACTCCCAGCAACCGCCGAATCGGATTCCAAGCCTGTCGAAGAGGCGCGAACCGAGTATCTGGGCCGAACTCTTGCGACTCCCATGTCGCACTTGGGTGCGTCGTGGTTGATCCGCCCGGAACGTGACGAAGAAGAAAGTACGTCGGAATCGTTTCTGCAATTGAAACTCACGCCCGGCATGACCGTTTGCGACATGGGCTGTGGCAACGGATATTGGACCTTGCCGATGGCTCGCGCCGTCGGAAGCAAAGGCAAAGTCTTGGCCGTTGATATTCAACGCGAAATGTTGCACAAGCTTCGCGAGCGTTCAGGGCGATTGAAGTTGCCGCAGATCAAGCCCGTGCTCGGCGAGATTGATGACCCGAAACTGCCCTCGGGCGAAGTCGACTTGTTATTGATGGTCGATGTCTATCACGAGTTTTCGCATCCCGAGTCGATGTTGTGGGGAATCCGGCGATCACTCGCACCCGAAGGCGTTGTCGCCTTGCTTGAATACCGCGAAGAAGATCCCGCCGTGCCGATCAAACCACTGCACAAGATGTCGAAGTCCCAAATCATCAAAGAGTACGAAGCGAATGGTTTGAAGTTGGTTCGTGAATACAACGAACTTCCCTGGCAACACTTGATGTTCTTTGCCCGCGACGACAGTCCGCTTGAAAAGATCGACGCTTCTCCGTTCCCTTGAACTAGATGTCCGTTCGTCCGTTCATCCCATGTATCTTTCCATCGTTTGCGATGGCACCACAAGAAACCCAACGAGCTCGTCATGAATCCCGTCGTCCGAATCCAACTTTCGATCATGATGTTCTTGGAGTTTTTTGTGTGGGGCTCGTGGTATGTGACCGCACCTAACTTCTTGCAAACGATTGGGTTCAACGCCGCCGACCTTGGTAACACGTACTCGGTGGGGCCTATCGCGGGATTGATCACGCCACTGTTGGTTGGTTTGATTGCTGACCGCTTCTTCAGTGCCCAAAAAGTGCTGGCAATCTTGCACCTTCTCGGTGGCGTGATTCTGTTCGCAGCGATTTCGATGATGAAGGGTGATTCGCCGTCACCCTCGGTTTTGAACTGGGGCTTTTTTCTCGGCTACATGCTGACGTACTATCCGACGCTTGCACTGACCAACACCATTGCGATGAAGAACATGTCGGATCCCGAAACGGAGTTCCCCGGCATCCGCGTGCTGGGAACCATCGGCTGGATCGCCGCCGGCCTTGCATTGACTTTCACCGGCACCGAAACCAACGTGGGTATGTTCTATCTTGCTGCGGGAGCGGCGATTGCGTTGGGGGCCTTCAGCTTCTTTTTGCCCGATACACCGCCCGTCAAGTCGGACGAGAAAGTCAGCATCCGGCAATTGTTTGGGCTCGATGCGCTGGCGATGCTGAAGGACCGTTCGTATGCAGTGTTCTTGATTTCGTCGATGCTGATTTGCATCCCACTAGCTTTCTATTACCAGATCGCCAGCCGCGTCGTCGAACTGGTCCAGTTGCCGATCGGATTCACGATGTCGTTTGGCCAAGCATCTGAGATCATCTTCATGCTGATCATGCCTTTCTTCTTCAAGCGATTGGGCGTGAAGTGGATGCTTGCGATCGGAATGCTGGCCTGGGTAATTCGCTATGCACTGTTCGCCTTCGGGGCGACAGACCAAATTCGCTGGATGATTATCGGCGGGATCATCCTGCACGGCATCTGCTATGACTTCTTCTTCGTGACGGGCCAAATCTACACCGACAAGAAGGCTCCCCCGGCAATGCGGGCTCAAGCCCAAGGGCTGTTGGTGATGCTGACACTCGGGTTGGGAATGATGATCGGTGCGCAGGTCGCCGGCCACATCGAAGGTGAGCACACGACCGAACAGGCAACGGAATTCAACGAACAAGTCGTTGCGAAAACGAAGTTGATCGATGAAGCTACGAAAGCCAATGCGACATCGGAGTCTTTGGCCACGCTGACAGCAGAAAAGGACGATCTGCGACACTCGGAATTGGCCGCGATCGAGTGGAAATCTTTGTGGATGAAACCAGCTTTGTTTGCGCTAGCCGTGTTAGTCGGTTTTGTTGTCCTATTCAACGATCGAGTTCGTCCGTCTTCATCGGAACCGGCGTCATCGGATCCGACTTCGTAAAATCGTTTAGCCAGAATCCGCCAACGGAAAGAGCGTGAAGATCACTCTTCACGCTCTTGTGGAATCAACCATTTAAACCGTTAGGGGCATCGACTATTCGACGGCTTCTTTGACAGCATCGGCAGCGTCACCGACGGTTTCTTTCACGGCTTCCACACCCGCTTCGGCGCCATCTTTGACTTCGCCTGCGGCGTCAGCCGTGGCTTCAGCGGCCGAGTCAACAACTTCACCCGCCGTGTCCGCGATGTCGCTTGCGCCGCTCTTGATCTCGTCGGTAGCGGTTTCGCAACCAACAAAGGTCAGGGTACACGCCAAGAATGCCACACTAAATATGCTTAACTTCATCTCAAAACTCTCCATCTTTCAAACGATTGATCGAATCTAACGGACGCAATCCATCGCTCCGCGTGACGTCCACCTTAAACGTCAACCCGTAGTATGAAGCCCTTCCCCCCAATGCCAAGTCGCGACAACCGTATTCGCGGACATTTGACGACCATGGGCCAAAAAACTACCGATTAGTCAGGCTGTCAAGAAGTCAAATCTGATGGAATCCCCGTTCATGGACTTGAAATCCTGCTTCCAACGGTCTATCGCCTGAACAATCTCGCCATCCGCACGATCGGCAAACCACTTCGTCCAAGAACGATTTGGCGAAAAACCCAAGCCACCTCGCATTGCCGTGTCAAACGAGGCAAGCGAGGTAACGCGTCCCTCTTGATGAACCACCGCAGCTTCGATCAGCATCGGAATGGCCAACAGTTGAACCAGGTCGATGTCGGAAACTTCGCCAATCGGACGATGATAGGTGTCGGCCAATACGGCAATTTCGGGTGAAATGGCATCCGAGCGTTCACCGTCGACATAGTCATAGAAACCGCCGCCGGATGCTTTGCCCATTCGTCCGCGTTTGATCATTTTCCCCAACATCGGCGCGGGTGCGATTCGTTGGGGGAATGATTGCCAGTAGACGCGTCCGGCATCGAAAGTCGTCCGTGTGCCGATGGTATCGATCAACTCCAACGGCGACATCGGCATTCCATATTGAAGTGCTGCCCGCTCGATTCGCTCGGCCGCGATTCCGTGGCACAACAACAACATCGCCTGGTTCAAATAGGGCGACAACAACCGATTCACAATGAAACCCGGCGTGTCGGGGGCGATCAAAGGTTCCTTCTTCAATCGCGATGCATGCTCGGCGCAAATCGAAATCGTTCGATCATCCGTCGCCGCGCCTCGGATGATTTCGACTGCTGGTCGTTGGTCGACCGGCATGAAAAAGTGCATCCCCGCGAATCGCTGTGGCCGCAAAAGCGACGATGCAATATCACCGATGCGAAGGGTCGAGGTGTTGCTGCACAGGATCGCCCCGTCACCAAACAACTTTTCAGCGTCCGCAAAAAACGCCCGTTTGACATCCAAACGTTCCGCAATCGACTCGATCACGATCGTCGGCGTCTCAATCATCGTTTTTCCACAGTCCAGCGAAACGGCTGACAACGAATCACCCACGCTAAAACCGTCGCTCACTCTTACCGGGACGCTCCGATGCAACGCATGGTTGACTTCGTCCGCCGCCGAACGAATCGCATTGGCGTCTCGGTCCACCAAGTGGACTGAAACACCGACATCCAAATGCGCGGCCAAGATCGCGCGGCCCACCGTTCCGGCGCCGACCAAGACGATTCCCTTGATCATCACTTCGGAAGCCCGTCTACGAAATCGATGATCCGACGCCAATCAACGTGGGTCAATCCGTGAGGACCGCCACCGATGTGATAACCGGTTTGGCCGACAATCTGAGGTTGATCGAGCGGCGGCGGACTGGCGTATTGAAGCAAATCCGGGTCATCGATGAAGTCGTTGCCGATCGACGTTTTCCCCAGCAACCGAAACACCGGCGCCGCATGAACGAGCGAAAGATATTCGCCTCGCGGATCCGCCCATAGATCTTCGTCGGCGCTGGTCACGTAAACACCACGCGGGGCGATCAACGAAATCAGTTCGTGTTGATCGACGGGCAATCCGTTTACGTCAGCGGCGTAGGTGGCGAATCGAGGGCAAAACCAATGCGGAAAGACTTCCGTGATTCGGCCGACCGTTTCGCCATAGCCGCGGCGCGACAGGGCCGCGCCGCCACATCCCGATTGGTTACTGACCGCAACTGAAAAACGGCGATCCTCGGCTGCCGCCCAAAGCGATGCCTTGCCTCCTCGCGAATGCCCGACAACGGTAACGTGCGATGAATCGACTTGCGGAATTCGTTCCAGATAGTCGAGCACACGACTGGCCGCGAAACCCCACGCCGACAAACTGCGCCAGGCGTCGTCCGTTGGTGGCTGTCCGTCGGCAAAGAAAACGCGAATGCCATCGGCATAACCATCGGCCCGGTCGGGATCCACATCGGACGTGAAGAACGATGCGGTTGCGTAACCGCGTTGGATCAGATCTTTGACCGGATAAAACGAATCGTAGTTTTCAGTGACTTCGGCAACTGCGGGGAATGTTCGATTGTTGATGAACACGAATGCCGGGGCGGGATCATCGCTTTCGGTCGGCAAAAAGACGACGAACGGAAACTGAAACGAACTCGGGCCGATCGAGACAGTGGCTTTCATGGTTCGGCCGACCGCGGCGCCATCCAACACCGTCGATTCCGACTCGACATCGAAAGCAATCGAGTACTCGGTTTCCGGGCGTCGACCGTACACGTGTTTGCGGAACAGCTCCAATAATTCGGGACGTCGAGTGGAGTTCCATGTTGCCGCATCGATGACCGGGTTACCACTGTGCAGTACCAACGGATTCGGCAATCGGTAGTTGGGGACTTTCGACTCGTCGTAGTTGAACTCGGGGCGTTTTGTCGAAAGCTGGTCAACAAGATCAGAGTCGGCCGACCACTGGGGCGCGGCAGTAACGCTGTTTTGGGCCTGCAATCGGCCGCCCAATGCAGTTGCAACCACAATTACGAACATCGCGAAAGAACCGCAACTTTGGGTCATCATCAGTTCGGCTTTCATTCGAAGATCATTGGCCTAGACACGCACCTGGGATCGGAACGCTTGCAGCAATGGTACCGGATTTCAAAAGCCCGAGTCACTTTAACGATCTCGGGCGGTCACCGGCCATCGTTCGGACGTCGCCTTACCGTTTTTAAGAACCGTCGCGTACGCATGCAGCGCGACGCTCGGACAGATATGAGTGGGCAGGGCAATCAGTTCGCGACCAAGCGGGAATTCGTCGGCGCGAGGCGTTTCGATGATCAAATGCTCTTCGTTGTGGCCGACCAGATTGGCATCGGGCAATTCGGGTAGGCGAATGCGTTTTTCAAGTGGCATTTCCGATGCGACGGCCTTGTGCCCAAGATCAAGACACAATCGATTCGCCGCCGGCTTGCTAACCACACGAGTGAGCAGGACGGCCGCGATGTTGAACTTCAAATCGGGATAGGAGTCTTCGTAGTTGATGTCCCACAGCAGCGGCGTACCGGGACTGCATTGGTAAGCCGTATGGTCCGCCCAGATCGCAAACGTCGGCGCGCCTCCGGCAATGATCTGCTGCGACGGATTCCGACGATCGTAAACTTTGACGGTTTCAATAATCCGATGGGCACGCTCGGCCCGCTGGGAAAGAGATGGGGCGTGAATGTGCCCGTCGTAAATGTGCAATCCGTTGTAGTTCAGCCCAACCGTCGATTCGATTTTCGAACGCAGGCGATCCAGGTCCGGCCCGAACATGATGCCGGTGCGGTGCATCCCGCCGTTGACGTCGATGAAGACGCCAAGCGGCCGCGCCGAGTCGCTGAAGGTCGCCGACAACATTTCGCAGCCATCGATGTTGTCGGTGATGACAGAGAACAACGTCGATCGATAGCAATCGCGAAGCTCGGCGAGCCGTTTCAAATTTGGCCCCACCATCGGATAGGCGATCAAGACATCGCGCCCACCGGCAACAGCGACCATTTCGGCTTCGGCCAGCGTAGCGGCTTTGAACCGATGGATCCCCGCCGCAGTTTGCATGCGCACGAGTTCGGCCATCTTGTGCGTCTTGACGTGCGGACGTATGCGGTCGGCGTGCTGGGGCCCACCGACAATCTCGATCATTCGATCGATGTTTGCCGCAATCGTGGCGGGATGAATCAACAACCCAGGCGACGGGACATCGATGAGCGCGTCGACGTTGACTTGATTCGCGTTGAAACGATCCTGACCACCCACGGAGGGAACCTCACCACAATGTCTAAATTTGCCTGAAAAACGATCGAGCAGAGCAAGCCAGCGGGGGACCGCCAACGTAATACTCTCCCGGAACCAGTGTACGGTTCCGTTTCCGAGCCCTGTTTTACGAGTGTTCGGGTGCCGGAGGAAGGACTCCGGTCTCGATCGACACCGAATCAGCCACCCAGGTTACCTGCCCGACGCGAGTTGTTTAGCCCACATTCGACGACGCAACCGCCGAAAAGAAGCCGGATCTGCACACCGAGATGATGAAAACCAGATCGATACGAGATGATTCTCGTTTCGCGATGGTGATGGGATTCGACATCGACAACAATGGGTCGTTCCTCTCCGATCCCAACCGCTGGAGACGACGTTTTGATTCGCTTGATTGCCTTCCTTGGCCTGATGATCCTTTGTAGCGACGTGACGGCAGACGAAAATTGGACTCGGTTTCGCGGCGGCGATGCGACGGGCGTGGTGGCTGATACCCCAGGCTTACCGTCGAGTTGGAACAAGACCGAAAACGTGGCCTGGGTTGCGGATGTGCCGGGACAAGGTTGGGGCAGCCCCGTCGTCGTGGGCGACCGTGTGTTTGTCACTTCCGTGGTCGCCGATGAAGCAAACATCGCACCGAGTGCGGGCCTGTATCTCGGCGAGGGCGTGCGTGATCCTGCCAAGGGCATTCACCACTGGATGGTGTTTTGCTTTGACTTAAAGTCAGGTGACAAATTGTGGGAACACGAATCGTTCACCGGACGGCCCGTCGTGCCGCGTCACCCCAAGAGTTCCTACGCGGCCGAAACACCGGCAACGGACGGCGAGCGACTGTTCGTGTTGTTCGGCGATCTAGGGTTGTTCTGCTATTCGATCGATGGCAAGTTGCTTTGGAAACAAATGATCGAGCCGAAGAAGACCAACATGGATTACGGCGCGGCGGCTTCGCCCGTGGTTCATGGCGATCAAGTGTTTGTCGTCTACGACAACAAAGAAGATTCATGGATCGCATCGTTCGACACGCAAACGGGTCAACAGAAATGGCGAACCCCGCGCGACGAAGTGATGTCTTGGGCGACTCCGTTCGTTTGGGAAAATGACCTTCGCACTGAAATCGTTGTGCCGGGTCAACGCGTCAACCGGGGTTACTCGCTTGACGGGAATGAGTTGTGGCGGTTCGACGGTGACATGTCGGTCTTGGTGATTCCGTCGCCGTTTGCGGCACACGGGTTGTGCTACCTGGCGTCAGGCTACGTTGGCGACGCCCATCGTCCGACGTTCGCGATTCGCCCCGGCGCAACCGGCAACATCGCACCCGACGGTGACTTCAAGAACAGCGAATTCATCGCCTGGTATCAGCCTCAATGCTCGCCATACAACACGTCGCAAATTGTCTACGGCGATTACCTGTACACGGTCTACGACCAAGGCTTCATGACGTGCAACCATGCGTTGACCGGTGAAGACGTTTACGGAAAGCGTCGTTTCTCGCCGAAAGGATCGTTCACCGCATCACCATGGGCCCATGACGGAAAAGTGTATTGCCTGAGCGAGGATGGTTTGACTTACGTGATCAAGGCTGGACCCGAGTTCGAGATTCTGCAAACCAACCCGTTGCAAGAACTCTGTATCGCAACACCAAGCGTCGCCGGTGGAAACCTGCTGATCCGAACACTGACCAAGGTTTATTGCATCACCGAGAAGAATTAGTATACGGAGCATGTGGCAAGTAACGTGCGAAAAATAGCTGCCACAAACGGCGCAAAGCGATACACAGTGAAACAAAGCCTGCGTTGCGATGAGCGGTCGGTCACGCGATACTCATTGCCATGTCCGCTGTTATTCCACAACTTGACCCTCGCCGACATGACCTCGACGCCCTGCGAGCGTTCGCGATGCTGTTGGGCATTGCGCTGCATGCTGCGATCGCGTTCATACCGGGTGCGGGTGGATGGATGATCAAGGATTCGCAAACAAGCGACTTCTTTGGGTTGTTCTTGGCGGCCATTCATGGATTCCGAATGCCGCTGTTCTTTCTGATCAGTGGTTTCTTCACGATGATGCTGTATCGACGCCGCGGTTTGAAGTCGTTACTTGGTCATCGGATCAAGCGAATTTTCATCCCGATGATCATCGGCTTGTTCACCATCATTCCGGCGATGTGGGTTGTCGGGGCCTATGTTCAATCGGACACCAAAGTGTCGACCGGCGAGCTTCCCTCGCACGATGTTGACAACATCCATGTCGTGGCCGCCGTCGGAGATGTGGATCGGCTCGATCAGCTTTTAAGCGACGGCGTTGAAGTCGACTTGGCGAACCAGAATCGAACGACGCCGTTGATGATGGCGGTCATGTTCGGGCAAGCCGAGGCGGCAAAACTGCTGGTGGGGCGGGGCGCCGATCCGTCCAAACGAAATGAATTCGGAAGTTCCGCGTCGGACATGTTGGAGCTCGACGACGGAACAACGAAGTGGGTCGCCGATATGATCGGCATCCAACACGATGCAAAGTCCATTGCCGCCGGACGAACCGATGTGGCGAAGCTACTGCCGCAACCGAGTGACGCAAGCCGCCGACTTACGAAGGATGGACCACAAGCCAGGAAATTACGCAACAAGCTGGCCGGCGCGATCGCGACCCTGACCTACATCCCGCTGTTCGGTCATCTCTGGTTCCTGTGGTTTCTTTGTTGGTTGGTCGTTGGCTTTGCGATTGTCGCGTTGATCGGGCGAGCGGTGCGATTCCCGAATCTGCCCGCCTCGTTGACAAAGTCAAGCTGGAGCTACGCTTGGGCGATTCCGTTAACCATGATTCCGCAAGCGTTCATGGGAACCGGAGCGATGAACTTTGGTCCCGACACGTCGATCGGATTGCTTCCGATGCCGGCGGTGCTGGTGTACTACGCCATCTTCTTCGGCTTTGGTGCGATGTACTTCGACGCTAAAGGTGCGGCAGGATCGGAAGTGGATCAGCGAATGGGCCGCCGATGGGCGATCACGATACCGCTTTGTTTGCTCGTTCTCTTTCCGCTCGGCATCATGGCCGGTGAACAGCCCGGCGGTTGGGGACGATTTGCATCGGTGTTCGCTCAAGCCTCGTACGTTTGGTTGATGTCGCTGGCGATGATCGGTGTCTTCCGTCGATACCTGTCATCGCCCAATCGCGTGATACGGTACTTATCCGATTCCTCGTACTGGCTTTATCTCGCTCATCTTCCGCTGGTGATCCTGGTTCAGTCTTGGCTGAGCGACTATCCGATGTCGCCGTTTTTAAAATTTCCAATCGTTTGTTTGGTAACCACCGGCATTCTCTTGGCCAGCTATCAGTGCCTGGTTCGCTATTCACCGATCGGTACGCTTCTGAACGGCAAGCGAAGACGATTCTTTGAGCAAGCGCTGGCTGTTGAAGAAGATCCTATCGAAGCGAAATTGGTCGACGCCGAGTTATTCGGATAATTACCATGTCGCGCATCTTGGGACTTACCACGCTGCCGCTATTGTCCTTGCTCGATTTCAGCGTGTTCACTCAGGATCAGAAACTCAGCCGCCGCGATCGCGTAGTTGGCTCGAGCAACCGGCGACCGGAGCGAATCGTAAGTCACAAGCAAACGCTGAGCATTGGCGGTTTCGACCCAGTGTCTCGCAACGGTGACGAATGCTGACGCCGCTTCATTAGATTCACCGAGTGCGTTGAGATATTCCACGGCCTGCTTTTCGTCGGCGCTGTGCAAAAGTGCGATTGCGACGGCGGCACGAGCGACTCCTGACCCGCCTTCATCGCCGATGCGCTGGGCCATCTTCAATCCTTTGGCCACGTCGCCCAACTCGATATGATGCGCCGCGATGGCCGCTGTCGCACTGGAAACGATCATTGGCGATCGAATCTCTGCCAAGTGTTTCGTCGCTTCATCCGCACGCTCGAGCTTTAGCAAGGTTCGAATCCGCAGATCCTGAAGTTGCCATTTCACCAGCGCGGCTTGTTCATCGATGGTGTCGACGACTGGGTTTGCGGCGGCGAAATGCCTTGCCGCTTCGTCGTAATCTCCATCGTTCGCCAAGATCAGCGCCGCCTGAAGTTGGAATCCGCGAAGTCGCCCGATGGCGGCTGTATCGCCATAGACGCCAAACTTCGATGATTGATCGGGAAGTGGATTCTTCTGGATGATTGACACCATTTCTTCGATGACCCGTTCGAGGGCATCGAACGAATGGGTTCGGAGCAAATGGTTTGCGAGCGCTTCAACTTCGGCCATCTTCGCTTCTCGAGTTTCGGCGACATCGAAAGCTGCTTGCAATTCAACCAACAAAGGGCGTTCGTCGGCTTTCGGCGAAATTGCCAAAATGGTTTTCTCTTTTGCGTTTGCGATATGAACGATTTGGTTCATCGTGCGGTCGTTGAACGCCCCTTCATTGCCCTGCAGTGTTCGCTTTGCTTCGTCAACGATCGCGTCGACATCTCGTTCAGCATCCACTGCGGCTTGTACCGTCGCTCGCAAAGCGTAAAGCCTCAACTGTGGCTCGCTTACCTGTTTCGCCGCTTCGAAGGCGGCGTCGACCTGACCCAACCGAGCGTGCACGCGTGCAGATTGAGCCGCCGCATGTGAAATCGCCGAGGGGTCGTGGATCGACTTCGAAGCCTCGACAGCTTTCGCCATCCACTCTTCGGCCTTCTTTTGATCCGCACTTACCGGCAAACAAAACGCCACGATGACTAGCAAGGTAAGTATTCGCATGACCCAAATCTTTCAGTGATAGGCAAGTGCAGAATTGGCAGTGGAAAGTGACTTCGCTGCATCGTCGTCGTAAAGCAGCAAATCTACGACTCGAAGGTCTCCTTGGGATGTATTGGTTTCACGTCGGTCTCGTAGGCTGAGATGTCGGAGTTCCTGTTAATCCATGGATCCAACTCGACAACGCGTCCCTTTCGCTTCCAGAGCCCTTCGACACAATCATTGTTCGTCTTTCCTAGGAACTTTCGCGAAAAGGATCTTTGCCGACCGCGTTTTCAAACGACATCAATCTCCTTGCGTCCCAGCGTGATGGCCTGTTTCAGCTGTCCAACAAAAAAAAACCGGCCTGAGATTTTCAGGCCGGCTTCGGTTGTGTTGCCAGGGCGTTTGTGTCGCTTTCGACTCGCCGAGCGGTCGGGAACGAACGACCGCTAAGCGGTGATCGAACGTCCTACAGGTTCGGAGTCGTGTAGGGCTCGACGTCGCCAACCATGTGGAAGTGGTTGTGGTCGATGTAGACGACTTCGATCGCTTCTTGATCGTCCAACGTGTGTGGGACGGGGTATCCGACGGTGGTCTTCTCGTCAAAATAGACCGTGCACTTGTAGTGGGCGTGGTGCAATTGAGCCGGCCCGATCAGCGGATAAAACCGTGGTGGGTCGATGTAGTCGGCGATCTTTTCCTTGATGATGCGAACGTTGTTGCGTTGCTTTTCATAGATCAAGGGAATGCCACCCTGAATCGGGCGAGCCGTTTCGACGGCGTGCATGACTTCATCGTCGGTCGGCGGGTCGAGTGCCTTGACCGTTCCGCCAGAAGTCGTTGGTCCCAGAATTGGCACACGCTCGTAGCGTTCGTGCTTCCAGAACTTCTCTTCTTGCTTGTGTTGATAGTACGGGCTTACGGGAATTGGAAACCCGAGAAAGCCTAGGTTGTAACCGCCACCAAGACCGAAACATCCGGTCGTCGAGATGGCCATCAAGGCCATCACGGACAGGGCGAGCCGGCCGAGCACGCGATTTTGGGGATTCCCGACGCGGGTGCGTTGGGGAGTCGTAGAGTCGTTTGTCGCGACGTTATTGTCTTCCGTGCGACGGCAATTCGAGCTGGTCATCCGAGCAACCTTCCGTGGTTCGTTCCATTGGCATGAGGCTTCGGCACCTCGTGCGTACAGGTAGTATCGTGTGAACTTATGCCGATCTTGCGGGTAATTCCGAAGAATCGTGCGATTCCTGCCCAAGCCGGACTCGAGATTCGATCCGGATACCGTTTTCGCTCGATTTTCACCACGATGCTGCTCACCAGCGATCCTGCGTGATTCCCGTGCGCCAGGCCGTTTTAGGGGTGGCTGAACGTCACATTCAGCGATCCTTGATCGCCACCGAGCAAACTCGACCGCCTGCGATCGAGGACCGCGAACGACCGAGCCAAGTCCGATGAAAAATCGTTTGCCGGTGTGAACCGGCTTCACGGTGGTCGCCGCTGTCACGTTCTTCATTCCATGAAAAAAACCCACCCAGCAACCGGAGTCACTGGGCGGGTTCATGTTTCACGTCGATTTTTCAATCTGATCCGTGCTAGCAGCTTGACGGTGGACTGCGAACGATCAAGGCAAGCATTGATCGGAGCGGACCGACGGGCCGTCGAACTTCTCGTCCCTAGCGGTCGGTGAAGTCCAAGAACCACCAGCCGTCGTCCCATTCCAAGCTGACCTTACGCCATCCCAATGGGACTTGTGGGTAAGGATAGAATGGGCCGATGTAAGGCCATGCCGAAGGGCTGTACTGTTGTGGGTACGTTACCGCGGCGTAGTTGGGGCTCGATGCGTAGCCTGGCCAAGCATAGTTGGGCAGGTTTGGCGAATCGTAGCGAGGTGCTCCACCACCAGCCGAGTACGGTGCCATTGGGACAGGTTGCCCCATCACCGGTGCTCCACCACCCATGCCCATGCTGACCTGTTGCATCTGGGGCTGCATTTGACCCTGTTGCATGCGGTAGGGAGCAGTCATGGCCTGTTGTTGCATCGCTTGGCCGTTCATCGGAGCCGATGCCATTCGAGCTTGCGGTTGTGCGACAGGTTGCAGAGCCGGTGCTTCGGGCAACCGAGCCAAACCAGTCGACGACCCGACCGAAATCGCTTCGCGGATACCGGAAACGCCTGGAACGGATTCAACGATGCGAAGAATCTCGCCACGTTGAGCTTCGCTGGCGGCGCGGCCGGTCAACTGAAGCACACCGTTGTTGCTCTTCACGTCGATGCCAAAACCCTTCAACTGTCCCGCGTCCTTAGCTCGGCCAAGTGCGGCAACAACAGCACCAACGACAGCGTCGTCATCGATTGGTTCGACTGCCGATGCGGGGCGAATTTCGCCCGGCATGACGTTATTTGTTTGAATCGAGCGGGCTTGTGCAGCCAGGGCGTCGCGGAAAGAGAAATCCGCTTCCGCTTGGACCGCTGCCGATTCGACTTCAGCCGCCACCAATGGCGCCGGTTGCAGTTCAGCCTTGGCGACCGAAGCTTTCGGTTTCACAACCGTTGCTTCCATGCCGGTGATGCTGACCTCGTCGACGATCTTGGCGATCCCGTCGATGCCGTCGGCGGCGTCAAGGACCAAGTCCTTCTGAACCGCTTCGCTAACGTTGCCTCGGAAAAGCACCACACCGTTATCGACTTTCATGTCGAGGGTGAAGTCCTTCAAGGCACCTGAATCACGATTGGTTTTCAATCGCTTGATGATCTGTTCGGCGATTTCTCGGTCACCACCCCAGGCCTGCATTGGCCCGAGGGTAGCGAGCGCGGCAATCGCCAATCCGAAATACTTGCGTCGCATTGAATATGCCTCCCTGCAGTCCTGAATCCGTCTGGGCCTTTCCACTTATAAGTTCCGCCGACACGATGTCGATGGGCCAGTCGCCCAGTCGTGGGGACTTAGTGGTTCAGGCGGTAATACCAGAGCGGTGTTGTTGGTAGTTTCGGCCGACACGACACCCACAAGGTAGGTTTTTTCTGATTTTGTCGCTGAATCGGTTTGCAGCGCCCGCACAGATTAACATTCGCGTGTTTCACGACCGCTGTTAACGCAGTCCGCGTACGAACACTGTGATGGCGCCCACGGTCGCGATCGCCGGAAACACGACCAGCGCCAACTGAGGCCGCACGGCTATCACCGCCAACCCGATCACCCCCGCCACCGCGATTCCCGGTGGCAACCAACGCGCAGGCTTCTTTAGCGACGGCCATGCCAACCAAAGTGCCGCCATCAATAATCCGACGCGTCCGGTCGCCGCGGACAAGAACCGCGCCGACCCATCGCTACCAAACTTCCATGTCACGACGCCACAAGCCACCAGCAATACGATCGAGATCACCAACACCATCAGCCGTCGAGGATCGGTGGCCGGCGAGTCAGTGGAAGATCGGTCAATATCCGAACGGCGGTCAGACGGGGGCAAACGTTTCATTGCAGTAAACGATAGCATCTGATCCCGCCGCTTCCATAGGCGACTGCCCGACCGCTCGGCAAACTTAGCAATCGGCCCGGTTCCTCAAGACAGTCGCCGAGGGGTCAGCCGGAAGCCGCTGCATCATCGCGATGATGGCGAGCCAGAAGCAGGGGCGTCTTGTTCTCGTCACCGTTTTCGACTTGGCCTTGATCGGTGTTTCAATGGACGAGATCGAACTTTTGTGCCTCGTCGGGTCCGGGGGACGCGTAGGCCGGGTCTTTGGCTCGGATAAAGACTTCGCCGCTATCAAGCGTGCGCACGTCAAGAGGCACGATGGTGACACCTTGCTCGTTGATCGTTTGCGCGTTGTCGCCGATGTCTCGCTTTTCGATTCCTTCACGCGATAGCGGCGGAACGTTGGCGTTGAAAAACGCAGTACACCACCACTTGCCTTCGTTGTCTTGGAAGGGCGTTCCGTGTCCCAAGAATCGACCGGCGAATTGACGCGGACCGTACGGTCCTGTGATTTTGTCAGCGACGCTGTAGTACAGATTGTACGATCCCTTGCGTCCCTGGTCGGTCGACCAGGCCGTGCCCAGATGGACGTACTTGCCGCCAACTTTGATCATCGTCGCCCCCTCGTGGCCGATGCGGTTGATCAGCTCGCCGTCGGGGCCAGGCCGCGTGCCCGACGGATCGATGCGAACCGATTCGCCGATGTACTTTGACAAGTCGTTGCTAAGCGGCGCGACGGTGGTGTTGCCCCACAGCATCCAGACCGAACCATCATCGTTGAACAGCGACGGATCGTGTCGTTCGCCCATCCCGTCTTTCATCGGGTGCGTCCAAGGGCCCTTCAAGTCTTTGCCGGCCGAGACGGCCAAGCTGGAAATCTGTTTTGGGCAATGCACCAGTGCCCAATGGTCACCCATCCAATGAACTTCGGGTGCCCAAATGCGTTTGGCGTTGTTGCCTTTTCTGCGGTTGGGTTTCTCGAACAGATCCTTCGTCGAAAAAACGACGCCCAACGATTCCCACTGGGTCAAGTCCTTGCTGCGATAGACGCGAACTTGATTCCCAACGATGCTCTCGTCCCCGAGTCCAATGTTGTACGGATTGGTGGCTTCGCGGGGATCGCCTTCGTTGGGTTGAGTGCCGGTCAAATAATAGTAATCGTCGGGCCCGAGTGTGATGTAAGGATCACGAATCCAGCCGGCTTTGATGTAAAGGGCGCGATCGTGGGATTTCAACCCGGCGCGAATGGTTTCAGCATCCATGACCGGCCCCGGCTTACGGTCGGTCGCCTGTTCAATAAAGGCAGAGTCGGGAAATTGATCAGCCTTGGCTGCTTTGGCGGCCGACTCCACTTTCGGTGCATCTCGAAACAATTTCTCGTGCAAAGTTGCCAGTTCCTTGGCGGGAATCTTGATCACTTTGCGATCGTACGTCATCAATCCATTGATCTCGCCCTCGACGTCGGTGGTTTGGGTATACACGCCGGCCGCGATGCCTTGGCCTCGCAATTGGTTCAGCATGTCGATTGATGTTGCATAGCGATCCTTGTACTCGGTTTCAGTCTTCGGAATGTCGCCGTATCCCCAATTGCGACGATTGGCGTCCCACAGATGGTCCTTCACCGGGAAACCGTGACCGCCGAATTCTCCGATCACCTTGATGTAATCGTCGAAGCGACCGCCCTGGCCGAGTTCAAACGGGAAACCTGGATGAGGATAACGGTGCTCGTCGACGACATCGCCAACGGGCCAGAAATTGCCGCCGCTGGCAACATTGATCACACGTGAAGGATCGCGATCGACCATCCATTTTCCGACCTCGACCGTTTGGTGTTGGCCCCAACGTTCGTTGAACGGAACCCAGCTGACGATGGAAGGGTGATTCTCCAAAGCATCAATCATCCGCTCGAGTTCCAACATAAATTGTTGGTGTTGATCACGTGGCCATTCGGCGTCGACGGGATTCGGTTTCAGCCGTGTCCACTCGGGCCACGCTTTGTCCTTTACACCGCCGCTGACCTGGTCCTGCCAAACCATCATCCCCAGCCGATCGCAGTGATAGTAGTAGCGTCGCGGTTCGACTTTGATGTGTTTGCGGATCATGTTGAAACCCGCTTCCTTCAACCATTCGATGTCGAACAACATCGCTTCGTCCGATGGCGGCGTCAGCAGCCCGTCCGGCCACCAACCTTGATCGAGTGGTCCCCAGTGAAAGATCACGTCGCCGTTGAGCGTGAATTGCCAATTGCCATGGGCATCTTTGACTTTGCCGACGCTGCGAATCCCCGCGTAGGTTTTTACCTCGTCAAGTGTCGCCCCCGATTGATCGGCAAGCGTAACGACGATGTCATACAAGTGCGGCGACGCCGGTGACCAAAGTTTCGCGTTGGGGACTTTCATTACGATCACGTTTTCGCCGGATCCCTCGGCCACCACCGAGCCACCGTCTTTCACGACGACTCGAACCGTTCCCTTGCCTTCCATCTTCGGCGTGACGGCAATCGACCCGGTATCGGCATCGGTCGCGATCTTTACATCGGCAAGGTGGCTGGAAGCCACTTCTTCAAGCCAAACCGTTTGCCAAACTCCAGAGACTTGCGTGTACCAAATGCCCTTGGCCTCCAGCACTTGCTTGCCACGAAGTTGCCACGCTTCCGTCGCGTCTTCGACGCGAACCACCAATTCATTTTCGCCGCTTCGAATGACTTCGGTGATGTCAAACGAAAATGGAGTATTGCCGCCGGTATGGTTACCGACACGTTTGCCGTTCACAAAAACTTCGCAACGATAGTCCACGGCCTCGAAGTTCAAACGCAATCGTTGACTCGATGGTGTCGCCGTAAATGTTCGGTGATACCACAGCGATTCGGACGCATCGAGCAAACGCTGGACACCACCCAATTTTGATTCCAGGCAAAACGGAACCAAGATTTTTCCGTCCCAGTTCTTCGGCGTTTCTTTTTGAGCAATCGCCGTGACGGCGTAATCCCAGCGTCCGTTCAGATTGGTCCATTTTTCGCGGCGCAACTGAGGCCGCGGATATTCGGTCCACGCGTTTTGGGCAGTGACTTTTTCACCCCACGTCGTGATCAATTCCGAAGCGAACGGCTGGTTGCTTTTTGATGCCGCGGCAACGGGTTGGCCGGTCGCGACTTTGATTTCATCAACGCTTCCGTTGAACGGGTTGGGCGCTTCGTAGTTTCCGGCCGCGGTCAGTTCGTCACGACCAACGGTAAGCCCGTCCTTGGGTTGTGTGGGGATCAGCCCCGGTGATGGTCCGTCGGCGACCTTCTTGCCGTCGATCTTCAGAACGCATCGATCAGCGCCTAGCATTGCAAGAAAACTGAATTGTTTTGGTGCCGCATCCTTGGCGATGATTCGCGTCACCTTGCCGTTGACGCGAACGTCGAACGCAACCCGACCGTCGATCATGTGAACCGCAAACCCGTGTTCACGGCCACCCTGAGCGACGATCACTCCGCGCCCCGAATCGGCTTTGACTTGACCCGAAATATTGAGCGGCAGCTTTGCGATTTGGGTGGTTTCCGGATCCGACGTTTTCGTCGCCGAAGTCGCTTTCGGTTTCTTTGATTCTTGTCCAACGGGTACCGGATACTTCGCGAGCGTTTGCTTCAACCGATCAACCACATCGCGATGAACGGTCGCCAGATTGCGAGTTTCCATCGGATCGGTTTCGTAGTCATACAATTCGTATTCCACCGCATCTTCCGCATTGCCGGATTTCCACTGGACCAACCGATAGCGTTCGGTTCGAATCGCGCGACCCAGTTTCTTTTTCGGGTACGCATGAAACGCATGATCACGAACCCGGTGATCGGGATTCTTCAGCACCGACACAAGGCTAAGCCCGTCGATGGGCTGCGGCCCCGTCGGCGACGGCAGACCCGCCAATTCGGCGATCGTCGGGAAAATGTCAACGCTTTCGATCGGCTGATTCGTCGACGAACCGGGCTTCGCAACGCCCGGTGCAGAAATCAAAATCGGAATGCGATTGGCTTGTTCATAGTTGGTGTGTTTGGTCCAGATTCCCAGATCGCCCAAATGGAAACCATGGTCACCCCAAAGCACGACGATGGTGTTTTCGGCCAACTGCAAACGATCGAGTTCGTCGATGACTTTTCCGATCTGGGCATCGACGAAACTTGAACTGGCGTAGTATCCGTGGATCAAATTCCGTTTCAGTTCTTCGGTGTACTTCGCGCTGGGTTCGGTCGGCACCGGGAAGTAGTTCGTGATTTCGCCGCCCCGTTTTCCGGCGACCTTGGGCGCGTCGGCGGGATGATCTTCGAATTGCGGCAACGGCAACGTAGCGGGGTCAAACAGGTCCCAGTATTTTTTCGGCGCGCTAAAGGGAAGGTGCGGTCGTGCGAATCCGGCGGTGATAAAGAACGGCGTGCCATCGCTTGCGCGACGTTCCTTTGCCTGTTGCAATCGACGAACCGTTTCCATCGCAACGCGTCCGTCGGCGTACTGGTCGTCGTCCACCTGTGGCGACTCGTAGGCAGCACCGCGAGGCAACGATTTGATTTCGCCTAACTTTTGGTTGGTGAAGAACGCTTCTTCGCGAGTCAACTGGCCGCCTTGGGTGCTAACGGGATCCAAGTATTCGATCACCTTGTCGCTAAAGTGAGGAACGCTAAAGGATTCCGGATCGCCATAGTTGCCGTGACCGATATGAAACACCTTGCCCAGCGACTCCGTTCGATAGCCACCATGTTTTGCAAAGTACTGGGGCATCGTCACCGCATCGGGAAGAACCTGGCGCAGCGGACTGCCCAGCCCATACAAGCCGGTCGAAGTCGAATGCGAACCGAGCATCAACGTGAACCGCGACGGCGCACAAACGGCTTGATTGCAGAAAGCCAAATCGAATCGCATCCCGCGCGCCGCCAACGCATCGATGTTCGGCGTCTTGGCGATCGGATCGCCATAGCATCCCAAGGCGGGTTTGAGGTCGTCGACCAAAATCAACAGCACGTTGGGGCGTTCGTCGGCATGCACGCTGGTAAATCCGACGACGAAGCCGGTGAAGAGGCAAACCATCGTTAAGTAGCGATTCATTTCATCTCTCGAAGGACAGGCTGCCGACCTGCGGGGATCGGTTCATGTGAGTCGATGCAGGACGACAGCCTACACGTCGTTGGTTTTTGTTCCCGCAATTTACTCAAAACTCGCCCGGCGTTGCCCCCGTTAGCCGTTTGAAGCCGACGTTGCTGGAAAGACGTCGCTGAAAAGAGAACGCCACGTCTGGCAACGAAGGATACGGCAGCAAACAATTACGAACGACAGTAATCCAAGAGTCTCAAAGGTTGTCCATAATGAAGATACTTTGCTTCAGTGATTTACATTGTGACCGCGATGCGGCGACAAAGTTGGTGGCGCTTGCGGCGGACGCTGATGTGGTCGTCGGCGCCGGCGATTTCGCCAATCGGCACAAGGGGCTTGGCGACACGTTGGACATCTTGCGAACGATCGACAAGCCAGCCGTCTTGGTGCCGGGAAATGGCGAAACGGCCGACGAGCTTCGTGCGGCGACCACTTCTTGGGCAACGGCACGCGTGCTGCACGGCGACGGCTGTACCATCGATGGGGTCGAATTCTGGGGCGTTGGCGGCGGCATCCCGGTGACTCCATTCGGCGATTGGAGCTACGACTTTGACGAAGCCCAAGCGGAAACGTTGTTGGCCGGATGCCCGATCGGCGCCGTCCTGGTGGTTCACTCGCCGCCCATCGACACCGTCGATCACGATTCCAGCGGTCGCATCCGCGGCAGCCGCTCGATCCGTGACGCAGTCGAATCCAAGAAACCCCGGCTGGTCGTTTGCGGCCACATTCATAGCGATTGGGGCAAACGGGTGACTCTCGGCGAATCGCTGGTTCTCAATGCCGGACCCGTCGGGCATCTTTTGGAAGTCGATAGCTAATGACCCGACTCAACATCTCGATTCGCCCAACCAAGCCTGCGATCAACTGATTTGGTCAAAAGCCAACTGCTCGTCCATCCAGACCCGAAATCGCCGGATGACCAGCCCTGGTCGAAACACGATCTCGATTCGGACTAGTGATTCATCGGGAAATCGATCCGCGGGCAGCCGAAACTCGATGTTTCGCGACAAATTCAGCCAGCTGACCTTCGACCAGACTTTGTGGTCGTCGACCCAAACCCGTTGCAGGAACCACCACCCCGAATATCTCAGACCGCACTTGCGCGGTGTCTCAAATTCAATGATACGAAAAAGAAAACCTGATCGAATCAGTCTGGCGTCACCACAAACGCCGATTTCGTCATCGACCGAGGCTGCGGGTGCGAATGGATTCGATGTCATGGGCAGGGCATTTGAGTGAAAACTTGACCACCTGACGGCTGAGGGATAAGGACAAGGACGACAGGCCTCGAGCAAAAAACAACGAATTTTCTGTGGTAAAATCGCATTGGATCTGGAAAAAACGTCATTCCTGCCATTCCATCTGCAACGATTTTGGCGGTTTTCTTCTTATAAACCAGTTGATATTGCAGAGCACTTTACATAGGATCACCAGTGCTACTTGCCTATCTTTACAGAAAATATCGTTTTCCGGGACAATCCCAGAAGCGCGTTACGCCATCGAGGTACAACTATGAAGCGTTTGTTCGCGATCCTCTCCTTGCTCGCCATCGGGCCATTTGTCGGAGTAAACGCGTTTGCAGAAGACGATAGCGCCCAACCTCGCGTCGTCAACCATCTGACGATGAATCAGTGGGTCCGAACCGAGGACGGTGGTCAATTGACCGGCCGTGTTTTTCTGCCAGGAATTGGCGGCAAAGCCGAAGCTTTGAAGGGTGTAACGGTTGCGATGAAGTCGCGTGACGGGCAAGTGCTTCGGGCAACGACCGATGCGAAGGGTATGTTTGAACTGTCGGATGTCTCTAGTGGCGTTTACGCCCTGACGGCGCGTGGCGAAAACGTATTCGCGTGCTGTGCGATGCACGTGGTTGATTCGTCGATGTCGGCCGATGTTGAGTTGCCTTCGCAAGCTGACATTGCAGTCGCCAACGTCGATTATACCGTCGTGAACACGGCCGTGATCCGGTACATGCCGGTCAACAGCCAAAGCCTCGAAAGCTCGTTGGAGAGTGCTAAGCTAGACGTTTTGAAGGATCGCATCCGCAGCCAAGACGTTTTCCGCGTGGTTCAAACCGAAGGCGGCATGAAAGGCCGAATTCACGTTGCGGGTGCAAAGTTTGACGCACTCGGCGATGCTCAACTGACAAATGTTTTCCTGTTCAAAGATGGCATGGAAATCGATCGCAAAGTGACGGACCAACTGGGTGCGTTCAGCTTTGCCAATGTCGCGACCGGCAACTACTCGATCATGGCGATCGGTCCGGACGGGATCGGCCTGATCGGCTTCGAGTTAGTCGATGCAAACGTTGTATCGGAAACAGCTTCGAACGTTGGTGCCGATGGAACTCAATTGGTCGGTTTCGGCTTGTTCGGCAACCACCACAACATCGGCAACCAATGCTGCTGTGAAGAGTTCGCGATTCAAGTCGCTCCTTGCCCAGAAGTCGTCACTTGTGTTGAAGAAGTGATCATCCAAGAAGCTCCCATCGTGGAAACCATTGTCGACCAAGGCTGTGGTTGCGGCGTCCCCGGCGAAGTGATGGAAGGCGAAGTCGTCATGGACGGCTACGGAACTCCTCTTAACGGCGGATATGGTGGCGGATTCGGAGGTGGCGGCGGATTCAGCGGCGGTGGCGGCGGATTCGGTGGCGGTGGTGGTGGGTTCGGCGGCATCGGCGGTTTGGCCGGTCTTGCAGCAACCGGAGCGATCATCGCGGCAACCACCAGCAACGATGACAACAACGCCATCGTGGCACCAGGCGTCACGAGCCAATCGTTGCCGTCCAACTAGCGCGACGAAACGGGCAAGTTTCTGAACAATCGAAAAGCTGCGACCCTCGGGTCGCGGCTTTTTTCGTTGATGGGCCGCATGCCAGCCAAGTTGTCGAACGCGCCCACTTTACGGGCGAGGACAATGAAAGACGTTCGCGAATCGCCGCGCGTCGTCGAATCTTACTTTCCTGATATGATATCCGGACGAAATCGAAACGAGCGAGTCACCCGGATCGCAAACCGAACTGATCATCGAGGCATGAATGAGTACTGCGGAAACAACGCTAAGCGAAGACGTGAAAAAGAAGGCTGCCGAAGCGAAAGATCGTCTTAACGAGCACACGGTCAAAACGGTGCACTGGCACTTCAGCGATGAAACGGGCAGCCCGTTCTGGCTCCAGAAAAAGGCAGAGCTCAACTTTGATCCTCTTACCGATGTGAAGGGCTTCGATGACTTGAAGAAGTTCCCCTTGTTCGAAGACGATTGGTTGCGTGGCGGCCCCGTCCGGCGTTGGGTGCCCAAGGGTCACGCCAACAAGCCGACCTACGTTTTTGAAACGGGCGGCACCACCGGGGTCCCCAAGAGCCGGGTCGTGATCGAAGACCATTGGAAGGATTACGAGCTGTTCAGCGAAACATTGCCGGACAAGTACTTTCCGCGCGGCAGCAATTGGTTGATGTTGGGCCCGAGTGGACCTCGTCGCCTACGACTAGCCGTTGAACACTTGGCCCAACATCGCGACGGCATCTGTTTTTGCGTCGACTTGGATCCTCGCTGGGTCGTGAAGTTGATCAAGAAGGGTTGGATGGAGCACCTCGAGGAATACAAAAAGCACTGCGTCGATCAAGCCATCACGGTGCTGACAGCGGGTCACGATGTGAAGTGCATGTTCACGACGCCAAAGTTGCTAGAGTCGCTTGGCGAAGCATTGGAAGAACGCGGCACGTCATTGCAAGAAGTCGGGATCACCGGAATCTTCAGCGGTGGAACCGAATTCACACCCCAATGGACTCGGTTTTGTGTCGAGGAACTGCTAGGCGGTCCGGCCACCGAAGGCGGTGTCTACATGACGCCAACGTACGGGAACACGCTGATGGGCCTGGCATGCAGCAAGCCGGTCTCGGCAGCCGACGGGTACAAGATTTCGTATTACGCACCACAGCCGCGTGCGGTTACCGAAGTGGTGACGTTCGATGACTACAACCAACCCGTCGGCTACGGCGAAACCGGTCGCGTCAAACTTTACACGTTGACGGATGAGTTCTTCGTGCCCGGATTCATGGAACGCGACGAAGGCGAACGCGAAGCGCCGTTCGACATGTACCCCTGGGACGGCGTCAGCGGTGTTCGTCCGTTCCACGAACTGGCCAGCGGTACAACCGTCGGCGTTTATTGAAATAGGGAACAGGCGTCAGGGAGCAGGAATCGCAGATCAGCTTTGATCTACTAATGCTTGCCTGACGCAATTCGTTTCCGTTTTTTACCTGAAACCTGTCTCTTGAAACCTGTTGCCTACTGCCATGATCACCCTCAGTCCGCTCCGTTGGGGCAAGCCTTACGAATCGCTCGACTTCACCGACGTCGTTCACTTCGACACCGGCGAACCAATTGCTAAGATAGGCAACGTCGGTGGCGGAATCGTCGGTCGCGATATGAAGCAAGCCCACAAGGCTCGCGAAGCGTTGCTACAGTTGTCGACGGACGACTTGATCGAAAAATGTAAACAAGCTGCAGTCCTATTCGAGACATCCGATTTGCAAGTCGGTGATTCGATGCAGTCGGTCGACCAGTTCGTTCATCAACAATCGGCCAGCACGGGACTTCCCGAGCACATGTGTCGATCGAACATGATGAAGAACAGTTTCGTGCTAAGCCACATGGACCAAATCCTCAACTGCTTGACGCGAGGACTTGATCTGTCCATCTTCTCGCGCGGGTATGGCGAAGAGGGACGCGGCGTCACGGTCAGTTACCAAGCACAAACGCCGATCCTGGGCGCCGTTCTGCCCAACAACTCGCCCGGCGTTCACACGTTATGGTTACCCGCGATCCCGTTGCAAATTGGGCTGGCACTCAAACCGGGATCGCAAGAACCTTGGACTCCCTACCGCATGGTGTCGGCGTTCATTCAAGCCGGCGTTCCCGCGGAAGCATTCGGGTTGTACCCAGGCGGCCACGACAGCGGTGGTGCCATCATGACCAAGGCACCACGCAGCATGATTTTTGGGAGCGCTCAAACGGTTGCCCAACATGCCGGCAACCCGCGCGTTCAAGCTCACGGCCCCGGCTTCTCAAAGATCTTGATCGGGGATGATGTTGTCGACGACTGGGAAGACTTCTTGGACGTCATGGTGGAAAGCGTGCTCAGCAATTCCGGACGAAGCTGCATCAATTGCAGCGGGATCTGGGCTAGTCGTCACACCAAGGAAATCGCTGCTGCGATCGCCAGACGAATCGGTCCAGTCAACGTGTCGCCGCCGAGCGACCCCGATGCCCAATTGGCCGCCTTCACGGTGCCGGCGATGGCAACGGGAACCTATTCGATGGTTCAACAAGACTTAGCCGAATCCGGTGTCACGGACATGACGGCCGAGTTCGGCGAAAAGCTGATCGAGCGAGATCACTGCGCATACCTTCGTCCAATGGTCGTGCATGCCGATTCCCCGGACCGCGGCGTTGCATCCAAGGAATACATGTTCCCATTTGTCAGCGTCGTCGAATGCCCGCAGGCCGAAATGCTGCGCCGCATCGGTCCAACGTTGGTCGGTACCGTCCTAACCGCGGACGAAGCGTTCGTCCACGCGGCCGGCGGATGCATCGAAATCGATCGAGTCAACATTGGCCCGATCCCGACGAACCGATTGAATTGGCTGCAGCCGCACGAGGGCAACATCATCGACTTCCTGTTCCGATCGCGTGCCTACCAAATGGCCGACCTGCCGGTCAAAGCCGCGACATAAGCTTACGTGGGCGATCGCCGAGTCGCGTGGAAACGAAGAACATCGCCTGATTTGCGGGGCAAATCAGGCTTGGGGTGCGGGTGCGAGCTATAGTCGAGAGTTCGGAGATCTCTCACTTGGCAAGCAAAACCGACATGACCGATTCCACCCTCACGACCGGCGCTGCGGCATCGCAGCCGACGGTTCCGTTGCCGCCGCAAGGCGTCACCGGTCGGTGGAAGGATCCTGTTCCGGAAGATCCGGCGATCGTCAAACGGCTGCGGGCCGCCTCGCGTCCGCAGTCGACCGTCGGCCCATCGGTGCCCTCGGTACCGCCGATCAATACTTCGGACGAACCGTCTTCGACGCTGATCGTTCCGTTCTTGGTCAGCACGATCATCCACACAATCCTGCTGATCATTCTGGCCCTGATGACCTACTCGACCAAAGTCGGATCGGGCAGATCGCTGACCGCTCGCCAGGGCGAAACGACTGTCGTGATCCCGCTCGAGTCCGTCGAAACCGAGCCGACGGTCACGATCAACATCAACGGCGCGATGGCGGAAGAACCCGTCGCTGTCCATTTTGCCAGGGCAGACCCCGCAGCGATGGCATCACCCATCGCATCGGTATTACCATCGACCAACACCGAGCCCGCCGAAATTCCCGTCGCCGCATCGCTGGCCGATGGTGGAAAGCCCGCAACTTTGTCACGTTTACCAGGTGGCGGTTTGTCCGGACGAACTCCCGAAGGTCGCAAACGTCTGGGCGAGAAGTACGGCGCGTCGGGACCGAGTGAACGTGCCGTCGAAGAAGCACTTCGGTATCTCGCCGAACACCAACGACGCGACGGCAGTTGGTCGTTCAACCTAAAACTGGATCCTTGCAACGGGCGTTGCACCCACAGCACCAAGGGCGGCGATAATCCTGCGCCGTCGACGGCCGCGACGGGGTTGGCGCTGTTGGCGTTTCTCGGTGCCGGACACACGCACATCGGCAGCACCGAGTACGCGGAAACCGTTCGCAAAGGCATTTACTATTTGCGCGACGTCGCGTCAGAATCGGAAGCCGGATATGACTGGCAAAAAGGCAGCATGTATGGTCACGGTATCGCGCTGATGGCCCTTGGCGAAGCCCTTTCGATGACGACAAAGAAGGGCCACGAGAAAGAGTCGGACATCTACGAACTGGTCCAACGGGGCGCCCAATTCAGCTGCATCGCACAACACAACAGCGGTTCATGGGGATACCGACCGCAAAGTCCCGGTGATACGACCGTAACCGGTTGGCAAGTACTTTCGTTGGTCGCAGCGCGGCGCAGCCACGTCGATTTGCAAACACATACTCTGCAGATGGCAAAGAAGTTTTTGAAATCGACGTGCGAAAACGATGGCTATTGGTTCGGATACCAAGGACCACCCGGCGAGAAAACCACGACCGCAATCGGCTTGACCATGATGCTTTACCTGGGTGAGTCGCATCAGAAGACGTTGTTCCGAATCGCTCTTGACGAAATGGCCGCTCGTGGCCCAATGCTCAATAACATTTACCACGACTACTATGCGACCCTGGCACTGCACCATGCCCGACATCACGACTGGGACCAATGGAATCAAAGGCTACGCGATCACTTGGTGGCCACCCAAGAGAAAGAAGGACACCAACGGGGAAGTTGGCACTTTCCGGGTGAAAAGTATGGCGACGTCGGCGGGCGACTCTACACCACTGCGATGTGCACCTTGACATTGGAAGTCTACTATCGCTACTTGCCGATGTACGAGGACGTGGAAGAATTCCCACTCGACTAGTCTTCCGTCAATTCATCGCTAGCCATCACGAATGACGGCGCGGCGACTCGATTCGGAAGACCGCGCCGCCGTCGGGTGCTTCGACGTAATCGATTTCCCCCCCCAACGCCTCCATCGTTTGCCTAGCGAGCGCCAAGCCCAATCCGACACCCACGGCCGTCTCGGCGGCACGCTCTGCTGACTTCGTAAACGGCTGGAACAACGATGCCGCAAATGTTTGCGGGACGCCTGGCCCGTGATCTGAAACTTCAAATTTCACGCTGCTCAGATCGACATCGATACGCAAACAAACAGTTCGATCCGTTGCTGTGACTGCGTATTTGGCTGCGTTGTCGATCAAGTTGAAAAGGACTTGCTCCATCGCAAGTGGATCGGTTCGCCAGTCGCCGTCGCCACGTTGCGCTATCTCAAGCGTCATGTTCGACATCGCCAAGCGATCGACCAAACGACCACGAATTCTCTCGATCCAATCCGAAACGTTTACCGTTTCCATCGCCAGGGGTGACGAAGTTTGTTGCAATTTTGAATAGCGAAGCACATTGTCAACCAGGTGCGTCAAGCGATCGGCTTCGGTGCTGAGCGTTTGCAGGTACTCACGACGCTGTTCTTCATCCGAAATGGCACCACGTTGCAGCAAGTCGGTATAGAGCCGGAATGTCGTCAACGGCGTGCGAAGCTCGTGCGTCACAGCCGACACAAAAGCGGCGCGACGTTGTGTCAACGACATCAATCGATCCAGCGTCAATGCGGCAAGGACAACGGCGGAAAGCCAGGCAGCCCACGCCAACCCCAGCGCCGTGGCCGTAGCCGAATCAATCGACGACGCGACCATCGGTGGCGGGACCACCAACCGTAACGGCAACGCGGCCAAAGTAGTCTCTGGACGTGGAGTGTCGGCGGGACGGGTCGCGACGATATCGACGTCCGCCAACAAGTCTGACACGTCCGCAATCAACGAATCTTTCAACGCTGGCCAGTCGACCCACGTCGCCGTCACTGCGCACTGAAGCGACTCGCATGATCGAACGACAAACAGTTCGCCCTTCACCCACACCGGAAGAATCTCCGTTGGCTGTCCGCTCATTGAGAGCTCAGCAGCCAAAGAAAACTGCGCCGATTGGTTGAACGACATTTGTTGTTGAACGGCTTGCATCCGATTCTGCAACTCGACCTGATCACGGTTCGATGCGACAGCTTCGATCGGGTCCGCAATTCGTTTGGGAAATGAATTGGAAATGACCGTCATCCATTCATCCGGTGATACCAAAGTTCTCAACTCGTTCAACCAGGACGCAGTGTCGCTTGTCATCTCCATGCCATTCTTGGCGGCCCGATCTTCATAGCGATATGTTGCCGAGTCTTTCACGGCCTTTTGCCGAGGCACCGTCTTTTCCCAAGGCAACATCGGCTGCACGGAAAACCAGCCGTGTCCCCATCCCCCATCGCGGTTCAATTCCATCGCGGCCTCGTTTTGATCGTTCATCGTCGCGACCATCGGCCCCAACCGCGAATCGAGTCGCCACAGCGCCACACGAACGTTCTGCTGCAAATTCTCGCGTGCCTCACTGGACTGCCTCGCCTTTGCAAGTCCGGTGGCATGTCGCGACAACATCGCCAACCCTAATCCCGTGGTGATCGCGGCAAAGATCAACACGCACCAAAGCGACCGAGGCCGCGTCATCGTCTGCTTCCATGTCCACCACCACGCTCGCATCATGACGGGGCAACCCAACGCGTGTCGAAGGCATAGCCGCTTCCACGAACGGTTTGGATCAGTTCGACGTCGCCGCAGACGCGACGAAGCTTTTCACGAAGCCGGGCAACGTGCATATCAACCGTTCGCGTGGTCAGTCCCTTGGCATCGATTTGCCAGACACCCTGCAGCAACTCTTCGCGAGAGATCACCCGACCCGAACGACGGGCCAAATATTCTAACAGCATTGATTCGCGATCCGACAACACTTCGGTGCCGCATGCCGACGCCAACGTCCGAGTCGCCCAGTCAACCGTGACATCGGGCACTTCAATTTCAACACCCGACGCAGCCCGTGGCGGCGCCCGTCGCAACACGGCTTCGACGCGGGCGAGCAGTTCGTCGACGCTGAACGGTTTGACGACGTAATCGTCGGCACCTAGCTTCAATCCACGCACACGATCCGACGACTCGCCCCGTGCGGTCAGAATGATTACCGGCAGCAACGGTCTTTCGCGGCGGATCGTCGCCAACACGTCCAGTCCGTCGCCACCAGGCAGCACCAAATCCAACAGCACCAAATCACAGGGCTTTCCCATTGCCATCGTGATGGCATCGTCGAACGTTCCCGCTTGCCATGCGACGTAACCGCCGGCTCGCAGGGCATCCGTGATGCCACGGCGAATCGCGGCGTCGTCTTCAATGGTCAAGATTCGGTGCGGATCCATCGTTGCTTCTAATGAGAATCGCTGGATTGCGGAAGCCGACCCAACGGTGACTCCATCTTAGTCGATGTGGCCTTTCCATCCCGGCCGATAGCAACAAACGCTTCATCGCGAGAAAGTCCCAACCAAGGATCGTCCAGCGGCATCAGAAACACGTTGGCGTAGATCCGCGGCGTCAATTGCGATTCCGTCATCAAAGCATCAGCATCGGCGAACCAGTCATCGATGCGAGTCTGCAAAACGTAGAGATTGAAAACCGTATCGCGGGCGATCATCGATTCGCTCTGCATGACGGCACGCAATAGGGGCGTCTCGACGGCTGACTTGCCGACCGTTGTCACCATCGCCACTTCGGCAATCGGTTGCTCAACCTTCACGACAAGCTTACCCCCAGAGACTTCGTGTTGGGCAAGTTCGACCCAGCCCCGATCGAATGGATTGACGTCATGGACCGCTTGGTCGGCCGCGATGGCAAGACGGGATTCACTACGTCGTTTCGCCGCGCGATCGCCATGGTGTCGTGCGATCAAGGAATGATGCAGCCCCGAATCGAGTGATTGAAGTCGACGCCAAAGATCATCCGTTTCCTGCAACCACTGGACGAACCGCTCGGCCGTCACCAAACCCGGCATCGCGTCGATTGCAACACCATTCGAATCCAGCATCAGGTGGACGCTGTTGCCGATGATAGGTTGCACCAGCGTTCGCCCCTGTCCCATATCGATGGTAACCAGGGGAACCTCTCGCACCGATTGCCAGTGCAGAACATAGTGAGATCGCAAACGCTTCGAAACGGTTGTTACCGGATACAGCGTCGTCCGAAAGAACCGGCTGTTGGCACAGCTACGTTCTTCGTCCAACCGACCGAGCAGACGGAGACTCAAAATCGGCTTGCCCGTCGCCTTCGATACGGCCTTCGCATCGTCAAGCGACGTATGCCAGTACAGCCGTGACGTTGACGCGTCCTTCTGCGCAGCAACGCGATCGATGACCTGTTTGATCGTGGCTATTTCACGTTGCTCTGGCGAAAGCCGATCGAGCAGTTCGTCCAAGCCCGCCGTACCGCGACGACGTACCGAGTCGATCCAACTACTTGCAAGCGGCGATTGAACGTCAAAGTCTGGATCGGAAGCGGCTGTTATCAAACACGCGATCGGATCGGGTGTGCGACACCTTGAAACAGGATCACCCGCAACTGCGGAATTCGCAGCGAAGCAGATTGCGGCAAAGCAGATTGCCGCGACGGAAACGGATCGGTTTAGGCGGTTCATGACAGAATCCTGTTTTCGAGTAAGAACCAAGTGGCGATTCACTTGCGATCTTACGCGTCTCATCACGTCGGTGACGTAACAGGTTTGTAACGAGATCGTTCGCACGTCATCCATGCGACGAATCGGCAATCAACCGGCCTTCGCCCCGACGGAACTGGCTGGATCGACCGGATCGACACCCAAATTCATAACCGTTTGCGAATGACCGGCGGCATCCTTCTTGGGGTGCGTTCCGAGCAACTGATCGCCACCCAACATCGTTAGCCCGAACCAATAGTTCTCGTTCTGGAAATGGTGCAAGCGATGGTTACGCCAAAGTCGCCGGTAAATTCGTCCCTGCGGCACGTACGATGTGTGAATCAAAAAGTGGACCCATTCGTAGTTCAAAATCAATGCGAACGTCACCAAGTTACCGGTCATCGCGGCACCCAGCGTCAGCCAACCCAACAAATAGGGGATCGCCCACATCATTGGAACGCCACCTACGAAAGCGATCACGAAGTAGGTCGTGGTCAGCCCGAACTTGGGATCCCACGGATTTCGGTGGTGAGCCCGGTGCGTCTTGGTGATCAACAGCTCGACTTCGCGGCCGCCGATGCGAATGGGGGGACGATGTTCCAACCACGCATGAATCAACCATTCCTGGATCGGCCAAGACGCGACGACCCCGACGGCGACGACCAGATCCCACCACGTGGGCTGGCCCGTGACGATGCGAACCAGCAAACTGACGATGCAAGCGACACCCAAGACGCGTGGTCCCCAGAATTTGAACAAGTCGCGAGCTGCTTGACTCAATCTGATTTGTTTTCCGAAGCCCGGCTTCTTGCCCGTCGGCGGCATGGCTTCGGCTTCGGTCCAGGTATAGGAACGAGTCCAAAAAAACAGTCCCACCACTGCGGCAAAGTACAAACCAAACCCTAATCCCGTCATTCCATCGCTCCGTCCGTTGAGTGGCGTTGCCGACCGAATGATCGAGATCGCCTCGCCGCATCATAAAGGCAAGCGACCCCAATCGGTAAGAGCAGAATGAGGCACGAAGACCGACGCCAACTACTTTCGGTACTCGTCCATGTGCTTCAAGTCGGCGCCCTCGTATTCCCGCTTGAGCTGCCATTTCGTACGCTCGAGCGTCATTTCCCATGCGAACAACTGCTTGAACATGGCTTTCACCCTGTCCGGATGGGCGCCGGCTAGGTTGTTCGTTTCGGCGACATCTTTGCTCACATCGTATAGCTCTGCGGGACGGTCCGGAAAGCGAATCAACTTCCAATTGCCATCGCGCACAGCCCCGCGAGATTCCTTCTTCCAAAAGAGGGTTTGGTGAGGCCGAGCCTTGTTTTCGGCAGCTACGAACGGCCGTAGATCAACGCCATCGACCTTCTTCAAATCACCCACGTTCCCGCCGGCTGCTGCATAGAACGTTGGCAGCAGATCAAACATGCTGATGGAGTGCTCGTACTTTGACGCCGGCTTGGTGACACCGGGCCAACGCATCACGAATGGGACACGAATGCCGCCTTCCAAATGAGTCGCTTTCGTTCCACTCAGTGGTGAGTTGTCCGAGGCATTAGCATCACTGGGGCCGCCGTTGTCGTTGGTGAAAATCACGATCGTGTTCTCATCAAGTTTCAGCTCAGTCAACTTGTCCAGCACGCGACCACACGCTCGATCCATCGACAACGTCATTGCGGCTAGCTGCCGGCGCGTGCCGGCCAGGTTGGGAAACTCTTCGATGTCCTTTGCTTCGGCCTGCATCGGATTGTGAACCGCGTTGAACGAGAGCATGACAAAAAACGGACCGCTTTGGTTTCGCTCGATGAAAGCGATCGTCTCATCCGCGAAAGCGTCTGTCAGATACTTGTCGGACTCCGCAAAGTCTCCGATGCCTCGTTCGATCCGGTCTTCGGGGCGATGGTTCGGATTGCCGTTACCGAACGCAAAGTAGCTGCGAGCACCACCACGGAAACCATAGAATTCGTCAAAGCCACGATGCAGCGGGTGAAATCGTTCGGCATTACCTTGGTGCCATTTTCCGATCAGCGCCGTTCGGTAACCAAGCGTTTTCAAATGATCAGCAACCGTGGTTTGATCGAGCGGCAGTCCCATCTCATTATCTGGCAGACATGATTCGCTCATGTATCCGGGAACGTTGTTCTCTTCAAAGCCGAAACGTTGCTGATACCGACCGGTCAGCAGCCCAGCACGCGAGGGCCCGCACACAGCCGCCGTGACATACGCCTGTTCGAACAACATGCCCTCTTCGGCAAGAGCGTCCAAACGTGGCGTTCGCATCTCACGACTGCCGTGAAATCCAAAGTCCGCATAGCCCGCATCATCAGCAAATAGCAAAACGATATTGGGCGGCCCACTGGCAAATAGAGACGAGCAAACCAGAACGGAGAGCCCGATCAAAAAGGATCGGCCGAGCAGGACTGGATGTTTCATTGGATACTTCAGTCAATTTTTTTTGAACTTGCGGATGTGCATCCATCCCCTGATGGTCCGTGGACGCATTCAACACGTGATTCTGTTCCCAAATTTACATCGAACTACTCCGCAAGCTTCCAAGTCCGAATCCAATCGTACTGGGTCGTTCGCTCTTCCTTGGTACCGCTTGCGATCAATCCACCGTCCTCAGGCACGGGGTTCCAATCGTACGTTTCAATCGCCATTTGGTAGTGCGAGGGGACATCCCAGTCGACGTTGGGTTTGATGGAATAGGTGTATTTTCCGTCGAGGTAAAACATGACTTCACGCGGCGACTTCCACCACGCTCCGTAGACGTAAAAGCGTTCCGAGTTCTTCGTTTCGGTGGGAACAGAGCCCTGTAATTGATCCTTCTCGGGCTGATCCTTCGTAGGTCGACGAATCATGTTCGAATGAAAGATCTTGTTCCATGATCTGCCCCAACCATCGGTCTTGTCAGACGTTCGCCCGACGCACTCTTGGATATCAAGTTCCAACTTCTGTTCGCTGTCCGACGGAGTCATCAACCAGAACGTGGATGACATTTCGGTTGCGTTGGCCTTCATCCGGCATTCAAAATACATGCCGACATCGCCCGGGGTTCGCGACCGGATGATCGCCCCGTGATACTTGAATTCGTGTCCGTGGATGACCTTGGGCTCGTCAAGTTTCCCAACGGTCACATTCATGTGACCATCGGCGACCTTGATGCTACTCTCTTGAAAGAGTCCCGGCGGACGACCGATCCATCCCCACCCCTTGGCGGCCGGGTCAGCATTCCACTTGTCTTTGTTCAACGCCGAACCATCGAACTCGTCGGAAAGCGGTTCGACGGGCAACCAAACTCTTCCTGTTGGCTTGGGATCTTGCCCTTCACCGAAAAATGGCTGCGCGGCAGCGGACTGCGAGAGGACAAGACACGTCAATACGAAAGGAAGCAATCGTTTCAAGGTCAATGCTCTTCAAGAATATTGGTTGAACGGAAATAGCGAACGAAACTCGGTTGACCAGACGTCATCACTGCACGATCACTGTACGTGCGAATTAGAACGGATCCTTTGGACGGACTTTGATGATCTCGGCGTAGTCGACGATGCCCGAATCCTGTTTCCATGTTTCACACATCTTGGCGAGTCGCTGTACCATGGCGAGATCAGAATCCGCCAAGTTTTTTGTTTCGGCAGGATCTTTTTCAAGATCGTATAGCTCGTAAGCTATGCCAGTCGCTTTCACCGTCTGCAAGTACCACCCAGGCTCGATCAGCAGTTTCCAACGGCCCTGGTAGATGACGCTCTGTTGCCCCTTGTCGTTGAAGAACAGAGCCTCCATAGGCGCCATGGTCTCGCCCATCAGCGTCTTCAACATGCTGCGACCATCCAGCCCCCGGAGTTGTTGGCCACGGAACGAATCGGGATACTCGACTCCGGCGACTTCAAGGCACGTTGGCGCAACGTCACCCACCCAAGACTGATTGTTTGAAATGGATCCTGGCTTGATGTGATCTGGCCACACGGCCATGAAGTGCGTCTTGGTTCCGCCCTCCCACACCAGCGCCTTGGAACCCACGTAGGGCGTGTTCATAAAACCGTCGACATGCGAAGCACAACCGTTGTCAGACAAGTAGATGATTAGGCTGCTATCAAACTCGCCGGATGCTTTCAGAGCGTCGATCACCCGACCGACGTTCTCATCGACCTTCTCCATCATGGCAGCATGAATCGCCAACTGCAGCCGGAACGCCTTGTCCGTGACATTGGGAATCCATCGTCGGTGGGCTTCCGCCGATTGTGGAAACAGACCGTTTGCCTTCAGCCCGGCCGCACGATTTGACGCCACCTTGGTCAGTTCCTGAAATCGAGGCAAGTATTTCTGCACCAGTTCCTCCGGTGCTTGCAAAGGTTTGTGCGGGGCCCGATACGCGACGTACATCAGGAATGGTGGTTTGTCCGTTCCCGATGCCCCTTCGATCATTTCGATCGCCCGGTCCGTGACGCCATCGGTGTCGTAAAACGCCTTGCCGGTCTTCCCGTGATTCTTGCTGGATCGCCCGCCCGGCTTGTCCACGTAGCAGTGCATCGCATAGCTCTGGCTGTAGTCCAGCTTTGCAGGCTTGTTCCCATCCATGATTCGATGGGGTTGGCCGGGGAGAGCAAAGAAGTCGTCCTGTGCACCGTACAGCCCAAAATATTCATCGAAACCACGTTGGCTCGGCAGCGCATTAAAGTCGGATTGAATCTCGGCATCGGTCAACTCCCAACCTTCGTGGGTCTTCTTCCATTCGTCCTGCCTTACGGACGAGTCCTTCATCAGACTACCACCCAAATGCCACTTGCCTGACATCATCGTGTGGTAGCCGGCTACCTTGAGCAGTTCAGGCAATAGCGGTATCTCGTACGGCAGTCGACCGCGATGCGCCGGATACGGCATCTCACGCGGCCAATCGCCCAGCGATCCGCCGCCGAAGCCAACCTTCGCGCATTCCAATCCGCTCATCAATGACGCGCGAGTTGGACTACAACGGCCATTCGAATAAAAGTTGCTCAGCCGCATCCCTTGCGCCGCCAAGGCGTCTAGATTGGGAGTGTCGATTTCACCGCCGTAGCACCCCAAATCGGTGTAGCCGGAATCATCAGACATGATGATGACGATGTTCGGCCTCTCAGCCGCACAAGCCAGACTTGTGACCAGCACAATCATGCACAGGACGACCGATTTCATAGTCATTGTTTAGTCTCGATCGCTGTCAGTACTTAGGATCGAGCGGGAAATAAATGTACGAAGGGCATTCTTGCCCGTCGCGAACATCTCGGGCAAGAGTGCCCGAGTCACGACAGTTATTTTCCGCTCAATCCTTCGTCAAAATTTAGTCAAAAAGTGTGGGCGAACGCTCCGCGGTCGTTTGCTATGTCTCCGACGAGAACCTATTCCGACGCAGCGCGGTACTCGTACATTTCCCTTCCGATTTGGCGCGCCGCGTTGATCGTTTCCTCATACGGCGTGTCACAGTTGTCAACAAAACCGACTTGGTAGTTTTCGCCGTCGCCACGACCGGCGGTTGGTTCCGACGTGTACTGGAACCAATGCGTACCGACGATGTTCGGGTTGGCCAGCGCGCTGTGCAAGAAATCTTTGTAACATTCCGCACGATGCTCTTGATCTCGCGCTGGTACTTTCGTCGGATGAAACAGCCCACGATCGAGTGCGCCGAAATGGAACTCGCCAATCATGATCGGCCTGTCCGTCCCTTCCGACGAATGCAAGTCAGACACGTCGTATCGATATTGATTGAAACTGACCACATCACAGGAATCCGAAGCGGCTCGCAGACTGACATCGTTGAACCAGATGAATCGGCAACCGAGATACAATTGACCCGGCGCCGCTTTGTCGAGTTCGTCTTTCACCGTCGCGAAATAGGTTTCGGCAAACTTGACCGAGAACGCATGCAAGTCATCAGCGGCTTTGGCCGCGTCCGGCAGCGTCGTGCTTTCCGTAAACGCTTCCCAGTTTTCATGCGCGGTCCCCCAAGCCTCGTTCAACTTTTCGATGGTCTCGTACTTGGCTTTTAAGTCGGCCACAAACGTTTGCTTCGCCGCCTGAGTTGCCGGACACGCGAGCGTCCATAGCGCCAACGAGTTGTTGTCACCCCAAAACAATTCGTTGTCGACATAGAACCCGAGACACCAAGGATCACCGATCGATTCACCACACTTTTCGATTCCCGCAACCACCGATTCGCGAAACTTGGGATCGAAAACGTCGGCGAACTTTGTCCACATTTTCTGAGCGCCATCAAGCGTCGGGCAGTCCTCGACGTAAACGAAAGCGGTGTAAGGAGTTCTGTGTTGCAGGTAGACGGCCGGGTCGGACCACGATGCAAGCGTGTTCAATCCCCAACTTCGCAGACGTTTATGAGCGACGTCGGCAAACTCGGCGGGCCAATCGCCGCCATACTTGCGATACAAGTTCGCGGTGTAGAAGTTGTACATTTCAAAGGGGACACGATCGGCATAAAATCCGAACGCCCAAGTACTGGTATTGTAAAACTGGCCAAGCGGAACATCCTTGGATGGAAGATTGCGAAAGTAGTCCTCGCGGTCATCGATTCCGGTTCCTCCGAAACGAATCGAAACCGCATCAATACCGTGGGACCAAAATCGACACCCGTCGGGATCGATCAGCCACCATTTTCCGTCGTGCTTTTCCGTGCGAAAAAACTTGCCCGGTTCACTCTTGGGACCGTCTTGCCAGCCACCGAAACGATTGAAACTCTTGGGCCCCGGATGCTCGGCCAGTTCTTTCTGTTCCGATTCGCGGTTCTGGATCAATTGCTCATCAGAATGAATCTTGCCTGGCCACTCACCGTGGATGTATTGGCCGTACTCGTCGATGAAAGGCAAAAATGCATCTCGGTCCAAGACCGTCACCGGCTTTTCAAATCGAACATTATCGATCGTGAACTGATGGTCGGTGTTTGGCGTTCGCAGAAAGAGAATGACTTCTTTGATCTTTGCTGGGTCGATCGCTTGTTGCCCCGGTGCTGCGTGCATGCCGTGAAGCTTGAGCGGTTTGGAAAACTGCCACGGTGTATCAGAAAGGCTGGCCGAAACGGTTCGCGACTCGCCGGGTTTGACAAAAGTCATCACGGTCACGCTATCGGTTTGCCCGTCGCCACCGGGGTTATCGATCCGCAGCCCGAGTTCAAACCCTGTATCACCAGTGTTGGAGACGTCCATCGCGAAACGTTGATAAGGCGAGCCATCCCAGAATTCACCCTTCGGTTTCAGCGTGATGCCTGGCCAGTCGATCTCGTGCCCCGATTGGACCTGCAACTTCGTGCCGGATCCCGATTCGGCGATCGACAACTTCATGTCGCGGGCTTCGATACCGGCAAGCTGACTTTCATCGTCGAAGCTAAATAGTACGCGTTTCGCGTCCGATGCATCATCCGCTGAGACGCTCGAACCGACAAAACTGAATGAGAGCAGGATACAGATGCAGTAGCGGTATTCAACGATTGACATGACAGCTTCGACGATAGTGATGGGGGCGGCAAGGAGCGTCAGGGAACGGACCCGGATGAAGCCTCCACCCTAGCCTTCGCCGATGCCAACATTCGCAAAAAAAACGCCTCGATCCGAATGATCAAAGCGTTGATGTTCTGCAAATTGAATTTGTGATTATTGGTTCTTTCGGCGCCGAATACAGATTCCCAATCCGACGGAAGCCAAGCCCATCAGTGCCAGACTCGATGGTTCGGGGACAGAGACGGCACCTGAACTGATACTGATCAAGTTGACATTGCCATTCTGGTTTCCGCGGAACCGAAATCCCAGATATGCGTCGTCCGCTCCCGTCCAAAGACCGGCGTGAGTCATGGTGTAAGAAGTCGATGCGCCAGCCAATTCGGAGGTGATATCAAAAAGGTTCGTTGTCGCTGATCTAGTAATCGTGGTCGTCACAGTGCGGTAGGCGTCATCAAAAGCAATCTCCGTGTCGAACTTGCTAGTGAAGCCAATCGCTGAAAGCCAAAAATTGCTGTTCGTGTTATTTTGAAAAACGGAACTTCCGATAGCAGCTGTTGCGGAGTCACTCATATTGGCGGCGCTATTGGAAAGCCCGATATACCAAGCCCCGCTGTTCTGATTCGCGAACGTTCCCACAAAGTTCATATCGAGTGTGAGCGTGAGCGTCTTACCGGCGGCAAGTTCGCTAGTTACGTTCGCGGAGCTACCGGTATGGACCGGGCCGGCAGCATTGACGCGCCCGAGGAGTCCCACTCCTGCCGCATCGGAAACACTGTAACTAGGGTGGGCAACCCAGGTGTTCTGGCCGTTTAAGCCACCATCCGCGAAGGCGGGGGAGTCACTATCAGAAAAGCTGGTGGAGTAGTTAACGATGTCAGCCGAGGCTGCTGCCGTTGTTAGAAGGGAGGCCATGGCAGTGGCAGCCATGATTGCGAGTGACGTTTTCATTTCATTAATCCTCTCTTGTCTTGCTTCTTTTTCGTTGTGCTGGAAGTGCGATCACAAACGGCGCTAAGTAACGGAAGTTAAAAATGCCCCTCCTGCAGGCCAATGGCAAACCACCGACAAAAACGCGATTCTTTGTTAATTGTAGACAACCTAAGGTCCGGGGGCATGTGCCAAACTCACCCACATGGGTGATTTTCCTCAAATTTTCCATTCCGCCCATGGCCACGATACGGCCGCAATCGGTCGCCGCAGAGCCAAGTCACGTGAAAAGCGTTACTTGGCTACTTCGCCCTTGGCGGTGTGGCTGACGACGCGGTGCGACGTAAAACGGCGGATGTATTGGTAGTCACCTGTCTTGTATTGGTGCGTCAGCCCCCAACGCAGTATCTCGGTCGGCTCTTTTTCGTTGTCGGCGTGACGGTTCAGCCCAATGGCGTGGGGGGCGTCCTTGATCACTGACATGATTTCAAAATTGATGCCGTCGGGTGACCACTGGATCGTGTTCTTTTCGGGGCCGTCCGTTGTGATCAGCGAGGCGATACCGCCGTTGTAGGGCCAAACACAAACTTCGTGACCGCTGTTGCTGATTGGGTTGTAAGGGCTCTTGATGTAAGGGCCTTTTGGGCTGTCGGCAATCGCCACCCCGTGACGGATTTGACGTCCGCCAAAGGTGATCGCTTCGCCCATCTGTTCACCCTTGTAGTAGAGGTAGAACTTGCCTTTGAACGGGATGATGCACGGATCGTGAACTTTGTGGCTGTCGAAGTCACCCTTCTTTTTGACGTGAAAGCGATTGTCTTCGTCGCCATCCCAGACGCCGTTGTCGGCGGGACTCAAGATTGGCTCTTTGCTTTTCGTCCAAGGTCCATCCGGTGATTTTGACCAGGCCAAACCGATTTGGTTTTTGACGCGCACCATGTAGGGAGATTTAACGGTCTGATAGCAGAGGTAGTACATCCCGTCATGCTTCATGATTTCGCATGTGAAGACCGAACGATCATCGTAGGCGCCCTTTTCACCGCGAGGCACCGCCATCCCTTCTTCTTTCCAAGTGATCCCGTCGGGTGAGGTGGCGTACCACAGGTCGCACCGATCCCAGGGAAACACTTTTTCGTTTTCAATGTCGCCGGCAAACCCTTGGGTCGGCCCTTCACCACGCGAGTACCAGACGTAGTACTTCCCATTCTCTTTGATCATCGCGCTGGGATCACGGCGGATGACGCCCTCCTGGTAGGCGAGGTCGCCTTTGAGATCTTGTGTCTGGAATTCGACGAACCATTCATTGCCAATGTCGGGCCATTTCAAAGCGCGCTTCGACGCGGCACTTAGCTTGTCCGGATGGGTAATTCCAAGGAAGTCGACTTGTTCGGGTGTCGGCTGAATCGAATCCTGAGCCAGCGATGTCACCGTAAGGAACAGACAAATGGATAAGGCAATGATTGGTGAAGCGAGTCTCATACGTGTCCTCGGTATTGGTTCGTTCTGAATGCGTACGAATTGTCGTCGAATCGGGGCGGCGTCTGTGAAAGGCGAGTCGCAACAAATCCGGTCTCGGCCAGGCTCGCTAGAGACCTGGGATCCGTGGTCGACCACGAAATGCAGAAAACGTCAGAGAGCAACTCGCCAGCATGTTGATTGTTAACAATAATCGAGATACAACTGGGGCGTCAATGGTCGCCCCCGCATCGGTTCCTCGAAAATGAGTGCTAACGCGTGACTCCGCCACTCACTGAAGACGAGTTTGCATGCTTGATCGCCGAACACGGTCGCGCCATTCGTGCGTTCATTGGAAGATTCGCCCCCAGCCTTGCCGATGGCGACGATATTGCCCAGCAAACCAATCTGACGCTATGGCTCAAACGCGATCGTTTTGACCCTTCCCAGAGTTTCTCGAAATGGGCGCTCGGTGTCGCGTTTATCGAAGTCAAGCGACGCCGCACACAGCTTGGGAAATCTAAACTGTTCTTCAGCACCGATTCGCTGGATCTGATGCAGTCCGAACCGATCGTTGATTCAGATTCCGTGGCCGAACGCAACCAAGTTCTGCAGGAATGCATCCGGAACCTGAACGATACCGATCGCGGTTTGATCGAACTTCGATATCGGCAGGGTTTGTCCGTCGCCGAAACGGCGAAGACGTCCGGGATGCAGTCGAGCGCCACTTACAAGGCGTTAAAACGAATCCGGGAGCGACTGAGGGAAGGCGTTGAACGCGCCGTCGCAGCGAGCGAACTGGGAAGCGGTTCGCTTTGATCGCGAACGACTTTCCCTAGCGATCTATTTTCACTAGCGGACAACTCGAGCACCACCGCCGGCCATCACCTTTTCGACTTCATCGACAGTCACCATGGTCGTGTCACCGGGCGTGGTCATCGCCAGCGCCCCGTGGGCGGCGCCGTAGTTGACAGCTTTCGCGGGTTCACCGGATGTCAAGAAACCATAGATCAATCCGCTGGCAAAGCTGTCGCCACCGCCGACCCGGTCCATGATTTCCAAACGCGGAAACTTCTGTGACTCATAGAACTCGCCACCATGCCAAACGATCGCACTCCAATCATTGATGGATGCCGAATGGACTTCACGAAGCGTTGTTCCGGTGGCAATGAAGTTCGGAAACTCGGCAACAGCTCGCTGGATCATTTGCTTGAACTTTTCGACATCGATATTTGCCAGGTTCTCATCGACGCCTTCGACCTCAAGCCCCAGACACGCCGTGAAGTCCTCTTCGTTTCCGATCATCACATCGACGGACTCTGCGATTCGGCGATTGACTTCTTGTGCCTTTTCGTGCCCGCCGATTCCTTTCCACAGCGACGGGCGGTAATTCAGGTCATAGCTGACGATGGTCCCGTGCTTCTTGGCGCACTCGACCGCTTCGATGACCACATCGGGCGTGCTGTCGCTGAGCGCAGCATAGATTCCGCCGGTATGAAACCACCGGACGCCGAGCTTGCCGAACAGCCGCTCCCAATCGATATCGCCGACTTTCAATTGGCTGGCCGCGGTCAGGCCACGGTCGGGACAGCCCACCGCGCCGCGGATCCCAAACCCACGCTCGGTAAAATTGAGTCCGTTTCGAATCGTTCGACCGAGCCCGTCATACGGCATCCACTTAACGAAACTCATGTCGACGCCGCCTTGCAGAATCAGGTCCTCGGCGAGTCGGCCGATTTCGTTGTCGGCGAACGCGCTGACCAATCCGGTCCGCATTCCAAAGCAACGGCGCAAACCGCGCGCGACGTTGTACTCGCCGCCACCTTCCCAAACCTGAAATTGCCGCGCCGTACGAATGCGAGTCTCGCCTGGGTCAAGGCGAATCATGACCTCGCCGAGCGACACGAGGTCGAACTGGCAATCTTCGGCGGCTTTGGTTTTTAGCTTTGGGGGCTCAGGCTTCGTGGGCTCAGATTTTTTGGTCATCGTAGTACCGAACGGTTGGGTTGATTCATGCCGACGAAGGGTACGGCATTATTTGCTGGCCAAGGCAACAGCTTCGGATGTCAATCGTTTGACTTCATCGAACTTTCCGTCGCGAAGTAACTCGGGCTTCACCATCCAACTTCCGCCGCAGGCAACCACCGACGGTAGGGCAAGATAGCTGCTCAGATTGTCCAAGCCGATGCCACCGGTGGGAATGAATCGCATATCGCCGTAGGGACCTTGCAAGGCCTTCAACATTCGGGCGCCGCCGATTTGTTCGGCCGGAAAGAACTTGACGATCTTCAGGCCGAACTCCATCGCGGTTTCTAAATCTGTCGGACTGGAGACACCGGGAAAGATCGGCATTGCGTTGTCCAAGCACCACTGGACCGTCTTGGGATTGAAGCCCGGTGCGACAACAAACTTTGCCCCCGCATCAGCCACTTGCTTGGCTTGATCCACGCTGTGAACCGTACCCGCGCCGACCAAAAATCCCGCACGATCGGCCAGCGACGAAATCGCCGCCAAACCGGCGTCGGTTCGCAGTGTGATTTCGGCAATGGGAAGTCCGCCACCGGCCAGTGCATCGGCAAGCGGGCCGGCGTCATCGGCACTCTCGATCGCAACGACGGGGACAATCCTGAGCGACTGAATTTTCTCGATCAAACTAATTCTCCGACAAACTGGTATCTTAAAACGTCACACATCGACCCTTGAAAACGCACCCGCAGCACGGTACGATGTTAACAATTAACAGCAAGCCTTCAAGAGTCACATCGAAAGGCACGCAAAGGATTTCGGAACATGTCGATGCAACCTAAAACCGTTCGAGAGCAGGTCACCAATCAAATTCGCGACGACTTGGTCTCGGGACGCTTTGAAGCGGGGTCGATGCTTCGCGAAATCGAGTTGGCAAGCCGTTTTGGTGTCAGTCGTGGACCGGTACGTGATGCCTTCATTCAACTCTCGCAGGAAGGGTACCTAGCATACCACGCAAATCGTGGCGTGATGGTTCGTCATCCACCCAATCCAGACGACCGCAAATTCATCACTTCGATTCGACAACAGATCGAAACGCATGTCATCGAAAAGGGGATCGCCGTCCTTTCGGACAAATCGCTGGTCAACGTCGAGGCGGCATTGGATCGCTTGAAAGTGGCGTGCGACGAAGGCAAAGCCACCACGATCGCACTGCGCGATATCGAATTCCACGAATCGATATTGGTCGCCTGTGGCGGCGAGGACATGGTCGGTGCATGGCGTCAACTTTGTTCACGCATGTTGCTGACATACACCCGTCTTCGCGACTATCAACAAACCTATCGCGAGCACTTTGAAATCTTCACGCCTCTTTCGGCACGAGACTGCAAAGCGACCATCGCGGCGATCAAAGCCAACATCAAGTAACGGCAAGCGATACGAAACGCTGCCACGCCCTCTCATTTGTTCGACGGACTCGAAATATGTTCATTGGTATCGCGGCGGCCCTGATTGCGGGGACCATGCTAGGTCTCTATGCCCTTCCCGGCAAATACACGTCGGACTTTGAAGAGGAGAACAAATGGAGTCTGTTCTTTGTGCTGACGATGTTCGTGGTGCCTTTGATCGCCACGCTGACGTTGATGAAAGGCGTCGGCAACATCTACTCGGGAATCGATTCCAGCATCTTGTTGACGATGATCGTGTCCAGCTTCCTGTGGGGTGTCGGCGTCATGATGTGGGGCAAAGCCATCGACCACATCGGTTTGTCGCTTGGCTTTTCGCTGTTCATCGGCACCGTGATTTTGGTCGGCAGCGTGTTACCGCTGGGCATCGCGATTTCGAAAGGCCAACCGCTGCCTTCGACGCCGGCGATGATCGCGATCCTTAGTGGGATTGCGATCGTGTTGCTGGGCGTGCTTTCCAACGGACGCGCCGGACTGACTCGCGAAGCCGACGAAGTCGCACTGAAGGCCGCCGAAGATGCCAAGGCCGAAAACAAAGAATCGACACAATCGAAATCTTACGCGTTGGGAATCTTCATCGCCGTGTTTGGCGGACTGCTGGCGACCGGTTTCAACGTCGCGTTCACCTATGGTGCGGGGCCGCTTGGCGACGCGGTCAAAGCAAACGGGAACCCAGGATGGATGACGGCGATGGCGGTCATGTTGCCGGTCTTTTTAAGCGGCGGTGTCGTGATGACGCTTTACTTCCTGTTTCAATTGTCCAAGAAAAAAGCGTGGGGCAAGTTTAAGACTCCGGCGTTTGGCAAGAACTTCATCTTGATCTTCATCATGGCGTTCTTTCACTACGCCGCTTCGGCGATGTACGCGTTCGCGGCGGACAGCCTGGGTGCGAACGGCCCGATCGTTGTCTACGCGATCTTCAACACGACTTGCCTGGTTGTCGCCGTGATCAGCGGAATCTTGACGGGCGAATGGACGAAGGCATCGCCGGCGGCCCGACGTTGGCTCTACACCGGACTGGCATGCATGGTCATCGGTGTTTTGGTGCTGGCATTCGGCCAAACGCTCGATCAAGCACCTGCGGCGGCAAACTCTTCGCCCATCCAACAACTTGTCTCTCACGCGTAGTTCGAACCTATGAAAATTTCCAAAGCAGCGTTTGGTGAGATCCAAGGCCAAGCCGTGGACTTGTTCACGCTCGAAAACGACAACGGCGTGACCGTCAAGATCACCACCTACGGCGGCACGGTGACATCCATCGTGACACCGGACAAAGACGGGAAGCTCAGCGATATCGTCTGCGGCTTTGATACGCTCGACGGCTATTTTGCGGACGAATACAAAACGAACTCGCCCTACTTTGGATGCTTGGTCGGACGCTACGCCGCCCGAATCAAAGACGGCAAATTTGTTGTCGACGGCAACGAACACCAAGTCGCCACCAACGACGGCCCGAACCACTTGCACGGCGGCGTGATCGGTTTCGACAAACGGATTTGGGACGTCGCGGGCACTGCCGAAAACGATGACTCGATTTCGCTGACGTTGTCGCTCGATAGTGCCGATGGCGATGAATCGTTCCCCGGAAACTTGAAAGTCGTTGTCGAGTATCGATTGACCAACGACAACGAGATTCGAATCAACTATCAGGCCGAAACGGACAAGGCGACGCCAGTATCGCTGACCAATCACACGTACTTCAACTTGAACGGTTTCAAGGACAAAGTGCTCGATCACGTTTTGCAACTCAAAAGCGATCGTGTTCTCGTTCCTGACGAAACCAATGTACCGGTCGGCGACGAAGAGAACGTTGTTGGCACGGCAGCCGACTTCAACCAACCCAAACGAATCGGAGACGCGTTCGACGAACTGCCGTTGGGCTTTGAACACTTCTATGCCTTCAACAAACCGGCCGGCGAACTCGACAAAGTTGCCGAAGTGACCGAGCCAACGACGGGCCGAAAGCTGGAAGTCCTTTCGACCGAACCGGGGACGTTGCTGTACACGGGCCGATACACGTCGGACAATCTGAAGCGGGAAAGCGGTGACCAATTTGGTCAATTCCGCGCCTTCTGTATCGAGACATCCAAGTATCCCAATGGTCCCAACATCGACGGGGCGCCGAAATGCGTCTTGAACCCCGGCGAGAAGTACAACGAAACGACCATCTACAAACTCAGTTGGGCCTAACGCTGGCCGCACGACCGCACTCCTCCATCACGATCAACTTCAAACCAAACGCGACATGAAATCAGTACAGTACAAAGGCGACCGGACTGTTTCGGTAGGCACCAGCGAAGCAATCAAACCCGGCCCCGGCGCTGCTCGCTTGGAAGTGGCATACTGCGGCATCTGTGGAACCGACATTCACATTTTCCACGGCGCGATGGACAAGCGTGTGCAGATGCCTCAAATCATCGGCCACGAAGCTTCCGCCGTGGTTGCCGAAATCGGCGAAGGCGTGACGACCGTTGCCGTCGGTGATCGCGTTGCCGTTCGCCCGTTGCACTTTGGCGAGCCATCGACGTTTGACAACGGCTTCGCGCATGTCGGAAAAAACTTGAAGTTCATCGGCATCGATATGCCGGGCGGAATGCAGTCGTCATGGACCGTACCGGCCTACACGCTGCACAAACTGCCCGACGGAATGGATCTGCAACACGGCGCGATGATCGAACCGGCCGCCGTCGCTTGTCACGACGTCCGATTGGGTGAAGTCAAAGCGGGCGAAACCTGTGTGGTTATCGGTGGCGGCCCGATCGGGTTGCTGATCGCATTGGTTGCGATGGACAAGGGAGCCACAGTGATTCTTTCGGAAGTCAATCAGTCGCGATTGGATTTGGCCGAAACACTGGGCATCAAGGTCGTCAATCCGACCAAACAAAAACTGCCCGAAGCGGTCAGCGAAATGACCAACGGCAAGATGGCCGATTGCGTCTTCGAAGTGTCCGGATCGGCGGCCGGCGTCGAAGTCATGACGGAGTTGCCAAACGTGCGCGGTCGCATCGTGATGGTTGCCATTCACCCGCAGCCAAAGCCGGTGAACCTGTTCAAGTTTTTCTGGTCCGAAATCAAAATGATCGGCGCGCGACTTTATGAAGAACAGGACTTTGACGAAGCGATTCAAATGGCCGCCAGCGGCAAACTGCACCTCGACAAACTGATCACCAAGGTCAGCCCCATCGATGATGTCCAAGCAACGTTTGAAGCGATCGATGCCAATCCCGATGGCATCAAGTACCTGATTCAGTGCAGCTAACCATCCACCAACATTTCTAATTCTTGATCTCCATGACGACACTTCCATCATTTGATCTTTCCGGCAAGACTGCCTTGGTAACCGGCTGCAAACGTGGCATCGGCAAAGGCATGGCGTTGGGCTTGGCTGAGGCCGGTGCCGACATCATCGGTGTCTCGGCGTCGCTGGAAACCAGCGGCAGTGATATCGAAACGGAAGTCACGGCGTTGGGTCGTAAATTCACGGCTTATCAATGCGACTTTTCAATTCGCCAAGCCGTTTACAAGTTCATCGCCCAAGCCAAGTCGGACCACCCGACGATCGACATTTTGGTCAATAACGCCGGCACGATCCTGCGGAAACCGGCGGCCGAGCATCCCGATGATTTTTGGGACAAGGTGATGGAAGTCAACTTGAACGCCCAATTCGTGCTTGCTCGCGAATTTGGCAAAGACATGGTCGCCCGCGGCAGCGGCAAGATCATTTTCACGGCGTCACTGCTGACCTTCCAGGGCGGCATCACGGTCCCTGGATACGCGGCCAGCAAGGGCGGCATCGGTCAATTGACGATGGCGCTTTCCAACGAGTGGGCCGGCAAGGGCGTCAATGTGAACGCGATCGCGCCGGGCTATATCGCGACTGACAATACCGAAGCGCTGCGCGAAGACCCGGTTCGTAGCGAGCAGATTTTGGGTCGTATTCCGGCCGGCCGTTGGGGTAACCCCGATGACTTCAAAGGCCCGGTCGTTTTCTTGGCGTCGGATGCGGCACAGTACGTCCACGGCACGACGCTGCTTGTCGACGGCGGCTGGATGGGACGCTAATTCGCCCGTCCCATTTTCAACAACTCACTTTCAACGGAAGAACCCAACAACATGTCCAAGTCCATGATCGAATCAAACGGTGGTGTCGACAGCTACCGCATGTTCATCAACGGCGAGTTCCATGACTCGGTCTCCGGTGCAACCATTGACGTGGCCAGCCCCACCAACGAAGAAGTCTTGTACACGGTACCGCAAGGTAACCAACAGGACGCAGTCTTTGCACTGAAGTCGGCGCAAGCGGCGCAGAAGGCTTGGGCAGCACGTCCGGCGGTTCAACGCGGCGAGATCTTGGCCAAGTTTGCCGACCTGATTCGCGCCAACCGCGAACGGCTTGCAAAGATTCTGGTCAGCGAGATGGGCAAGACGTACGGATTGGCACTCGGCGAAGTCGACGTTTCGGCCGACTTCATCAACTTCCCGGCTCAGGCAGCGCGACGCGTCGAAGGTGACATCCTTCCTTCGGACACTCCCAACGAACACATCATGATTCACAAGGTTCCCTACGGCGTCACCGTGGGAATCGCGGCGTGGAATTTCCCGTTGGCGTTGGCGTGCCGCAAGATCGGCCCCGCATTGACGACGGGCAACGTCATGGTGGTCAAGCCACCGTCGGTCACACCGGTCGCTGTTTTGGCGTTGGGTGAACTTGCACAGCAAGCCGGCATCCCCGCAGGTGTCTTGAACCTCGTCACCGGTGGCGGTTCAACGATGGGTGAAGAACTTGTCACCAACAAGATCACGCGATTGGTGACCATGACCGGATCGACCCCGACCGGCCAAGAGATTTTTCGGAAAGCGGCCGAGCGACTGACGGCGGTGCGATTGGAATTGGGCGGCAAGGCTCCGTTCATCCTGTTGGACGATGGCGATGTGGACAAAGCTGTCGAAGCGGCCGTGATTTCGCGTCACCTCAACAGCGGCCAGGTTTGCACGTGTCCGGAACGGTTCTATATCCAAGCCGGCGTGTACGACGAGTTCCTGAAGAAGTACGTCGCGGCCGTGGGCAAGTTGAAAATCGGCGACCCGATGGACCCGAGTACCGACATCGGTCCCAAGGTCAATGCTCACGAGACCGACCAGCTTGAAAAGGTTGTCCAGGGTGCCGTGAAGGCGGGCGCGAAAGTCGCGTTAGGCGGGAAACGTCCCGCAGGTGACCGATTCAAGAAGGGCCATTGGTACGAACCCACGATTCTTACCCAGTGCACCAATGACATGGCCGTGATGCGAGACGAAGTCTTTGGCGTGGTCAGCCCCATCATGCGGGTCAATAGCTACGACGAGGCACTGGAACTGGCCAACGACAGCGATTTCGGCCTCGCCGCTTTTTTGTTCACGCGGAACATGCGACTGATCCAACGAGCGGTGCTGGAACTGGAATTCGGCGAAATCTATGTCAACCGCCCGATGGGCGAGCAACGCCAGGGCTTCCACAACGGCCACAAACTGAGCGGCACGGGTGGAGAAGACGGCAAGTACGGGATGGACAACTACCTGGAAAAGAAGACGATGTATGTCAACTTCAGTGAATAGGCTTGTCACTGATACCATTGCCTTGGCCAATGGCACCACCCAGGGTGGAGCCGCCATTTCATCATCGAAGATCCATTCCGCCGTGAAGATCAAATCCATTGTTGCACGTCTCTTTAGCGTGCCGCTTCCCGAAGTGCTGTCGGACGCCAAGCATGGCGACCACACCCATTTTCAATTGGTGACAACGACGATCACGCTTGAAGATGGCAGCGAAGGAACCGGCTATACCTACACGGGCGGCAAAGGTGGCCATGCGATCCTGGCGATGATCCAGCATGACCTTGCCCCGGTGCTGGTCGGCAAGGACTATGCAGACATCGACGGCATCTATGACTTCATGGAGTGGCATATCCACTATGTCGGCCGTGGTGGCATTGCTTCGTTCGCGACATCAGCGATCGACATCGCGCTTTGGGACATTCGTTGCAAGCAGGCGGGCGAACCGCTGTGGAAGATGGCTGGTGGTGCAAGCGATCGCTGCAAAGCCTATTGCGGTGGCATCGATCTGATGTTCCCACTTCCAAAATTGCTGGACCAGATCCGCGGCTATCTCGACAATGGTTTCAACGCCGTGAAGATCAAGATCGGGCGTGACGACCTTGACGAAGACATCGAGCGAATCAAGGCGGTTCGCGAGCTGATCGGATCGGAAACGACATTCATGGTCGACGCGAACTACTCGATGAGTGTCGAGAAAGCGATCGAAGCGGCGAAGCGATTCAAACCTTATGACATCACTTGGTTTGAAGAGCCAACGATTCCCGACGACTATCTCGGCTATGCCAGGATCGCCGATGCGACGGGAATGCCGCTGGCGATGGGCGAGAATCTTCACACGATCCATGAGTTTGGTTATGCCTTCGAGCAATCCAAACTCTCTTTCATTCAACCCGATGCATCGAATTGCGGCGGGATCACCGGATGGCTGGCCGCTGCCAAACTATCACGTCAATACAACATCCCGGTCTGCTCGCACGGCATGCAAGAACTTCACGTCAGCTTGGTTTCGTCACAATCCAACGGCGGGTGGTTGGAAGTACACAGCTTCCCGATCGACGAATACACGACACGACCGTTGGTTGTCGAAGACCGCCTTGCCGTGGCTTCGAACGAACCGGGGACAGGCGTTGTTTTTGACTGGAAAAAACTAGCACCGTTCGAAGTGAAGTAGTCAGCGGCTTATCGATGTCATGAGCCGACGGGAACTTGGACTACGTCCAACGTATACACAAAGGTTAGACACCATGATTCGCACGCTCGCATTGACCGCCGCACTCGTTTCATCATCGCTGGTAACCGGCTTTGCCGACGAGCCAACGGTGTTCCCCTACGGCAACGTCCCGAACCAAAAACCGGACATGCCGCTCAGTGCGGCAATGCAGCGAGTCTACGACAGCACGTACGGGGGCCCCGAAGCGGCACGCAACGAACTGTTTTCGCGTTTCAAGTACACGCCGCTAGAAGGATTCGACTACCACGGCCACGACGGCACCGTTTCGCGACGCGACGCGACCAAGATCATCCGAGCCAACGGCAAGTACTACGTTTGGTACACCCATCGCCAAACGCCGACACCGCCCAACTATGACGGCGGCGCAGGCGAAACCATTCCGTCGCGCGACTGGGACTTGTCGGAAATTTGGTATGCAACAAGCGACGATGGTTTTAAGTGGGAAGAACAAGGCGTTGCCATCACGCGAATGGAGAAACCCAACGCAGGATGGCGCAGCGTTTCAACGCCGGACATTCTGGTTTGGAAAGGCAAGTACTACATGTACTACCAAGCCTATCTCTTCATGCCTGGCAGTCGTGAATCGAGCGGAACAAACGGCGATGATTGCCCGGTATCGGCCTCTGTTGCCGATTCGCCCGACGGACCCTGGACACCCAGCAACAAGATCGTCGTTGAAAACGGACCGCCGGGATCATGGGACCAATACGTGATCCACGACCCGTACGCGCTGGTACGCGATGGCAAGATCCATCTTTACTACAAAGGCGAAATGGGTGGCACTCCGCTTCCCGTTCGCGCTCAAGGCCTGGCCATCGGCGATCATCCGTTTGGCCCCTTCACCAAGCACCCACTCAACCCGGTGATCAACTCGGGTCACGAGACATCGTTGTTCCCGTTCAAGTCAGGACTCGCCGCACTGGTCAGCCGTCACGGCCTTGAGCACAACACGATTCAGTACTCGTCCGATGGCGTCAACTTCGAGATCGCCGCGATCACCGGATTGATGCCGATCGCGCCGGGCGCCTACGTTCCAGACGCGTTTACCGACACCAAGAACGGACGCGGCATCACCTGGGGACTTTGTCATTTCCGCAACCTGGGTCGCGACGAGGGGAAGAGCCACAGCATGCTGGCTCGCTTCGATTGCGACCTCAGCCTGGACGTTGATGATGTCGAAATGAAAGAAACCGACATCTTCAATGACCCCGAAATCAATTTCAAGTTCGGATTGAGCGACGAACAGCGCAAACGCATCGAAGCGGCCGCAAAGAGCGACCCACGCTAACAACGGCCGCTCCCCAACATGCGGGACACACCGCTTGGAGCGATGACCGCGTTGATCGGTTCGTCACGTTGTACCGGTACGGTCTCGGTTCGGTTGTTGGGATCTCGGATTCCCGGTTCGCCGAAGAACACGACTTCGGCACCACCGTTATCACCAAAATCACGAATCAGCCATTCGTTGTCCAAGCCATTGCGGAAGACACGAGTATCTCGTGTCCAAAAAACTTCGTCTTGAACTTCGGCCGTGTGTCCAATACGGAAGGCGCCCCGAATGGGGGCCAGCGGCCATTTTGACGATTGAGCGAGTTGGGTCTGCCCGCAATTCCTGGTGCTTTACAACCCTCGTCGCACACTTTGCTTCACACTTTGCTTTTTGAGTCGAAAAGTCGAAAAGACGACTGCTCGCGGCTCAATGCGACATCCGTCGATGGAAGGGGCCACGCTCAGCAGCGGATTTTCGGAAATAGTTTCGAAGCCGAAATACGACCGGAAATCTGTCGTATGGAGCCGCTTTAGGTGCAAGAGTTGTGCGGCCTGTTCCCGACAAGGAGAGTGCCGCCGGTCACTTATCCTGGCCGCTTGACCAACACAACCAAACGCAAGTTTCAAAAATGAACATCTCCAATTCGACTTCGTCCTATGCCAGCCAGTCTTCGAATTCCCAGTCACGTCCGCAAGGCCCCCGGCCAGGAGGCAAAGAGCAGCTCTCGTCGGCGCTTCAGTCGATCGGCGTGGATGATTCGACGGCGGCCAGCGTGCTGGAGCAAATTGACGCTGCAATCTCGGCTTTGAATTCAGAGTCCTCGTCGGGGTCCTCCAGCCGCAACGCGATTCGATCCGTTGTCGACGAAGTTCTGGAAGCCAATGGCATCGATTCCGCAGAGGTTGGCGAAGCGATTCAATCGGCCGGCGCGTCGCGTGCGGGTGGCCCATCTCGCTCCGGTGGACCATCGGGCGCGGGTCGTCCAAACGGACCACCGCCACCTCGCAAAGAAGATGAAAGCGAAACCAGCACGATCGAGTCGGCACTGCTTTCGGCGGGTGCGGACGAGGCATCGACGGATGAGTTGATTAGCCAGATTATCGGAACGATCCAGGAGCTGACGACGGATGCGGGAAGCAATGTTTCTCAAGACGAACTTCGTTCGGTATTGACCAGCCTGCTGGAAGAGAACGGAGTTGATTTCGCTGCCTTTGAGCAGGCGATTGGCAGTTCTTTGGGCGACGCCGGTTCATTCCTAGACCTGCTGGCGTGACATTCGGCAGTGGCGACAAAAATCGATACCGTTTGTTGTTTGAGTCCGCGTTTCGAAACGAAGAATGAGCCGCAGCCCCCAAAGGCATTGGGGGTCGTCGACGAATCGGCCGCTCACGACATCAACAAACCGTTGGCGACTTGGGCTCCGCGATTCCTGGAGTTGTGAACTTTTTTGGCCCCGCGTTTCACTCAATGGCGCATTGAAGACTACCGACGAAATGTCGGCCCCACTCGCGTTTCAGTTCACCCCTAGCTGAAACCCCTAATTCTGGGTGGGCTCTTCGACCATTGAAACGAGACCGTTACACCATGCCAAAGCCCCAAGATTTTCTCAGCCGCGCGTTCTCACGACTCAGCGGATCGCGTGACCGAAAAACAACCCGTCGGCGGCGTCCATCCCGTCGCCTGAGTGCCGAGGCTTTGGAAGCACGTCAACTGCTTGCCGGTGACCTGTTCATCAACGAGATCATGGCCAGCAACACGACCACCATCGAAGATCCCGATGAAGCGGGGGCTTTCGAGGATTGGGTGGAAATCTACAACGCCGGCACGACGGCAGTCGATCTGGGTGGCATGTATCTGACCGACGACGTGGATGCGCCCACCCAGTGGCAGTTCCCGACCGGATCGACCATTGCCGCTGGTGGCTTTCTTTTGATTTGGGCCGATAGCGAACCCGAACAGGGCGACAACCATGCTTCGTTCAAGTTGTCTGCCAGCGGTGAAACGGTCGCCCTTTACGACACCGACGGCACAACGCTGGTCGACTCAATCGAGTTTGGTGAACAAGTAACCGATATCGCCTTTGGGCGTTCGCCCGACGGCAGCGAAACGCTTAGCGTATTGACGACACCGACCCCCGGTGCTGCCAACTCGGTCGTCGGCGAAGCGAACCTGGCGCCGACTGCCAACGCGGGCGGACCCTATTTTGGCACAACGGCAGATACGATTTCGCTTTCCGCTGCGTCTTCGTCCGATTCCGATGGAAGCATTGCGACGTACGCTTGGGACTTGGATCACGACGGCGAGTATGACGACGCTACGGGTGAATCCGTAAGTTTTTCGTCGACGACCGTCGGAACGTTCGTCGTCGGTTTGCAAGTGACCGACGATGACGGCGCGACCAGTGTGGACACCGGTACGATCAAAATCTCGCAAGTGGGCGAAGTTGCATCGCCGTGGGAAGCCGTCACCATCGACGACGAAGCGGCTGCGTTCTTTGACGACACCTATGTTCACGAACTCTCAATCACGTTTGAGGATGACGACTGGTACAACACGCTGTTTACGTCGCACGACACCGATGCAGCCGACCCCTATTTCCAGGCCAACTTTGTCGCGGACGGGGTCGCACTGGACAACGTCGGTGTTCGCTTCAAAGGGAACTCGTCGTTTAGCGGTTCCGGCGTCAAGAAGTCGATCAAGATTGACTTCAACGAGTACGAAGATCTGACGTTCATGGGGATGAAGAAGCTGAACCTGAACAACAACTTCAACGACCCGACGATGCTGCGGGAAAAGCTGTTCTACGACTACGCTTCGAACTTTGTCGAAGGGGTCGGCCGCGCGGTGTTCACCAGGGTCACGATCAACGGCGAATTCTACGGGCTGTACACCGCGGTTGAACAAGTGGATTCGACGTTCACGCAAAGCCGATTTGGCGACGATGAAGACGGCAATTTGTACAAAGGAACGGCGTCCGATGACGCCGTGCTTTCGGATCCGCAGGCCGACTTTGGTTCTGATTTGACGTATTTGGGAACGGATCAAGCTGCTTACGAAGCCTTCTATGAACTGAAGACGAACGAAGCCGCGAACGATTACTCGCAGTTGATCGAGATGATCGATGTGCTCAACAATACTCCGTCGGCCGAGTTGGCGGATGCGATCGAACCGCTGCTGGACGTTCAGGACACGCTTGCTTCGCTGGCGCTGAACAACCTGTTCGTGAACTTGGATTCGTACTCGGGCGCGGCTCACAACTATTACTTGTATGACCGTGACGACACGGGCCAATTCACACACTTGTTGTGGGATGCAAACGAATCGTTCGGCACGTTCACCCAGTTTGTTGATCGAGGAACCAACGTTGTCCAACTCGATCCGTTTTTTCTGCCGGTGGGTACGGGGGGGCGTCCCGGACAGCCCGTTGAGGAAGAACTGCGTCCGCTAGCTGAAAACCTGTGGGCGGTCGATGAGTACAGCACCGACTACCTGCGTGATCTGCAACAAATGTTGGAACAGGGTTTCGACGTCACGTCGGCCACTGCTCGGATCAACAAACTGGCCGATCTGATTCGCGCGGACGTTTCCGAGGATCCGAACAAACAATTCACGACTGCGCAGTTTGAATTGAACTTGACGAACAACGTGACGGCGGGAAATCGAACGCTCTACGGATTGACTAGCTTCATCGGGAACCGGTCATCCTATTTGACGTCCGCTCTCTCGCAATACGATCTGGAACCGGAGTCTGTCGGGGTCTACATCAATGAGATCATGGCCGATAACGACGCAACGATCGAAGACCCAGACGAAGCAGGCGCATTTGAGGATTGGATCGAACTATACAACCCCGGTACGACTCCTGTTGATCTCAGCGGGCTGTACTTAACGGATGACGCCACTGATCCGACGCAGTGGGAATTCCCCAGAGGATCAACGATCGACGCGGGCGGCTACCTGATCATTTGGGCCGATGGCGATACCGATCAAGGCGACAATCACGCTTCGTTCAAGCTGTCAGCCGGTGGCGAGTCTGTCTTGCTGTACAACAATGACGGATCCACATTGGTTGACTCGATCACTTTTGGCCAGCAAACCACGGACGTTTCGTACGGTCGATTCCCCGACGGATCGTCGACATTGAACGTGCTGTCGGCTGCTACGCCGGGTGCGTCCAACACCAACGACACGACGCCCAATAACGTCGCACCAACCGCCGAAGCCGGTGGCCCGTACACCGGAACTGTTGGCGGAACCATAAACTTGAGCGGCGCAACGTCGACCGATTCGGACGGCACGATCGCGTCCTATGCTTGGGATCTCGATAACGACGGCCTGTACGACGACGCCATCACAGCCACCGCAACTTTTAACGCGGCCGCGACAGGAACGTTCACGGTTGGCCTTCAAGTCACCGACGACGACGGTGCCACCAGCACTGACACCGCGACAGTGACCGTTAACATTGAATCGGCTGCGATCTTCATCAATGAAATCATGGCCGACAACGACGCCACGATCGAAGATCCCGACGAAGCGGGAGCGTTCGAGGACTGGATCGAACTGTACAACCCTGGCACGACGTCGGTTGACCTTAGCGGGTTCTATCTGACCGATGACGCGGCCGACTCGACGCAGTGGCAATTCCCTGCCGGTTCAACGATCGACGCGGGTGGCTATCTGATCATCTGGGCCGATGACGAAATCGATCAAGGTGACAACCACGCTTCATTCAAACTGTCGGCCGGTGGTGAATCAGTGTTACTCTATAACGTTGACGGAACCACCTTGGTTGACTCCGTTACATTTGGCGAGCAAACGACCGATATCTCTTACGGTCGTTTCCCAGACGGCTCGTCAACCTTGACCGTGTTGTCGGCCGCTAGTCCAGGTGCCACGAATACCAACGAAGTCATTGAGAATATCGCCCCGACTGCTGAAGCTGGTGGCCCCTACACAGGAACGGTCGGCGAAATGATCACGCTCAGCGGCGCGACTTCAACGGATCCCGATGGCACGATCACGAGCTACGCTTGGGACTTGGACAACGATGGCCAGTACGATGACGCAACTGGCGTAACGGCGATGTTTACGGCGACTGCAACCGGCACGTTCACGGTCGGTCTGCAAGTCACGGACGACGACGGAGCCACCAACGCCAACACGGCTTCGGTAACGGTGACTGCCGATGCGTCTGTGATCTTCATCAACGAGATCATGGCCGACAATGACACGACGATCGAAGATCCCGATGAAACGGGCGCGTTCGAAGATTGGATCGAACTGTTTAACTCCGGCACGGACTCCGTCGACCTCAGCGGATACTACCTGACCGATGACGCCGCCGATGCGACGCAGTGGCAATTCCCCGTCGGATCAACCATTGCCGCAGGCGGTTACCTGATCATTTGGGCCGATGGCGATACGGACCAAGGCAACAGTCATGCTTCGTTTAAACTGTCTGCCGGTGGAGAGTCCGTGCTGCTCTACAATGTCGACGGAACAACCCTGGTCGACTCGGTTACGTTTGGTGAACAAACAACCGACATATCGTATGGTCGATTCCCTGACGGTTCGGCGACCCTAACGGTATTGTCAGCCGCGACTCCCGGTGCAACCAACACCAACGATGTCATTGCAAATATTGCCCCAACCGCCGAAGCCGGTGGTCCCTACTCAGGAACCGTCGGCGATACGATCACACTCAGCGGTGCGACATCGACCGACACCGATGGCACGATCGAAACGTACGCATGGGATCTCGATAACGACGGCCTGTACGATGACGCAACCGGCGTGACGGCAAGCTACTCGGCTGCCGCGGCGGGTACGTTCACGGTCGGATTGCAAGTCACCGACGACGCAGGTGCAACCAGCACCGACACAGCGACAATCGCCGTGGGCGTGGCCACGACGCCTGGGCTTGTTTTGACACAAACCAATGGTTCAACGATCGTCAGTGAATCGGGATTGACCGATACGATCAGCGTTTCGTTATCGAGTCAACCGGCAGCTAGCGTTACGGTCGGTATCGTTAGTAAAGACACCGGCGAGGTAACCGTGTCAATCAGTCAACTGACGTTTACGCCAGAAAACTGGAGTGTCCCGCAAGAGATAACGCTCAGTGCTGCCGACGACCAACTTGACGATGGAAGTCAGAGCACAACCGTTACCTTCTCCATCACAAGCACCGATGCGGACTATGGGGCGTTGGCGAATGTCGACGTCGATGTCACCACCCATGACGTTTCTACATCGAATTCGCCGACGCGAATCTACACACCAGACTTCGTTACTCGAATTCATGTCATTCCCGGCGACAGCATCCCGACGGCCATCCTTTTCCAAGCCGTAGCAGATGCCGAAATCTCGGTAATCCCCATCAACACCGCTAGCGTCGGGCAAACGATCCGCATCGTCGATCAAAGTGTCTCGCAAGTGGACTTTTTCGCCGAAGGTGTAACACGAGCTACCATTACGGCAGGCGGTCTTTACGCGATCATTTTCGAATCACACGAGGAAAGCCGCAGCTATACCGTGCAATCGACCGCCGGTACGGATGCATTCATTCCTTCGGCTCCCACCAACTTCCTGCAGTCGACTGACACCAACGGCGACAGTCGAACCACAGCAATTGATGCGTTGGTCATCATCAACCAGCTAAGCCGACTGGAAACCGCCGAAAGTGAAGAACTGCCAAGTGCTTTGATGTATGACGTCAACCACGACGGCAACACGACTGCGCTGGATGCCCTCCTGGTCATCAACCAACTCAGTCATCAAAGTCTCGCACCCAGCGAAGGGGAGTTCGTGCCGTCGGTGGTACAGCAGATCTTGCCCTTGTCGAATTCGTTGACCACCACGATCGCGGATGACGAGTGTGATTCAATCGCGCTGGACGACGAATCCTTGTCAGCTGATTCCACGACGTTGTCCGAAATGACGTCGTTTCAGTCACGATCGTCCGCGGTTGCCCAACTCGTTGAAGAAGGCGAATCCGCCGTATCGGAAGACGACTTGGACCTGCTTGCCAGTGACTTGCAACAAACGTTGGGTCTGAGGCAGCTATTGGCGAGTCAGCGATCGTGATCTGTCGAACGGCAACACGTTGCCAGGTCCTAATCGGAGGCCGTTGCCCGCATCGATGTTTGCCCGGCCCAACAGGGCTGTTACAATCGTGATAGCACTAGCCCGACAGTTCTACTGCCCATGCGGTTCCGACCCTGTTCATCAAGACCTTGTTATTTCGATTTGAACGCCCCAGCAATATGATGCCTGTCGTCATGGCGTTGTTGCTTTCGTTGCCAAGTCTTGGAATCACGACCTTGGTTTCCCGTTCACTGTTCAGCAGCGAACGGCTGATGGAGATAGAAGAAGTCGAGGAGTTCTTTTCGTGCTCGTTCAGAAAGCTTGCACAATCAAACCAGAGATCGAACAGGTACACGTCAAACGAACTGAATTGTTTTTCGCATGGTTCTCCCGCCCGCAAGGTGACATCACCTCGCGATTTCATTCCGGCGTGCTTCTTTGACGGACACCGTCTTGCGAACGGATCTCTTGCGCCGATGCGCTGTTAGGCCGCCCCGTCGGTCGGTCCTTCTTTCGCCGAGATACTGCCACATTCCGTGTTGTGTTTTCGTTTCGACTTGCTGATTGGCAGGGCGAGAGATCGCGCGACCCATCGTTGATTTCGGCGTACTGCTTAGGAATCGGCGCTGTTGAGTAGTTTTACGACGCATTCCATTTCGCACATTTATTCTAAATCAAACCCAAATGAACCAATCCGATATATCGCTTTCGCCAAGTTCGCTGTTTCGGGACATCCTCGCCGGATTGGTGGTTTTTCTCGTCGCATTGCCACTTTGCCTTGGCATCGCGCTCGCGTCCGGCGCCGACTTGTTTTCCGGATTGCTTGCCGGCATCGTCGGCGGCTTGGTAGTCGGGGCGATCAGCGGTTCGCATACCAGCGTTAGTGGGCCGGCCGCCGGTTTGACGGCGATCGTTGCGGCACAGATCGCGTTACTTGGATCTTTCAGGGCATTCTTGTTGGCCGTCATGATCGCCGGCGTGATTCAAATCGGCTTTGGAATTGCCAAGGGCGGAGCGCTATCAGCGTTCTTTCCCTCAAGCGTGATCAAAGGATTGCTCGTCGCAATCGGTGTGATTCTGATTCTGAAACAGATACCACACATTTTCGGGCACGATACAGACCCCGAAGGCGAGATGTCGTTCCAGCAACCGGATCATGAAAACACTTTGACGGAACTGTTCACAGTGATCGCTGGTGAAATTCACGTCGGTGCGATGGCGATCGGATTGTTATCAGTTGCGTTATTGGTGCTCTGGGATCGAATTCCCGCGTTGAAGAAATCGCTCGTTCCCGCACCGCTTATTGTCGTGCTATTCGGCGTTGCACTTAGCGTTTGCTTTCGCGGATTGGGTGAGAATTGGATCATCGAAGCGACGCATTTGGTTCAGATCCCGACTGCCGCGAATTTCTCTGAATTTGTTGGATTCCTTCGCCTGCCGGACTTTTCGCAAGTGAGCAATCCGGCGGTCTACCTCGCCGCCGTCACCATCGCGGTCGTTGCCTCGCTAGAAACGCTTTTGAATCTGGAAGCTGTCGATAAGCTGGACTCTTCCAAACGGAATTCACCGCCCAGTCGCGAGCTTGTCGCCCAAGGCTGCGGAAACGTGGTCTGCGGATTGATCGGCGGCCTGCCGATCACGTCGGTCATTGTCCGTGGTTCCGTCAACGTCGGAGCCGGCGCCAAGTCCAAGTTCTCGGCGATATTTCATGGTGCGTTGTTGCTCGTCAGCGTGGCGATTTTGCCGCGATACATGAACATGATTCCGCTCTCTGCGCTGGCTGCGATTCTGTTCGTGACGGGCTTCAAGCTAGCCAGCCCCAAAATCTTCAAACAGATGTGGAGCCAGGGGCGGTATCAATTTGTGCCCTTCATCATCACGGTCGTCGCCATTGTCTTCACCGATCTGTTGGTGGGAATTTTGATCGGTTTGGGAACGAGCGTTCTGTTCATTCTTAATAGCAACCTGAGACGACCCATCCGGCGAATTATCGAGACCCGGGTGGCCGGCGAAGTGATGCACATTGAACTGGCAAGTCAGGTGAGTTTCCTGAATCGCGCAGCGATTGACCAAATCTTCAGCGAAGCAAAACGCGGAAGCAATCTGGTAATTGATGCGACGCACACGGATTACATCGACCCGGATGTCTTGAGCCTGATTCGGGACTTTCGAGATGAGATCGCCCCTGCGCGAGGCATTGCGGTCAATCTTCGGGGCTTCAAGCCAAAGTACCAATTGAAAGACGAAGTTCAGTTTGCAGACTATTCGACTCGTGAAGTTCAGGGGCAGCTTTCCGCAGACCAAGTGATCGACATCCTGCGCGAAGGAAACCGTCGATTCACAAGCGGAAAGCGGTTGAATCGCGATCTCGGAAGCCAGGTACAAGCAACCGCCGATGGGCAAAGTCCTTTGGCCGCCATCCTTAGCTGCATCGATTCTCGCGTGCCGGCGGAGATCGTCTTCGACTTAGGCGTCGGAGACATCTTCAGCGTCCGAGTCGCGGGCAACGTGATTGGCACAAAGTCGTTGGGAAGTCTTGAGTTTGCCGTCGGCGTATCGGGCGTCAAAACGGTGGTGGTTCTTGGCCACACCCGATGCGGCGCTGTAACAAACTCCGTCAAGCTCGTTGTCGATCAGAAGAGTGCTCAGGCCGTCACTGGTTGCGAGCATTTGCAATCGATTGTCGACGAAATCAAACCGAGCGTACCCGGCTTGGCCGTCGGAGCATTGGATCAGCTTTCAACCGTGGCGTTTGAAGAGATGGTGGACCAGGTTTCTAAGCAAAATGTCCGGCACACCGTCGAGCAGGTCATCAACCGTAGCACGGTGATACGCGAGGCCGTCCATCAAGGGCGCGTAAAAGTGATCGGGGCGTTGTACGACGTCAAATCCGGCAACATCGAATTCTTTGACCCCAAATGAACGCAATCGGACATTTCCAACGAGCGATTTACTTTTGCGGATCACGACTGCGTTCACTCGATTAAGCCGACTTTTGACAAATCGATCGGCTCGAAGCCTAGTTTCAAAGCGGGCGAGTTCGGTTGCAATCGAAAGTCACCCTGGGCTGGATCAACGAATAGCGGATCAACGGCTAGGCTGTGCAAATCGACTCCGTCAGCCTTTTGTTTTTCCAACATTTGATTGCCCAGGCCCTGTTCGGCAGCACAGTAGTAAATGTTGAAGTCCGTTTCGGCATCTTTTGCATTCGCCAAAGATCTGCCGCGGCGGTCCTCGCTGACGCGGTCGTTACGAGCCGGCAGCTCGTCAATGAAGGTACATTCATTCGACGATGAATAGAAAATGTTTCGCTGAATCGTGGCACCGGTCAATGGCCCTTCCCGGAGGGACAAATAGTATCCACGGGGCGGTGCGATGATGTCGGCGACGATGTTGTTTTCGCAACGATTGTTCAACTTCAACAGGATTCCCTGCGACGTACATTTGTAGATCAAATTCTCGGCGATCAACGTATCCATCTGCCCGCCATCGGTGCGAATGGCCGCCTGCATGATCATCGGTGCAACCAGATGATGGACGTAGTTCCGGCGGATTTCGTTGCCAGCACCTGCGCCGCGAATGTAGATCGCATTGCCGTCGCCCAACATTTCCATTGCGTGATGGATCTCGTTGGCTTCGATCGCATTCTTCCGCGTGTGAAGGTAGGGACGCACATCCTCAAGAGTCGGCTTCTTGGGCAAGTCCAAGATTTCATGTCGGCGGATGGTTCGCCCGAGTTCTCGGCCGCTTTTCACAAAAAAATCCGTCATGCAACCCGAAAGAATGATCGCGGTGTACGGCGTGTGATGTATTAGGTTGTTCGCCACGCGATTTTCGCCGCTTTGCCACACCATGATGCCGGGCGAATGTGAATAGATTTTCCCGATATGGTGAATGTGATTGTTGTAGACGAGATTGTTTTTGTTCACGTCCTTGGCTCCCGGCCCGTATCCACAAAGCAGAATGCCGGCGCCTCCCATATGCTCGATCAAGTTACCGACGATCTTGTTGTGCTGGCCGTGCAGGTCGACACGGATCGCGCCACCGCCACTGTGGGCGAATCGACATTTTTCGATCGTGCAGTTTTCTGTCCCGCGAAGGCGAACGAGCGCGTTAGGTTTGTCGTGCATGTCCCAGTCGTGCTGTAGTCCGGCATCGTCCTGTTCCAATCGATACCGTTCACCGTGACCGAAGGTCAGTCCGCGAAAACAGAGGTTTCGTACCGGCGTATCCTGCGGGCCTTGCTTGTCGATTTCCCCTTCGACGCGGATCATTTCCGTCAATGTCGGAGCAACGACGGGCGACTTGATTCGAGGCCAGAGGTACACTTTTCCTTCTTTGGAATCCAAAACCCACTCGCCCGGTTCGTCGAGTTCTTCCAACACGTTTTCGACCCAGCAAGAGTCGGTCGTCTTTAAGAAGTGAAGTTCGTTCATGGCATAGGTCGCGTCGATCGAAGTGTCCGCCGTCTGTGCTTCTTCATCGACGGACTTCAACGGCAAAATATTCACGATCCAGGCGTGATGGGGTCGAACGACGATTTCGACGTCTTCGACGTTCGACCAGCTCTTCAGCTTGCCGGCCGGAAAATGAAGCTGGTTGCGACTGCTGCCTTTGAGTGGAATGAAGCCAGCTGATCGCGCGCGAGGCAGCAAACCGTCGGCATCGAAGAGCGTGCGAAATTTGCGAGTGACATCAGCGACGTACACCTTCCCTCGCGCCTGCTCGGACAAGCCCGGAACGTCGTCGGTTACGCGTTCCCAACCATTGACTTCCTCGCCCGCGCTGAATGCCGGCGTCTCGCCGGGCCAGGCAGCGTAGGTGATCTTTGCCTCACCGCTGGGCGAATCCTGAACCCCGAACACGACCGTTTGCTTCAGTCGGTAAGTTCCGCCACGAATCAGGACAACGATATCCGTTGCTTTGGTTTTCTTCAGATCGCGAACCGCATCGCGAGCTTTTTCCAAGGTAGCAAACGGGCCGTCACTGCCAGCGGCATTCGGTTCCGCCAATGTGCCCGACCATTGATCCGAACCGTCAACGGCCACGATAAAGTCGGCCTGTTCGGCACCCACCGAAGACGAGAGAAACACTAACGAGAACAAAAAAAGCGGCAGTATCGATTTCACGTTGGTATACCTTCGATGTTTCTCAAACTTGAATGGTGCAAAGCAAATCTAACTGATTCGCTTCTAACGGACTCACGTTTCGAGCGAACTTGCTTTGGGTGGAGGGAATCGGGGGCATCCCAATCGCTCAGCGCCATGATGGTTTCGACCGGATTGAAAACCGACAACCGATTTGCGGGGACGCGTTTTGCACGACTAGGTCTTCAAACACCGCATCCTAATCATGGAAGACCCGATCGTCTGTCGCCCGTTTGGATGACAAGCCGTCTCGCATTTTCGGTTTGTCGATGAACGTCGCCCAATGCTCCGCGGTCGGAGACATAGCAAACGATCGCAGAGCGTTCGTCCACACTTTTTCACTTTTCAGCATTCTGCATTGCTTCGACTTCCTTCTTCCTTTTCGCCGCCGCCGCTCGACGCTTTGCACGTCTGATTTTTACAGCTTGAGCGGCTTTTGCTTGTTGCTCTGTTTGTTGCTCTGTTTGTTGCTTTGCTGTTTGCTCTGGTACTTTCTCTGGTGCTTGCTTCGCAAGTTCTGCTTGTTGGATCGGTTTACCCAGTCGTTCCAAAACTTGGGTCCGCTGAGCTTCGATTCCTGCGGGACTTGATGGCCCGGGCTCGGCTGTAAGCGACGAAGATCCGATTCGGCTCATCAAGATGTAGGCCAGAAAGATGACGACGATGAGCATCGTTCCCGTCATGACCGCAGTCCAATGGCGCGCCAGACCGCGTGGCGGTTGTCGCGGACGTGCAACTGACTTGGTGTTCGCTGCGGAAGTACCCGTTGAGATGGCGATCGGTGAAACGGCGGCAGCATCCCTATTTCCCGCATCCACGTGCGCGGTCGGGTTTCTCAGTTGTGCGTCATACTTACGCTTCTGGTCGGGATTGGTGAGCGAACGACGCGCCACCGCGACTCGGCCCATCAGTTCTTGAATCGTCGCGCGGTCCGGTCCGCTGGCCAATTGGTGCAGACGGGCCGCCTGCTGCTTTGCGGCCTGGTCGATCTTCGCAACATCCGATTCAAAGCGTTCGAGCCCCAACAACGCATAGTGATCGGGAGGAACAGAGTCGGAAACGATGCCAAGGAATTTGGCGTAGTGATTTCCGGCGGGCTGACGATCGGCCATAGAAATTCAAGCGAAACGGATCGAGTAAAGAATGCTGTGACGACACATCAACTTACTCGATCTTCGCAAGCAATGTCTCCAGCCCAGTCTGCCAGACATCTCCTTGCCCCGTTTCCACGCCGGAAAGGGCTATCCTGCGAGTGAGTTGTGACTTGAGTTTCATGAATTGGCTTTCTCGCTGCGAAGGGTCGTTGGTAACGTTCGCCAACAACCATTGGCACCTCGCCAGATAGAAATTCGCTTCATGGGATTGTTGGCGATGTTCCTCCGTCCCTTTGTCCGAATAGCTGAGTTGGTGCAAGGCATTGGAAAGCTTCACCCATCCCCAAATTGGTGAAGCTTCGCCGTCGTCCGTTGTTTCCGAAGGACCATTAATGGCATCGAGAAGTCCGCCCACCTTGTCCTGCTGAAATGCGATCTCTTGAAGCAGTTTCGCTGCTCGCATTTGAAACGCGATCGCAGTGGGAGACGTCTGCAATACTTCGCGGATCATTTCCAGTGATGCGGTTGGGTTCCCAGATCGCAGAAACAAGTCTGCTCGCAGCATCGCTACCGACAACCGCGATGACTCGGGAAAGTCCGGTTGCTTCAGGGCTCGAACGAAGGCACTCTCGGCATGGTCGAAACAGGCTTTCGACAGCTCGTCCGACGCCGCTTTCATACCGAAGGTCGCCCAAGACTGTCCGATCCAAACTTGTATGGCTTCCCATCGCTCGGCATCGTGGGTTTCCACCGATTTGAGCAGATCGGTGAGAAGAGTCACTTGCCACGGGCTCACTTTGTTAGCCTGTACCAGGTTTTCGACCAGCCCTTTCGCCAACGCCGTGTACCGCGATCCCAGTTCCGGATGCGACTTGGCATCAAGTTTGGCGAGCGATTGATACGCCTCTTTCCAATTCCCCTTGGAAGTTTTGATTCGGTACAACGTATCGAAAACGGCGTCGGCGGTGCTCTTGTCAACAAGCACCATGCCTTTCTTCTTTTTCGAATCGGTGGTGATCTTTCTGGTAACCGCCATCGGGTCTGCCTCAAGCCACTGAAGTGCATCGTCCAGATTCCCTAGTCGCTCAGCAATCTTTGCGAGCAGAAGTTTTGCCGAAACCAGATTCAATGTCGGCGACGCAACATCGCCCTGCATCGACTCGACAGCGACTCGCAGATGCTTATCTGCCGACTTCAGCAGCGACACCATCTCCTTCGGATCCGGATCGCCGCCACTCGCTTGATCGACAAAGTGAGACCAGTACGCATTCCCGGCCGCCAACTGAGATGACTCAAACTGACCGGATTCCTTGTCGATTTTTAAAAACGTCTCGGCTGCCAATAGAGGTTTTCCAAATGCGAAATAGGATTGAGCCAGATGCATCCAGATGGCATCCAGTTTCGGATCACTCGGCCATCGCTGTTGGACAATCTCGGCAACCGATTTCAATTGATCCAGTTCCCCAACTTGATCACGGATTCCCCAATGAGAAGCGTTGGCTTCTTGGCAGGCGGCAATCGCGATCATAGCGGCCTCACGTGTCGCCGCTTCCTTGGGGTCTCCCCATCGGGCCGCCATTTCGCCGTAGACGCTTGCTTCGACAAGTTGTCCCGCGGTGTAGGAAAGATACGCCAGAAGATAGGTCAGTTCGTTGACCTTGATTTCGTCTTTTTCCTTCTGAGCAATCCGAAATGCATGACGGCAAAGAAAAATCGTTTCGCCGAGCGTCTTTCGGTAGTCTTCGCTCAATTCGTCTTTTTCTTTCTCGTCCAACGCACCCAGCACTTCATAGCTATCGAACATGTCTTGATAGGCGGCTGACAGAAGTACGCGAGGCCGATCCACCGGCACCTCATCAATTCGCTGACGCGGTTCAGTGGCCGCAGGCGGTTGCACGTTACGTTTCGCGACGGCACCACGATAGGGCGATCGTTCTTCCGCTTTGACTGTCGCTTCTTTGGATCCGGTTCGCTTCGTAGTCTTGGAAAGACTGGCGGCGACACTGCTTGATGACTCGGTGCTGCTATCGGACAGTACCTGCGGATCGGGAACTTCGCTTAACAGTTTCAACAACCGTTGGCGGTCTATCTTTTGATCCGCAAACGGCTGTACAGCCCTGGAAGGCGAAGCGACTTGCTTCCTCGTGCTTTCCTTTGCAGTCTGCTCCTCAGCACGGCGACTGAGGGCGAATGCACCGACGGAGAGAAGGAAAAATCCAATCACCCCTACGAGACCGCCGATCAAAAACCAGTTCTGTTTGCGACCAGACGGCTTCGCCTCGTTACCCGGACCAGAGTCCTCATCGGCCGCGTTGGATCTTTGTCGTGATGATCGATGACTGCTCGAGCGTTCGCCGCCGCTATCCTGTGTTTCGTCACTTTCGAGTTGCTCGACCGTTTTCATCGGAGCGCGCATCACGGCTCCGAAAACTTCGATCTCGGCGCCGCATTCGCATTCGACCCACTCGCCAATGTCCTCGGGTCCGACAAGGTAGGAGTCTTTGCACGCCGCACAGTGAACCGGGACCTCGGCCATGCTGGCGGCGCGCAGTGCGATTAGCTTAGTTCCGCAATCACATTGAACGGAACTTGGCAGCCGGTCGGACGCAAATTCAACGACCGAAAAACATATCGGACACTGTCCACGTTGTTTCATTCTTGGACGGCTCACGTTGGCTCGATCGGCGGCGTTTGAATCATTTCGGTTTGGCCGTTACTGGAAGCGTGAGTCCCCAAACCGGTCCTCGTAAATTGTTTCGTGGGCGCGGATACTGCTTCGCCATCTGGACCCCTTCGGGCGAAACGCCGACATCCTTGTACGTTCCACGATGCGTGCTGGCAAGTTTCTTGAACTCTACCGAGTCCGATGGTTTCACTTCCATCCCGCGCGTGTGAACAATGACGCGCGGGTTCGGTCGGGCTGCATAGAACTGAGCCGCCTTGTCGGTGAAGGCTCCATCGCCAAGGACATAGATCACGTCTGGCTGCAACTGAAACGCAGCCCCAATCGCTTCCATCCCGTTTGTCTTCAAACACAACGGCACCGTTTGCAACCACTGAAACAGAAACTGCTTGTTGCGGTCAGTTGCGGGAACCAACTTCAACACCGCATTGGGATGCATCATGGGGTAGGCCGTGTCGCTGTAGAAGATGACATAGAACCGCTGTTTCGGTGTCAATCGATTGATCGTCAACACCAATTCGTGAAGTGCCGTCTCGAATCGCCCCCTCGTCATACTGTTGGAGTTGTCGATCACGAACACGTAGTTGGTCGCCGCCATTTGGCTGCCGAACACTGTCGGCTTGGCGGGCTTCGCCATTGCCTTGGCCTCTGGTTTGGCCGGTGGCTTGATCGAATCACCGACGATCGCGCCCGACAAGTCGGGTACGACGTCCGCCAACTCCATCGGCACCTCGCTTGTTTCGGGCTGGGCTTCGAGGTCCGTCACCTCGGTCGGTTCTGCGACATCGATCGGTGTCATATCGACGACGACGTCGTCAATGACATCATCGACCGATGATGTCGTAGCAACAAACCCAAGCATCTCGGGCTTTTCTTCGATGAAAACAATACTTGCCAGCAGCAAGATCACGGCGACGTGAATCAAGATGCTGATGCCGGTGCCACCCAATTGCCTAGTAAGCTGAGCTTGTCTCTCGCGTATCCAAAACTGGAACCGCAAAAGACGCCGTCGCCAACCTACGGACTCTTCCAACAAACGCTCTTGTTCTTCCTCTTCCACACTCGGGTCGGTCAGGTGTTGAAGGTCGTCGCGGATCGATTCGATGACATGATCAGCAATGACCGGCGGGACAAAGGTTGCGGAAGTTTGGCTTGCCTGAGGTCGAGTGGCGGCGTTGAGCAGGTCATGAAATCCGTTTGCTTGGGCCCATTCCAATTCCGTTGATGGAATCTCAAACGGATTTTCGCCGTCGCTGATGATCGTCATCCCACGGTCTGCGGGCCGATAGAATCCATCGGCCTGCGCCGCAGCCAAATCGTCGCTAGGAATGCGAAACAGCTCGCTGCCGTTGGAGACGACAATGAAATTGTCTGGCAAATCCATCGATGGAACGATACCCGTCATTATGAAATCCCCCTACGCCGATTTTTCCAATCACTGGTGTCGATTGTAGGCGGCGCTTTTATGTTCGGCGCCGTTTTTTCCTCCGCATCTATTTCTATCGACGTCGCTGTTTTCTTGGCAACCCGATTCGAATCGCCCGCCTTACGTGTGACTCGTTTGAGTTTCTTTCGCGGTGAAGGGCCGGACGCGGCTTTTGTTGACTTGGCTGCCGTCACAATGACCGGAGCATCATTTTCGTAGTCGTCCGAATCGGCCGGCGATGCCTCGCTGGGTTGATCGTTCGACGTCGGTGTCGCAACATCCGTTCCCAGATCGTCAAGACCATTTGCGATTCGCCGTGCCCACAGTTCAAACAGCTCAGCGTTAAGTCCCTGCCCGCGCTGGAGCAACGTGGTTGCTTGACAATTCAATTTGGGCAGCGAAGCACCGACGGTCAGCCGACCATCCTGGGCATAGTCAAAACGGACGACAATGTCGGTTCCTTTGGGAGTATCGGGCGGCAACGGATCGACATAACACTTTCCCACCATCGTCGCGTTCGTTCCCAAGTCATCTCCCCCTTCGACGACCTGGATTTTCACGTTGGGTTGGTTCTTTTTATGAGTTCGAAATCGCACCGACATCGACGCGGGCAGTGGCGAATTGCGAGCGATCATGATTTTGCGTCGCGGTTGTCCCGTCATCGGGTCGACCGCCAACACGCCAAGGTCATGCGAGTTGACGTTGGTCACCGATACACCGGCAAAAGCACTTGCATCATGATTCAATCGAACGCCTGCGTAAATCGCCGCGCCATGACAAATGGCTTCGTCGGGTGAAAGCGATCGGTCCACCTTCAAGCCAGACAAATGCTCTAGCTCAGATTGAATCATCGGCATCCGAGTCGAACCGCCGACCAGCAGCAGCCTGGTCAATTGTTTGAAATCAAGTTTCGCTTCGTCCATCGCAATTCGGGTTGTCAACAACGTCCGCTCGACCAGGTCTTCGGTCATTTTTGCGTAGACGGATTGCGACAGTTCCGTGCGCAACCGCATTCCTTCAAAGTTGAAACCGATGATGAACGACTCGCGCTGAGTCAGCGCGTGCTTTACCTGATTGGCTTTTTGCATAAGTTCCTGCTGTCCGAAGACGTTTTGCCGAGGATCGACACCGTGTTCCTTCACAAATGCTTCGGCGATAAAGTCAACGATGCGGCGATCCCAATCGACGCCGCCAAGATAAACGTCGCCTGCGGTCGCAACGGTGTTGAAGTCTCGACCGTCGATCTCCATGACGGTTACGTCAAAGGTGCCGCCGCCGAGATCGTACACAAGCACGCGTTCCAGTTCGCGACTTCCACCTTGGGGCGTCAAAAATCCTTGCCCAACACCGTAAGTGATCGCTGCGGCGGTGGGTTCATTGATGATATCGATGACATCTAACCCAGCCAAACGCCCAGCGTCCTGAGTCGCTTTGCGACAGGGTTCGTTGAAAAAAGCGGGCACCGTGACGACAGCCTTCTCGAAGGGTCCGATCACCAACTCGGCATCTTCCTTCAGCTTCTTCAGAACCAAAGCCTCCAGCACTTCCGGAGGCAACGAGTGACCAAGCACTTTGTTGCGAAAAGCAACTTCACCGACGTCTCGTTTGGCGAACAAAGCCAGTCGTTCGGGTTCGAGCATTCCCGCCTCGATCGCTTCGGCACCCACGACGGGTCCCGATCGATCGAGGAAAACGGCGCTGGGCGTCGTCAAACTTCCCTCAGCGTTTTGAATCGTACGCGGTCGTCCCGAGTCATCTAGACATGCGACCGCTGAAAAAGTCGTACCTAGATCGATCCCAACAGCGAGCGGCTTGAATCCCTTGCTCATACGACTTCCAAAAACTGCATTCGCGGGTGCAAAAACGGTGGCCAAGACAAACGATCCGCTAAGAACTTCGTGTGATGGCGGGTGGCCGACATGCAACGAAAGGCGAAACGAGTTTTCCAATGTCACCATTATAGTGAAAAAAAAGGAACACGATGTCGCTCAAAAGGATCGCTTCTGGCCGTTACCGCCACCGGCGGCCAGCGACACGAATCGACGGAGTTTGAAAACTTGATCGCAAACTGTGATTTGAGCCTCCATCGCTACGACCGTCGGCCCAACGCGATGGCCGGTGACAAGGGCTACAGCGCTGGGGCGATTCGCGAAAGCATCCAAGAGCGAGCGGTCGAGTCGATCCCATGAGACGCAAGACGATCACTTCGACCGCGAAGGATACCGAGGCAGAAACATCGCCGAACGCCTCATCGGCTGGCTCAAAGAGTCGCATCGTATGGTAACGCGATCCGATAGACTGACCTGTTCCTACACGAACTTCGCGCCACTCGCTGCCATGTGACGGGTCATTCAAATACGCTGCTAGACCGTACCCCGAGCCAATCATGTTTTTTCACCATCGACGCAATAGCAATGAAACGCAAAACGACACACCGAGAAGAGTCGTAGTGTAACCTCCAACTTCCTCACCGGAAGAAAAAACAAAGGCAGCTAAGTGAACAAGTTCATCGCATTCTGTATTTCGCTGGTTTGGCTTTCGACAATGTTTGCCAACGCCGCAGAATCACGCCCCAACATCATCGTGTTCTACACGGACGACCATGGCCACGCCGATCTTTCTTGCCAAGGAGTTCTTGATGACATCAAGACGCCCAATGTCGACGCGCTGGCAAAAAATGGTGTGCTCGCCCGGCATGGATACAGCACCGCGCCACAGTGCGTGCCGTCTCGGGCTGGACTGCTGATCGGAAAGTTCCAATCAAAATTCGGTGTTGAAGCCAACGGCAAGACGCTGAAAGGTTTTGACCGCGAGTTGACGATTGCCCAGCGATTGCAGAAAGCGGGTTACATGACCGCGCAATTCGGAAAATGGCACCTTGGCCCGGGGCCGCAAATCACCGAGCACGGATTCAAGCACGTTTTCAACCAGAACTCCGGCGCCCCCTTTGCGGCCAACGTCGGTCTTGATGGTACCGATCGCGAGATGTCGAACGTACGGCCGGAAATGTATCACGTTGACGGATGCAGCAGAGCTGCGGCCTCGCTAATCGAACGATACAAGGACGATCCCTTCTTTCTGTATGTCGCTTATCGCGCGCCCCACGTCCCGTTGGACGCGCCGCAAAAGTACCTCGATCGATTTCCGGGAAAAATGCCTCAGCGACGTCGGCAGGCTTTGGCAATGCTGTCCGCAGTGGATGATGGCGTAGGACTGATCACCGAGACGCTATCTCAGAACAATCTGACTGAAAGAACGCTGATCTTCTACATCGGCGACAACGGTGCGCCTTTGAAGATTCACAAACGAGACGCGCCGGGCGGCGGCCCAGGCTGGGACGGTTCCTTGAACGATCCGCTCAACGGCGAAAAGGGAATGCTCTCCGAAGGCGGCATGCACGTGCCATTCGTGATCTCTTGGCCTGGCACGATTCCCGCAGGTCAAGTGTTCGATCACCCGGTGAGCGCACTTGACGTCGCAGCAACGGCTGCCGAACTGGCGGAGATCGAATCGAAACCTGGGGACTTCGACGGCGTCAATTTAATTCCGTATCTATCTGGTGAAAAGAAAGAAGCCCCCCATGAATTTCTCGCCTGGCGTTGGGTTGCCCAATCGGCCATTCGTGAAGGCGACTGGAAACTGCTGCGTGGCGGTGACCGTGAGTACCTGTACAATCTGAAGAGTGATCTCGAAGAGCAACATAATCTCGCCGGCGAGCATCCAGAGATTGCCGATCGTCTGCGCCAAAGACTATCGCGTTGGGCCAACGAGCTTGATCCGCCGGGTCTGGCCAATGGTGACATGTCCAAAGCGGCCACGGACTATTTTGACTTCTATCTCGACGGCAAACCGGTTGCCCCCCTGCGTGAAGTGATCGTGCCGAAATCCGACTCGGCAAACGCCGAGCCAAAACCGAAGAGTTCAGCGTCTCCATGGACCATTCGCAGCGGTAAAATGAATGTCACGAGCGAAGGCTTGCAGATAACTCCGCAAAAGCCGGCCGAGAAGCAAACACCGTTCATTACCCGAAATGGCTTGAGTCTTGTCGGTCCGGTTTCCGTCAACCTTGTTGTGAAGACGGCAACGTCTGGCGCGATCGGTCTTTCCTGGCGAGACTCAGCGGACAAAGATTTTGCCGCAGCAAATCGAGTGAACGTCGCAGTCGAAAAGTCGGAACAGTGGCAAACCATCCAGACCAGCCTGCCCGGCGGATCGAAGATCATTCACGTCCGCATCCTAGTCCCGGCCGGAACCACGTCGATCAAGAGCATCGAACTGAAACCCGCCAGCGGACAAACGGTAACGCTAACGCAATAGCGATGCCTACTGATTTTGAAGCAACCCGGACCGTTCGAAAAACAAAACACCACTCAGACTTCACCATGAACCGACTCTTCTTTTTTGCGTGCCTCGCCGCCGCTGCATCCGCGTCCGTCGTCCATGCATCGAAACCGAATGTGATTGTGATTCTGGCCGACGATCTTGGGATGGTGGACATGAACGCCTACGCGTCGAAGTTCACCGGCGCAAAAGCATCCCAAATGTACTACGAGACGCCCAATTTAGATCGACTGACGAAGGAAGGATTGGCGTTCTCACAAGCCTACGCCTGCCATCTCTGTTCGCCGGCGCGGGCAAGCCTCTTGACGGGCAAGTACGCCGCTCGGACTGGTTTCACGACGGCGGTCGGCGGCAATGTGCGAACGTTCTACAACCAAGCGATCGAACCGCCGCAGGGCTACGTCGCTCAGGACGCATTGGCTTGGGAAGACAAAATCGATATTCAACAGGCGCTCATCAACGGCACGACACGCGATGGACTAGCGTCGGGGCATCCGCTGGACAATGGGCAAAACGAAACGACGCTTGCCGAAGCCATGCCTGATCACGATTCCGCTTTCATTGGCAAGTGGCACCTGGGCGGACACGGTTCAGAAGGCTGGCAACCGACCGATCAGGGGTTCGAAGAGATATCGTATCTCGACGAAGGTGGATCGCCATACTTCGATTGGCGAGACCTTTGGGACAGCGGTGACAAACTGCACCCGAAAACTCCTCAAGAGAAACTACTGCGTGGAAAATCAGGCGGCGACTTGGGACAGGAGTATCTGACGGATGAATTGACGCAGCATGCGATCAAGTACTTGCAACGCAAGGCCACTGCGAAGGGAACGGATTCACCGACATCGGGCAACAAGCCGTTCTTCCTCCACTTCTGTCACTTCGCCGTGCACACGCCGTTTCAGGGACGAGCCGACGATGTCGCTCACTTTGAAAAGAAGGCGACGCGTGGTTGGAATGGCCATGACAATGCCGTGTACGCGGCGATGCTGAAACGTTTGGATCTTTCGGTCGGTCAAATTCTCGATGCGCTCGAAGAAACCGGTCTGGACGAAAACACGCTGATTGTGTTCATGAGTGATAATGGCGGCGTGATGTATACCGATCCGCTCGCGACCAACAATGCTCCCTTCAAAAGTGGCAAGGGAACCCATTTTGAAGGTGGCATTCGCGTGCCATTGGTGATTCGCTGGAAAGACCATGTTGACGGAGATCGCTGGAGCAATGTGCCGGTCGACTGCAACGATATTTTCCCGACGGTCTTGGAACTGGCCGGCTACGATGCGTCACAGTACACCAAGCCAGGCGGCATCGACGGGCGCAGCATCGCATCGCTGCTTGACGATCCAACCAATGCGAACGGCGAGTACCCACGCGACACGTTCTTTCAGCACTACCCGCTGAATGTGATCGTTAAGAGCCCCGAAGACGGATTCCCATCGGCTCCATCATCTGCCATTCGAAGCGGGGATTGGAAATTGATCTTTGATTGGTCGGGTGAACTGCGTCTCTACAACATCGCTAACGATCCGTTCGAGACGAACGATTTGTCTGCGACGATGCCAGATAAGGCCCGCGATTTGTTTATTGAACTGAACGATTGGATTGATGAAAACGTCGATGTCAAATACACCCCCGCCATCAACCCCAACTACGACGCGACGAAAGAGTCTCGCAAACGTCCGTTCGTCGATCTGCGCCGTAAATTCCTCGGCAACGATCGAGCGATTCGCACGGTCGAAAGCGATCAGCGGTTCGCATTGATTCCCGCTGACAACCAACCTCACGTCAACACATCGAAGTAGGAATTACGTATTGCGACGATCCTTGGCTGCGATCACTCACTCAGGTGCAAAGGATGGCGATACCGTTCAAGGAATCCCTGCTTCCCAGAACGCTTTGATCTCCGCTGCCTCGAACACTCGGTCGGCGATCAACACTTCATCAATCGCGCCGTAGAATCGACGCTGGGCAGCGCCGCTCGTGTGCTCCAGTTCTTCGGTGGTTGTGCCAAAATTTCCTAGCTCCATGAAATCCAACAAGAGTGGTACGGCACGTTCAAAATGCCCGGTTCCAATGGGATCGCCGTTGAGATAGTGAGTCACTTCACGTTTATTCACATCACAAGTGACGCCCATGCACGCCCAGTTTCCCCAGCGATCTGAGCGAGTGTATGGATGGTCGACGGCCAACTCGTCGTATTCGCTTCGCTGCATACCGTGCCCGACACTGAACATCACGTTGTGGGTGTATTGCGACAATTCCCAACGGACTGTCTCAACGGTGGATTCGCGTCGCCGTTGCATTGCCATGCCTAGAGACTGATTGTCGGTTGCCAAAAACATCGCTCTTCTAACCGGATGCTCCGTCATCAAAAGGGATGTCGTGTCCTGGGTCATCGCATCAACGCGTGCCCAGACTAAGAAAGTTACGGCGTCAACCGCGCCAGGCACCTGGAACAAAACTCGGTCGCCCGCATTCCGATAGACAAGAGCTCGCTTAGACGGCCATCGGCCTCGGTCCCATTGGCACCCAATCACCACTCCGTTGGTCGCTCGCGTTGGGTCTTTCGCGACATTTCCCAACTCCAAAGCACTGGGGTCCGTCTCTTCAAATGTGTAGTGCAGCATGACAGATGGGTCCGCGCCAAGTACGACTGCGTTTGCTTTCCAGCTTTCGTACCGCAGCTGAGCGATCTTATGCTGGCGACCTCGTAAGTCGGACGTTTTTGGGAATCGATCCGGTGAATACTCGACGTCCTCTGGGCCATCATTACCCATTCGAATCGCGTGCATTTCCTTCAGCTCCAACGTCTCACCTTGGGGTGACTTGATTTCAACCGAACCATCCAACACATGGACTTCGGGTTGGCCATCGCGTTTGACGTCGATACTAAACGCAGTCCCAAGATCGATGACCTCCATTTCCTTGGTCAATACACGGAAACCGCGTCCCATTTCCGTTACGAAGCAACTTGCCGACCCATGCCGAATCAGAACCTCATCGGCCGCCCGTATTTGGATATCTGCGGGAGCCTGTAGCAACAACCGCACCCCAGCAAGAAATTCGATTTGAATGGTGCCATGTTCAAGAATTAAGTCGCCGGCTTCCAGATTGTCACCTGGGACCGGTCGATGATCACCGCCCCATTGAGCATTAACGGACTGGCTTAGAACAGCAACAGGGGACTTTCCCAGCCCGGCAACTAGCTCAATCTTGACCGCGGTGTCTGCGTCCTGGATTGCAACCGCTTGATCACCGGGCGCGCCAAGGTTGGCAAAGTCGAAACGTGAGAAAACCAGAGCGACAACGACTGCCGCCGCAAGCACGAATGCGGGTGAAAACAATTTTCGCATTGACGAAGTGAGGCCGGACTGATTTTCCTCGGCTAAGCCGGCCATCACTCGAGATTCAAAGTCTTCTCCACGTGCATCGGTCTGTTCTTCAACGCTCAACGCATCTTCGAGCTTTAGCCATTTAGGCTCGCTCGATTGGACGGCTCTGGCCTGGCTCAAGATCGCAAGCTCGTCAGCAAGCGATTTGCGCAGAGACTCATCGGTCCGCAACCTCTTGAGCGCTGGCTCAAGTTCAGAGTCGTCCCACTCACTTGATAGCCAAGCGGCCAGCAACGTTTTTAGGTCGTTATCCATTATCCAATCTCCTCTTCGACACATTGGCGAAGCATGCTGTTGGCGCGATAATTCAGGTTGTAAATAGCACCTAGCGATGTCGATAACTCTGCCGCAAGTGAAGCAGCCTTGGTCCCGTCGAGTCCTGCTCGAACAACATACCTCATTCGATCCGGCAGCTTGCCGATGCAACGGAGCAAAGCTGCGATGGCGAAATCGCTTTGGCTTGCGAAGATTTTTTCCAGGTCGTGCTCGAGCAATCGAGTGACTTCCTCGCGGAACTCGTTTTCCCGCTGTCTGCGCCGCTGAGTCGTTCGAAAATGCATTAGCATTTTATTCCTTGCGATCCCTCGAAGCCAAGCTCCGAAGTCAGCGTTTGCGTCGAACTGATCGAGGCTTCGATAGGCGTTCATAAACACCTCCTGCGATAGGTCTTCGGTCTCGTCGCTACGGTGCAATTGGCTGCCGACATAGCTTCGAACCATTAGCCGATATTCTCGCACCAACACTCGGAATGCGTCGCGATCTCCCGCAAGCACTTGGCGTATTGCCTGTTTAGTCGTTTCTGAATCGGGCACAGTTCATTTCTCCTGTAACCCGTATTTGCCTATCCGGGACATTTCTCACTGCAAGAATGACTGCTTGCCAGTTGTTGGGAAACTCTGGGCGACCCTATTCGCCGGCGGCTGCCCGTGGAGATCGGCAACAGAGGAATCAACACCGCTGTGACGATCGGACTCGTTAGAAAAAATTGAGGATTTTCGCACAGTTTCATGTGAGAAGTTGCCATCGACGGCACCCTTCTGACGGCTGCGGTCATGTTTCGTTGCGGGGAGCCCCGTTGCGAATGTTCGACTACATCATTGGAAGGATAACGAGATGAGAGAATTCCGGCTTGTGGCACTGCTCCTATCGATATGCGTCGGGTGTGGAGGAGGAGGGGGGAATAATGAAGTCATTGCCGAGCAAGATGAGCTTGCAGCTTACGTTGCGGAGAATCCAAGTCCGACGGATGAGGAATTGATGGCAGGCATGGCTGACGACCAAGAGGAATGATTGACGCTTCTTGGGACTTCTTATTTTTCAGATTACCAACGAAATGGTTTTTCCTTGCTGTGTTTCGCAATGCCGTTGCGACAGTGTACTTGAGTCAACCTGCGCTGACTTTTTGCGTAGTGATATTTTCGTTTTTTAGGTGTAAGTGTTATGAGAAAAGTAAAAGTGCGAAGGGCGTTCACACTCGTTGAGCTTCTCGTCGTCATCGCGATCATTGGTGTATTGGTGGGCTTGCTGCTGCCAGCCGTTCAAGCCGCGCGTGAGGCGGCTCGCCGGATGAGTTGCAGCAATAATTTCAAGCAGATGGGACTGGGCGTTCACAACTACCATTCTGCTTACAAGCGAATGCCCAGGCACATGGCTGGAACGTTTGGCTTCGGTGGCCCGGTTTCGTTCGGAAGCACAGGGAATGTGGAACGATCGAGCAACTATTTCGACCTGAGTTGGCTTGTGGGGCTTACCCCATTTGTTGAACAGCAAAGCCTTTGGGAACAGATCAGCAACCCGCTTCAGTCACCCACCAGCGGCGACATCTTTCCTGCAATGGGGCCGAACCCTCAACGTACGTTAGGTCATCATGCTAACGAGCCTTATCAGCCTTGGCTAACCAACATCCCGACATTGCGTTGTCCATCCGATCCTGGTGTCGGGCTGCCGTCACAAGGGCGGACCAATTACGCGGCATGCATGGGTGATGGGATGGATCGAACGGACTCGGGAGCCTACGGAAGTAGCGGACAGCCAAGTTCGCCCGTGAACGGCCCGTTCGCAGGCAACCCGACTCGTCATGCTGAACAGACTCGCGTCGGGTGTCGTGGGATGTTCGTTCCTCGCCAAGCGATCAGGTTCCGAGACGTTCTCGATGGCTTGTCCAACACAGTCATGGCCGGCGAGATCGTCACCGACCTCGGGGATAGTGATGTGCGCACCCGGCCGGTTGGTCGATCCGCGGCTCCTCGCCCGCTCAATAATCCCGATCTTTGCGATGTTGGACGCGATCCCGAACGGCCCCAATTTTGGCAGACACCACTGCCAGCGGGCCTCGCATTCACCGCCAACGCGGAAAACGGGCGAGGCTACAAATGGGCATATGGACGTCCAATTTTCACGGGCATGTATACGATTGGGCCACCCAACAGCGAGATCTGTCTTCACACACAGAACTCGCCCAATCAGATGGGCAATCTCCCTGCGGGCAGTCGCCACCAAGGTGGTTGCCATGTTTTGATGGGCGATGGCGCGGTGAAGTTTGTCACCGATTCCATCGAAGCCGGAAATCAGACCAGTCCGACGCCAAGGCTCGGTGGTCCCGTTGGTGCCGGTGCGCAGAGTCCCTACGGATTATGGGGAGCCCTCGGGTCCCGCGCATCCATGGAAGTAATCGACCAAGAGATATAGACGCTCTTTGATCTTTTGCCTTTGACTACCTAGCCTTGGGCCGTCTCGGATGGCCCAAGGTCTTTCCCTTATCATTTTTGATCAGCCATCAAACTCGCCCTCTTTGCACTTGAGCTTCCATGAAATTTTTCGCGTTTCTGATTATCGCAACTGCAGGTGGGTTGAGCGGATGGGCTTTGGCGGATGAGCAGCCCAACGTTGTTTTCATCCTGGCTGATGATCTGGGTTGGAGCGACACGACGCTGCATGGGACGACACAGTTTTACAAAACACCCAACATTCAGCGACTGGCAAAACGTGGAATGATGTTCACGCACGCGTACTCAGCCAGCCCGCTATGCTCGCCAACTCGTTCGGCCATCTTGACCGGACTCAGTCCGGCCAGGACGGGACTGACGACGCCTAACTGCCACTTGCCCCAAGTCGTTTTGGAAGCGACCGTGGGAACCAACGCTCCACCCCACAAACACGCGATCCAGCCAACGCCGATCACACGCTTGAAGACGGACTACCCGACGATTGTCAAGTCGCTGAAGAAAGCAGGATATGCAAGTGGGCATTTTGGCAAATGGCATCTGGGGCCCGAACCCTATTCGCCGATCGAGCACGGCTTTGATGTCGACGTCCCGCATTGGCCAGGGCCGGGGCCAGCCGGCAGCTATGTCGCGCCTTGGAAATTCAAGGATTTTGACCACGACCCCGATGTCCCCGATCAACACATCGAAGATCGCATGGCCAGCGAAGCGGTTTCGTTCCTGGAAGCACACAAAGACGAGCCGTTCTTTTTGAACTACTGGATGTTCAGCGTCCATGCTCCATTTGACGCCAAAGCATCGCTGATCGAAGAGTACAGCAAGACGGTCAATAAGGACGATCCTCAGCGCTGCCCGACTTATGCGGCGATGGTTCAAAGCATGGATGATGCTGTTGGAACATTGATGGACACGCTGGACCGATTGGACCTAACCGACAACACGATCATCATCTTCACATCCGACAACGGTGGGAACATGTACAACGAAGTTGAAGGAGAAACGCCCACCAGCAATGCACCGCTTCGAGGCGGGAAAGCGTCGATGTTCGAAGGTGGCACACGAGTGCCGTGCGTCATCGTATGGCCAGGCAAGACAACCGCGGATGCCTCGACAGATGCGTTGATTCAAAGCGAAGACTTCTACCCGACACTGCTCGACGGACTCGGACTGACGCCGGAACCTGACCAGCGGTTTGATGGAATCAGTATTCTTCCAGCGCTACAGGGAAAAGAAATAGCACGTGAAGCAGTGTTTCAATATTTTCCACACGATCCGCCCGTGCCAGATTGGATTCCACCATCGGTGTCTGTCCACCAGAACGATTGGAAACTGATTCGCGTCTTTCATGCTGGCGAAGATGGCGGTCATCGATACCATCTGTTCAACCTAGCCAACGACATCGGCGAACAGCAAAACTTGGCGAGCGTAAATCCGACGAAGGTCGAGCAGATGGATGCGTTGATCACGGACTTCTTAGCGAACACCGGCGCGGTCACACCGGTAGTCAATCCGAATTTTGATCCGGCTCGTTATCGCCACGAATTGGAAGGCATCCGTCCAGCCGCCAAAAAGAACAAACCGAAGAAGTAACAGCTCAGCCAATCAATACCTACGAGAATGACTTGAATCTAAGAACGAATTCCATGGCGATGGTCGGTCGACTACTTTGGGTCTTCCTGCTGACGTCGCTGAGCGCCGTTCAGGCTGAAGACCCAGCCAAGCCGAACATCATTTTCATCTTCGCTGACGATTGGGGATACGGTGACCTAGGGGCCCATGGGCATCTGACCGACGTCAAGACACCACATCTCGATGCGATGTCTGAGCAGGGCGTGCTGTTTACGGATGCCTACATCACGGCGCCGCAGTGCTCCCCGTCACGTGCCGGATTGGTCACCGGTCGGTACCAGCAACGTTTCGGTTTCGATCACATACCCGATGGTCCCTTGCCGCTGGATCAAACAACGATTGCCGAAAGGCTGAGAGACGCCGGATACAGAACGGGCATGGTCGGCAAATGGCATCTCGAACCGAATCCTGTTTGCCTTGAGTGGGCCAAGAAGCACCAGCCCGCCGGCATCAAAAATAATCGAGTCGTTGTGCGGCAAGATCTGTCCCGACGCTACTGGCCTCAGGCTCGAGGTTTTGACGAGTTCTTTACGGGCGAAATGAATCGTTACTGGAGCAACTACGCTCTCGATGGAAGCGACTTGGATTCGGATGGCGAATGGTTGGATGATCCGCGTTTCCGCGTCGAAGTTCAAACCGAAGCCGGCTTGGCGTTCATTAATCGAAACGCGGACCAACCCTTCTTTCTGTATCTCGCACACTTCGCGCCGCACGTTCCCTTGGAAGCGACCGAGAAATACCTCAGCCGGTTTCCTGGCGAAATGCCCGAGCGTCGTCGAACGGGACTGGCAATGATTAACGCCGTCGACGAGGGCATTGGCCGCATCATGAAGTTGCTGCGTGAAAAAGGCATCGCCGAAAACACGCTCGTCATTTTTACCAGCGACAACGGTGCACCGCTGAAGATCCACAAGCTAGACGCGCCCGGGGGAGGCCCCGGGTGGGACGGGTCTCTGAACGAACCGTTGACCGGCGAAAAGGGAATGGTCGCCGAAGGCGGAATTCGGGTACCAATGATCTGGTCTTGGCCCGCCCGGTTGCCCCGAGGAAAGATGATCAGCCAGCCCGTGATCAGCTTGGACATGACAGCATCGGCGGTTGCCGCAGCCGGCGTGAAAGTCGACTCGACAACGAAGCTCGACGGGGTGGATTTAATTCCATGGCTCACGGGCGACCAGACTGCAATACCTCAGCGAAACCTGTTCTGGAGATTCTGGAGCCAGAGTGCGGTCCGTAGTGGTGATTGGAAATTCATTGTTACCAGTGACGGTCGCGAGTTGTTGTTCAACCTGCGCGACGACAAAGAAGAACAGCACAATCTTTGTGCCCAGCACGTCGAAAAAGCGATGCAGCTAAAATCGGAATTGCTGCAGTGGAATGACCAATTGCAGCCCATGGGACTTCCCTCAAAACCACTCAACGCTGAGGAGCTTGGTTGGTATGACCACTACTTTGAATCCACGGCCCCCGCATCATTGAAGCGATAAAATCGCTAGCCCCCGGAATCGCTCGATGAACAACGACACTCGTCACTTCAGCATCAGTGCCATCGCCGTTAGCTGCGTTGGATGCTTGTTGTTAGCTGCGTTGGCATGCGCAGCAGAAAACCATGGGGACCGCCCTGACCGTCCCAACATTCTCTGGATCGTTGCCGAGGACCATGGTCCGCACATGGGATGCTACGGCGACAATTTTGCGACGACGCCCAACGTCGACAAACTTGCCCGTCGCGGAATGTGCTTCGATTTCGCTTGGTCAAACGCTCCCGTTTGCGCTTCGGCCAGAACGACGCTATGGTCGGGACTCTATGGAACCAGCACCGGCGGCGAGCACATGCGTAGCATGGTGGAGATGCCGGCGAACAAGAAGATGTTCCCGCAGCTTCTGCGAGAGGTCGGATACTACTGCGTGGGCAACGGCAAAGAAGACTACAATTTTGCGAAGCCGGATGAGATGTGGGACGAGTCACCTCATCGTGCCCATTGGAATCAATGCCCGGATGGAAGGCCGTTTTTCGCGTACTTCAACCACACCGAAAGTCATGAAGGCAAGATCCACGATATCAAGGATCAGTCGGATCACGATCGCAGCAAGGTCCGTGTGCCGGCCTATCACCCCGATCATCCGGCCGTGCGCGGCGAGTGGGCTCGTTACTACGACAGTGTTACAGCAGTGGATACTGAGGCAGGAAAACGTCTCGCGGAACTTACGAAGTCGGGACTGAACGAAGACACGATCGTGTTCTACTTTGCCGATCATGGGGCTGGGCTGGCTCGCAATAAACGCTGGCCCAACAATGCCGGCCTGCATGTTCCCGTGGTTGTCTACTTTCCGGAAAAACACCAGCATCTGGCTCCTCCGGAATACCAACCCGGTGGTCGCTCGGACCGTCTGATCTCGTTTGTCGATTTCGCGCCAACGATGCTCAGCATTGCAGGCATCCAACCGCCCGACTGGATGCAGGGACACGCGTTTGCCGGCGAGCGTCCGGCTCCGGCGCAACCGTTTGTTCACGGATTCCGGGGACGGATGGATGAGCGAATCGACCTTGTGCGAAGCGTTTTTGACGGGCGATATGTCTATCTACGCAACTACATGCCGCATCTGTCGCAAGGCCAACGGGTGGAATCGCAGATCCGGCTCAGTCATTCCTCGACGCACGCTTGGCGAAAGCTCTACGATGCTGGGAAATTGAACGCAACACAGAGTCTATTCTGGACCGCTCCTAAGGCACCCGAGGAGCTGTACGATCTGAAAAGCGATCCAGATGAAGTCCACAACCTTGCCGATTCGCCACAACATCAGGATGCCTTGCTGAAACTGCGAACGGCTCAGCGGAATCACGCTGCACGCATTCGCGATGTCGGGTTCATCCCCGAGCAAGAACGATTCCAACTCGCCGAATCCCCGTACGACTTTGGGCATGATGAGCAGCGGTACGCGTTTACACGCGTGCTGGAGACCGCAGAGCTTGCATCAATGTTAAAAAACGAAGCCGTGCCGCAGCTTCGCGATCGCCTGAGTGATGCCGATCCAATCGTGCGATTCTGGGCTGCGATGGGGTTGGTGATGCGAGGCGACAATGCCATTGCCGCATCAGAATCCGAATTGCTCAATGCCCTCACCGATGCCTCGCCAGACGTTCAAATCGCCGCCGCATGGGCGATCGTTAAACATGGTTCCGATTCGGTTGCTACGCGGGGACTCAACATTCTCGCCGAGTACGCTCCCCGCGATCGCAACAACACTTTGCTGTCGATGGCTGCCCTAACGGCGCTGGACGATTGCGGAACGAAAGCCGAAGGACTGCGTGAGAATTTCGCCAAGTGGCCGACGTCCGGTACAGCCACAGACGACTTGGATGATGGCCGTTTCAACTCGAACCCATGGAAGCTGATGAAGAGCATCCTATTGCGTTTCGGCGTGAAGGTGCCACCAGCCAACAATCAAATGCGTGCGAAAAAGTGACTGGCTCGTTCATTCCACAAGTACCCGTCAAACGAAGCGCCATCATGTCTCTCAGTGCGGTAATCGGCATTTTCCTGTTGCCCGGATCGGTGTTGGCCGTCGACTAGAATCCGGTCAACTCGCTTTCGCATCGGCGATTCACCGCAGTGTTACGGCAATCACTGAGTTTCACTATTGGAAAATGTTGCTCGGTGTGAGCACGATTTCGACACTGACACGCTCCATTGAACACGTATGAACACAAATCATCTTCTCATAATATTCTTCGTCATTGCGAGTGTGTCTCACTGCGAAGCACGCTGCCAATCTGCCTTTGCCGCGAAGTTCGAGGTTTCGACCGTCTCTGACGAAGGAATGCCCAAAACAATCGTACGGCCGGGTGCGCTCTGGAATTTTGGCGCCGGAGCGTTGCAGACGTATCGAGGTTGGCAGTACGCAGCATTCTGGGATGCCAGCAAACAAGTAACAGTTGCGCGTCGCGAACTGCCACAGGGAACTTGGGAATGTGCATCGCTGGGTGGCTATCAACGCACGTCCAACATCAACCGTGGTAGTGCGGGACCAAAGGCCCGAGGTTTTGGTGACGGTCATGAAAAGGTTGCAATGGGAATCTCAAGTGACGGCGTGATTCATCTGGCTTTCGACCATCATGTGTCAACGTTGCACTATCGATGCAGCCGCCCGGGCCTCGCGAATAAGCCGAAGGAGTTCACATGGACAGAAGCACTCTTCGGAGCCGCTGAGGACAATCTGGGTGGACCGAAGCTGGAAACCGTCACGTATCCGAGTTTTGTTCGCGACGGTGATCGACTTTCTTTGTACCTGCGACTCAACGTCGGTTCCGGTAGCGCCGATTCCCATCTATTCGAATACCATGCCGGCTGCTGGATCATCAATGATCCAGGTTCCAGCAAGCTCATCGACAAGCATTGGTCTGGGGGCAACGGAACCGTCAACGCCTATCCGCACACGATGGTTGTCCACAAGGGACGCCGACACCTAACGTGGTGCTGGAGAGACACACCCGATGCACGCACCTGCCATGACCTTTGCTACGCGTACAGTGATGACCACGGCCAAATCTGGAAAAATAGTACGGGCACGGAAATCGCTGTGCGAGGTTCCAAGTTTATCTCTGCCGATTCACCAGGGATCGCGGTGCTGGACATCCCACCCGGTTCTTTCTACGTCAATGGCGGATCGATGTCAGTCGACGATGCCGGTGACATCCACGTCCTAATGAAAGGTCCAAGTGGTCGCCCCATGACTGCCGTTCGGAAGGCTTCGACGGGAGAGTGGATTCGCGGAGAAGGATCCATTCTTGGAGTGCTGATCGCACGCCCAGAACCACGATTGGTCGTCGCCGAAAGTGGACTCTACCGACAGAGCAGCGGCAAAGAGGGGCTCACCCGGATCAGCACGCCGATCGAAGATCTTTGCAGAGACAGCCGCTACGTCGTCGACCGCCATCGATGGCAACACGATAGAGTGGTTTCCGTCATCGGTCAAAACGGAACCAAGGTAAGCGTGATCGACTTCGCCACAGAGGATCAATAAAGAAAAACTATGTCACGATTCTACTTCACTCTATTCTTGGTTCTGCTGTCGCCGATTTCGGTTTGGGCCGAAGAACGTCCAACCAGCAACCCGAAACCGAACGTTTTGTTCATCGCCGTCGATGACCTGAACGACTACATCTCGCCGCTGGACAATCATCCCGGTGTAAGTAGCCCCAACTTTGATCGGCTGGCTCGACATAGTGTGAGCTTTGCCAACGCTCACTGTGCCGCGCCCGCTTGCCACGCTTCGCGTGTGGCGATGATGACAGGCGTGCACCCGGTGACGTCTGGCATCTACAAAAATCTGTTCGGTGCTCATGGGCCACGCTGGCGTGATGAATCACCAGCACTGAAAGATGCCGTTGTCTTGTCTCAGCATTTTCGTGATCACGGCTATCACGCTGTGGGTGGTGGAAAAATTTTTCATGCGTTGCAGTGGACGCCTGGCGATTCGCAAAACGATCCTGGCGCCTGGGATGAATACCGTGGCGACCCACTCGATCCGATCTCGAAAGACTGGCCACGGCCCAAGTTGATTCCCGATGCCAAAGCCGGATTGACGCCGGGACGGCCGCTCGGTCCACAGCAACTTTTCGGGGCGCAACCACTACCGGTGTCCGATGAAGAAACCGGGGACCACATGGTGGTCAATTGGGCGAACGAGCAACTTGCCAAACCACACGACAAGCCGTTGTTCTTGGCTGTGGGTCTGTTTCGACCGCACATTCCATTCGAGGTGCCGCAGAAGTACTTCGATATGCATCCACTGGAATCGATTAAACTCCCCGAAGTCGTCGAGAACGACCTTGTTGATTCGCGACCGCCCGAGCGTCAGCCGTGGCACCACTGGGTCGTAAAGAACCAGCAATGGGAAAAGCTGATGCAAGGCTATCTGGCCAGCATCAGCTACACCGATCATCAGCTCGGGCGTTTGCTGGACGCCCTTGACGCTTCACCAATGAACGACAACACGATTGTGGTGCTGTGGAGCGACCACGGTTTTCACATTGGCGAAAAAGACAACTGGGAAAAGTTCTGTCTTTGGGATCAAACCACACGCGTTCCGCTGTTCATCCATGTTCCCGGCGTAAGTGCAGATGGCACAAGCACGCGTCAACCTGCAACACTCACCGACGTCTATCCCACACTCTGCGAACTTGCAGGGCTGCCGATTCCAGCTCAATGCGATGGCCATTCGTTAGTTGCGCAGATCAAAGCCCCAACTACCGAACACGACCGTCTTTCGTTGACATCGTTCGTATTCGCAGAGGAACCATCACACGCCGTGTCAGATAATCGCTATCGATACATTCGGTATCACGATGGCTTTGAAGAACTGTACGATTTGGAAAACGACCCCAACGAGTTCACCAATCTGGCGAGCGATTCAAAGATGGCGAACACAAAAGCTCGACTCGCCAATGGGCTGCCCAAGCAAGCGGCTCCACCCAGACAGATCCCCAAAGACTCGAAGTACAACCTCAATCGCCTTCGCAACGCCACTTCACCTTGAGTATCCAATTGAACAAGTTTCTCACTATCTGTCTTTCTTTGCTTTGGCTTTCGCCATCATCGGTTCATGCCGCAGATGATCGGCCAAATATCATCGTGTTCTACACGGACGACCACGGCCACGCCGACTTGTCTTGTCAAGGATTTCTTACTGACATCAAGACGCCCAATGTTGATGCGTTGGCACGGAGCGGTGTCTTGGCGAGAAATGGATACAGCACCGCGCCGCAGTGCATTCCGTCGCGGGCGGGGTTGCTGGTCGGTAAGTTTCTGTCCAAGTTCGGTGTGGAAGCAAACGGCGCGTCATTGAAAGGTTTCGACGACGAACTTACCATCGCCGAGCGACTGCAATCGGCAGGTTACGTTACGGCACAATTCGGCAAATGGCATCTCGGCCCCGGACCTCGGATCACCGATCATGGTTTCAAGCATGTCTTCAACCAGAATTCGCAACAACCGTTTTCATCAAACATCACTTTGGATGGCGAGGATCGCGAGATGTCGAGCCTGCCACCAGAGATGTATCACGTTGATGGATGCAGCCGCGCCGCCGCGTCACTGATCCATCGCTACAAAGACAATCCGTTCTTCTTGTACGTGGCCTATCGAGCTCCGCACGTTCCGCTTGATGCGACTCGAAAGTACCTCGATCGATTTCCTGGGAAGATGCCCGAACGCAGACGTCAAGCCCTCGCGATGTTGTCAGCCGTCGATGACGGGGTTGGACTGATCACCGCAACGCTCGCCGAACACAACCTGACTGAGAAAACTTTGATCTTTTACATCGGCGACAATGGAGCGCCATTGAAAATCTACAAACGTGATGCGCCCGGCGGTGGCCCCGGTTGGGACGGTTCGCTCAACGATCCACTTAACGGAGAGAAGGGGATGCTAGCCGAAGGCGGCATGCACACACCGTTCGTTGTCTCGTGGCCGGGAACGATCACCGCTGGCCAAGTTTACGAACACCCAATCAGTGCCTTGGACGTGGCCGCTACGACTGCGGCGCTGGCCAAAATTCAAACCAAACCAGGTGATCTGGACGGCGTTAACTTAATTCCGTTCTTGAGTGGCAAAAACACGGCCGCGCCGCACAATTTCCTAACGTGGCGCTGGGGTGCCCAGTCCGCCATCCGCGAAGGTAACTGGAAACTTCTGCGGGGCGGCGATCGCGAGTACTTGTATGACTTGGATGCGGACATCGAAGAGCAACACAATTTGGCAGCGAAGCATCCAACGATCGCGTCGGCTCTGCGTAAAAAGCTTTCCGCCTGGGCGGAACAACTCAATCCGCCGGGGCTAGATGCAAGCCGCATGACGCAAGCGGCCACAAACTACTTCGACTTTTACCTCGATGGAAAAGAGCCGACCCTCCGAAAGAACCCATGAATCATTTCAAACGCGTCCTTCAAGCCGGACTCTTGCTGGCGATTGCCATTCCGTCAGCGATCGCTGCTGAGAAACCGAATGTTGCCACCGCCAGCGATGAGAACCAGGGCGTTGTCGATCCGTCGCGGACCGGCAACTGGGGGGACCAGGGAGACGGCACCTACCGCAACCCGGTCTTGGAATCCAACTATCCAGACAACGATGTGATTCGCGTTGGCGATACGTTCTACATGATGTCTTCGACAAATCATCAAACGCCTGGCATGATCATCCTCAAGTCGAAGGATTTGGTGAGCTGGGAGTTTTCAAGCACGATTATGCCGGCACCCATCACGTACAGCGATCAGTTTGACATGGGGCACAAGAAGTCGATGGAGAATCGTGGTACTTGGGCAGGTTCATTTGGTTTCAATGGCGAACACTATTTTGCCTACTGGTGTTTTAACCAACTGCACCGCGCCGCTGACAGAAAAGACAGACGTCAGCTCTTAACAATCGTCTATTCCAAAGCGGACAGTATGGAGGGAAAATGGTCGGAGCCCAAAGAAATTCGATTCAAGGATGGCGCGTCGATCGACAGTACTGATCCAGGCGTCTTCTGGGATCAGGAAACGAACAAAGCCTATCTCGCAGCGCACGGTAAATACATTTACGAAATGTCCTGGGACGGCACTCGACTACTGGATAATCGGAACGAAGGAATTTTGGTTGAAGGCGATTTGCACGGTGAGGCGGTGAAACTGTACAAGTTCGACGGTTGGTACTACTACATGAACGCTCACTGGCACGATCACGAGGGTGTCCGCCAACGGATGGCCACGTTCGGGCGAGCCAAACAAATGTCAGGCCCCTGGGAAGTTCGTTTGGCAATGGAAAACGGAAACGGGACCGACCGCTGTCCCTCGCAAGGGACATTACTGAAGCTGGATGACGGATCATGGTGGTTCATTCACCAGCTCGCACGAGGCAGCGATGAAGAACGCTATACCGGTCGGCCCCAAATGCTTGAGCCGGTAGCCTGGAAAGACGGCTGGCCACTGATTGGTGTCGACACCGATGGCGACGGAATCGGTGAAGTCGTCTGGAAGCACAAGAAACCGATCGATGGGTTTCCGGTAACAGCGCCAGCATCGGACGATGATTTCGACGGCCCGCTATTGGGGCTGCAATGGCTGTGGCGTTTCAACCCACACGTCGAGCGATACTCTTTGACCGAGCGGCCCGGCTATCTGCGTTTGAAGTCTTGCGTACGCAGTCTTCAAGGCACGCCCGAGAGCCTGAACCATTTGCCGAATTTATTGGGCCAACGATTGATGGGGCAGAAAGCCAACGTGATCACCGCCAAGTTTGATCTATCAGGCATGGTTGCTGGGCAAGAAAGCGGATTTCATGTATCGGCGAAAGAGAACAACAGCATCGGTGTCAAGAAACCACAAGACGGAAACCTACAGCTGTTCTTCAAGCACGGTGATCCCGCGCAGCCCAAGGTTGTTAAGGGACCGCGCATCGAGCAGTCGGAAATTTGGTTCCGCAGCACCATCGACGACGGCCTCGCTGATTTCTCCTACAGCCTCGACGGCGAAACATTCCTGCCGCTTGGAAGCCAAGTACGGCTACGTTTTTCAGGCTTCACGCCCAACTTGGTAGGCTTTTACTCGCTAAACGCAATCGAAGCAGGCCACGTTGATGTTGACTGGTTTACCTTCGACTACGACGGTCCCAAAGCAGCGGTAAAACAATGAAGATAAAAAACAACGCACCTCATCAAACAATTTTCGTTGTGCTCTTTTGCTGGCTTGGTTTGACAGCGATGGTGTCGCGAGTTCAGGCAGTCGCCCAGTCGCAGCCCGAGTAATTGCAAGCACTTTCCGATTCCTCACCAGAGTTTCAGATCGCCGCAGCCTGGGCGTTGGCGAAAAAGTGATCGACTGTTCCCTTCATAAAATTGCAATAAAACGAACCATCACCGTGCTTTCCTTCATCACCGCAATGACAAACCGCTGTCTGTTCATCCATGGCATTGTTGGCGCGTACTTGGTTTTGCTGATGACTGGATCGGCATCGGCCACTGATCCCCAACGGCCGAACATCTTGCTGTTTTACGTGGACGACTTGGCCTACAACGACATCGGCTGCTATCGATACCCTGGTGATTTGGTCGAAGGTCAGCTTGCCGAAGACGATGCACCCGCGCCCTATCCCGAAAAGAGCGCCTACGCAGCCGCCAATCAAGCGTCTGAGATCATCAAAGGGAAGCTTATCTCAATCACGCCGAACTTGGATGCCCTGGCCCAACAAGGCGTCAAGCTGACCTGCTATCACTCGCCCTCGTCTGTTTGTTCTCCCTCTCGTCTCGCCTTGTTGACCGGAAGAACACCTTCGCGATTTGGGCTCGGGGGCATCATCAGCAATAAGATGGACGCGGGAATCCCCAGTCGAGAAAACACGATTCCGGAAATGCTCAAGAGCGTTGGCTATCGCACGGCCGCATTTGGGAAGTGGCATCTTGGGAAAGCAGAACAGCATCAGCCGACGCTGCATGGCTTTGATCTCTACGAACCGAGTTCGGGGCAGCGTGAGACGGAGTTGTTGCGACTGACGCAGAAAACGATGGCGTTCATCGAAAAACCTCACGACGATCCGTTCTTCGTTTACTTTGCTTGCCATCAGCCACACTATCGTAACGTTGCTCATCCTGATTTCGTGGGCAGCGTCGACAAGTTGCTTGGCAAACGTCGTTACCTGAAAGGCGATCGCACGACCGACACCGTTGAGATTTCGAGCGACTACCACGATGTCGTTCACGAACTCGATCATCGCATCGGACAGATGCTCAAGCATCTCGATGAACTTGGCATTGCCGACCAAACTCTGGTCGTCTTCACGTCGGACAATGGATCATGGTCGAATCATCCCAAAGCACGACAAGGCGTTCCCGGCATCTCGGGCACCGGCTATCCCTACCGCGGCGCGAAATTTGAAGCTTACGAAGGAAGCACTCGAGTCCCTGCAATCGTGCGGTTTCCGGGCGTCGTTCCAAAGAATGCGATTTCATCCGAACCGGTCACCGGGCTGGACTGGTGGAAAACGTTCGCGGACATTGCCGGTGCCGAAATCCCCAGTGACCGTGAACTGGACGGTTTCAATGTCTGGCCGTTCCTGACGGGGCTTCCTGCGGTGACTTCACCACGTCCCTTTGTTCCTCACGATCGAGGCAAAGGAATTGTCGCGATTAGCGACCGAGGTCTCAAACAGTTTTCAAACCGATTGATTGATATCGGAAAAGATCAAAGCGAGCTTAATGATGTCAGCGACTCGCATCCGGAACGATCCATTGCGATGAAGCAACAAATGGACAAAACCAATGCAAGAATCCGTTCGGATTCACCGATGCTGGAGCCCGCGACGCGGCAGTCGATCATCACATCAATTGACCAGCCCTATCTGAACATCGCTTCTGGCGAAACGAGCAGTTTTACGATTGCCATGAATGTGGCTCCGGATGGGCCGTTGACGGTCAATTTCCACAAGCGAAGCGGTGTCGAGAGCATCGAACTGGCACCCACGTCACTCACATTCACGCCAACCAATTGGCGTTCGCCACAGCGAGTGACGGTCACGGCGAAAATTGACGACCTCGATGGATGTGCCGTCTATGTTGCCGAAGCGGCGAACGACATTCCTATACGCGAGATCTTTTTGCGTCATCGCAATCATTGACATTCACCACCCCTCTACCTGATCCATTGTGCCGACCATGCGGAATTTCATTCTTACAGCACTGCTTGCCTGCGGGTTGTCTGTTCAAGCAGCCGAACGTCCGAACATTGTCCTCATCTTCATTGACGATATGGGGTACGGCGACGTCAGCCCGTTCGACAACGAAATTCTTCGCACACCGAACATTGAGGCGATGGCACAGCGGGGGCGAACGTTTACCGAATTCTACGCCAGTCCCGTTTGCACGATGTCGCGGGCGAGTTTGTTGACGGGATGCTATCACGCTCGTATTTCAATGCCATCGGTCTTGCAGCCGACTTCAGAGATCGGACTCAACCCAGACGAAACGAACCTCGCCAATTTGTTGAAAGCCAAAGGTTATGCAACGGCCTGCATTGGAAAATGGCATCTCGGACATCAAACCGAATTCCTTCCCAATCAGCAAGGATTCGATACGTACTTCGGCATTCCGTACAGCAACAACATGACGGACGACTACATGAAGGGAAAAGCTCCGCCGCTTCCCCTTTATGAAAACGACAGGATCGCCGAAACCGAACCCGACCAATCGCAATTCACCAAACGGTTTACCGAGCGTGCCATTCGTTTCATCACCGACCATCAAGACGAACCATTCTTCGTCTACTTGCCGCACCCGATGATTCACACGCCCTTGTTTGCGTCGGAAGAATTCAAAGGCAAAAGCACGATGGGAATCTTGGGCGACGCGATCGAAGAAATTGATTGGTCAGTGGGGCAGATCAACGACACGATCGACCGACTAGGACTTGCCGAAAACACTCTGGTCATTTTCACCTCCGACAACGGTCCCGCCCATCATCCCGCTGGAAAGTTGCGTGGCGTCAAAGGAAGCACTCACGAGGGCGGTGTTCGCGTCCCCACTGTGATGAGTTGGCCGGGAAAAATCCGGCCAGGAACGACCTGTCGTCAGATCACAGGCACCATCGATATCTTGCCAACGGTCGCAAACTTGGCATCGGCGGACTTGGATCCGGCACGACCGATTGATGGGTCTGACATTTCAAGTCTGTTGTTTGACGCCCATCCCGCTCCGGTACGTGAGACCCAACTGTACTACGGATGGAGCCAAACGGGGCGACTGGACGCAATTCGACAGGGCAAATGGAAACTGTTCTTGGGATCCGGTGACCAACCTCCCAAGCGATACGACAATCGTCCGACGAACCATCGAACCCGTCCGGTCGGCGAATTCGAAACCGCGCTCTTTGACCTCGAGGCGGATCCCTACGAAACGACCGACGTCCGGGAAAAACATCCCGAAATCGCAGCACGACTAAAGGCGGAAGCTGCGAAACGCGGTGCCGAAATTTCGACCAACGCACGTCCTGTTGGAAAACTCAACCAGGCGGAATCCAACTGAATTCAATGAACCGCATCTCCCAACGACAATCACTGTTTCCGCTGGTGTTTTTTGGCCTGATGGTCTCGGCGACCATCTGTGTTGCCAAGCCGCCGGACTTCGTGATCACGATCGCGGACGATCACGGCTTCCATCATTCGTCTGTTTATGGATCGCCTGAATTCCAGACTCCCCACATGCAACAACTGGCTGCCGACGGCATTCGGTTTGACAATGCGTACGTGGCCTCGCCGGCATGTGGGCCAAGCCGAGCGGCTTTGTTCACTGGACTGATGCCCTACCGCAACGGGATCGTCGGCAATCACGAGACTGAACTGAAACCCGGCGTTGAATCGTTGTTGCCACAACTGATCGCACAGGGCTATGAAGTCGCATTCCATGGAAAAGTCGGCCACGGTCGGCTGATGCATCACGGGGCCTATGTTCCCGACGAAGTGAAGCGACTGGACAAAGACGAACGTCGCCCCATCCGAACGTTGACGAGTGTCGAAGCGTTCTTGCGAGATCGGCCGAAAGACGCCAAGCCGCTGGCACTGTTCCTGGGTTGGACCGACACGCATTCAGTTTGGCCGCCTCAGCGGGAAGCTCGCGTCGAACCCGCCAATGTTGTGATTCCACCTCGCATCTACGACACGCCCCAGGCTCGGGCCGAAATGTCGCGGTACGTCGAAGCGGCCGAACGGATCGACCGCCGACTTGGAGAAACGCGGGAACTGATCGCGAAGTACTTGGATGCCGACAACACCTTGGTTATGTACACATCCGACCATGGTTTCTGTTGGCCATTCGCCAAATGGTCGCTTTACGAAACCGGAATTCGCACACCGATGATCGTCGCTTGGCCCGGTAAAATTCGACCGGGAACGACGACTGATGCGATGGTCAGTTGGATCGATCTTATGCCGACATTGATCGACCTAGCAGGTGGCGGACTTCCCAAGGATATCGATGGCAAATCGTTTGCCGATGTTCTGTACGGCAAGTCCGATCAACATCGCGACGCAATCTTTGCCACGCACAAGGGCGACAAGGGCATGAACGTGTATCCGATTCGCTCGGTGCGTGTTGGCCATTGGAAGTACATTTTGAACCTGCATCCCGAGTTCGCATTTACGACTCATACTGATGTGCTCGGCACAGCCGGGCCACGCAAGCCGGGAGCTCCCAGCCACGGCGGCAAGCACTGGCCGTCCTACCTCGAAGCCGCCAAGACCGCCCCAGCCGCCGCGGCGTTCCTGCACGACTATCACAGTAATCCCGCCGAAGAACTCTATCAAATCGCGGATGACCCGTTCGAGCAAAACAACCTTGCGGCATCGCCCGAACACGCCGAGCAGTTGGCGGAACTGCGAGCCATGGTTTCCAAACGAATGCGGGAAGTCGGCGATGACCAATCCCTCAGCGGCAAGCCACGTTTCCTGAAAGACTTCCCGTTGCCTGTTGTACTTGATGTGTCCAAGCCCACCGACAAGATGAGTCCCTCTCGATAACAAGAGAGTCCAAACCATTTCCACAGCTAAAGACCATACGATGATGAAACTCTCCGGCGCGCTCGCGTTTGTCTTGGCGATTCATGTCGCCTTGAGCGCATCGGCAATCGCACAGTCCCCGATCGCACAGTCCCCGGTCGAAGCGACTTTCCGCAATCCGCCCGATGCCGCTCGCCCCTACACTTGGTGGCACTGGATGAACGGGCATGTGTCCAAAGCCGGAATCACAAAAGACCTCGAAGCGATGAAGGCGGTCGGTCTTGGTGGCTATCAGCAATTTGATGTGGGTGCCGCGATGCCCGCCGGACCGATCGTTTACAACTCGCCGAAGTATCACGAACTGCTGAAGTTTGCGTTTGCAGAAGCCGATCGTCTGGGGCTGGACGCGGGTTTCAACAATGCGTCGGGGTGGTCCAGCAGTGGCGGCCCCTGGGTCACGCCGGAGGACTCGATGAAAACGCTCGTTTGGAGCGAAGCGACGGTTGCCGCCGCAGCCAAAGATCGCACACCCAACATTCAACTGGCGACGCCCGAACTTCGCGAGTCACAACGCAAAGATGCCAAGGGAAAGCCAAACGATTTCTATCGCGACATCGCAGTGCTGGCGTTTCCCGCACCGGCGAACCTGAAGTATCGAATTGCGAATTGGGAAGAAAAGGCACTCCTGGTATCGAAAGCCAAAGCGGAAGATTTTTCCCCCGATCATCGCGAAGCTCCCACCAGGGCGATCATCCGGCGTGATTCCATTGTCAATCTGACCAGCAAAATGGACGAATCCGGAAAGCTCGACTGGAATCCGCCCGCCGGCGAATGGATCATCATGCGAGTGGGCTACGCGTCGACTCGAGCGATGAACAAGCCGGGGTCTCGCGGCGGGGTCGGACTGGAAATCGACAAACTCAGTCGAGCAGCGGCAGAGGTTCATTGGGATGCGTTGATTGAAAAAGTCATTGCCGACGCCAGTCGACTCCCAGCCTTCACGACCATTCTGATCGACAGCTATGAAGTCGGAATGCAAAACTGGACGGATGCGATGGCGGATGAATTTGCATCGCGCCGAGGCTACGACATCACACCGTACCTCGTCTGTCTGTCGGGGCGCCCGATCGACGATAGCACCACCACCGAACGCGTCCTGTGGGACCTTCGCAAGACGGTGGCCGAGTTGATGCACGAAAACTACTTTGGCTACTACGCCGAGAAGTGTCATGACCACGGGTTGCAGTTGGCGATTGAGCCGTATGGAAGCGGATCGTTCGACGCCACCGCCACCACGCTGCTTGCGGACGTGCCCATGACTGAATTTTGGCGGGGCCCCGTCCGCAATTTGTGGCAATGGACAAGTCAAGTCGTTCCCGGCGGCGCGCATCTTTCAGGTCGGCATGTGGTCGGCGCGGAAGCGTTCACGAGTTTGAAAGGTGATTGGACCGCGCACCCCTACACGCTGAAGAAATACGGTGACTGGGCCATGGCACAAGGAGTCAACCGCTATTACTTGCATACCTTCGCGCACCAACCGTTCGATGACGATGTGTTGCCCGGAATGTCCATGGGACGTTTCGGCGGCAACTTCCATCGCAACAACACCTGGTTCATGAAATCACGCTCGTGGATGGACTCGATCGCTCGATGCCAAGCATTGATGCAGGCGGGAACCTTCCAAGCCGATGTGCTCGCACTCTACGGCGATGAACGGGGATTCAATAATTTCCTAGGCCCAGTCGAGCGACCGGATATCAAGCCGATTCCGGGTTTGAAGGTCGACCTGGGCGGCATGGGTTCACTGGGCCGACTGTCGGTCGACGAAACCGGCGATATTCGTGTGACCTACGAAGGCACGCTCTTGGATACTCGGTACAAAATGCTGGTGCTTAAGCGTGCCGATTTAATGACCGCGGATCACGTTGCGACGTTGGGGCGTCTCGCCGACGATGGTGCCGCGATCTTTGCACCGCGACCACTGCGGTCTCCCTCCCTAGAAGACCATGCCGAGGAAGACGAAACCATCGAGTCCCTCGCCAAACAGTATTGGGACACGCACTTGATTCGCGCGTCGAATGAATTCACAGAGGCGGCTACCTCGCTGGTTGCCGATTGTGAATTGCCAGAAGACATGGTTTTTAACCGGCACCGAATCGACGCCGACGACTATTACTTTGTTGCCAACCAGCTAGACAGCCAGCGGGAAATTGAAGCAACGTTTCGAGTCACTGGCAAAGGCCCCGAACTCTGGAATCCGATCACCGGAGGCGTCATTGAGGCACCGAACTGGAAGCTCACTTCCGATGGCCGCACGCAAGTTCAAATGACACTGGCACCCCTGGAATCACTGTTTGTCGTTTTCCGAGAACCAACCACGCAAAAGAGCCGATCGACTCGCTATTCAACATTCAAAACACTCCAAACCTTGAACGAGTGGACGATCCGGTTTGATCCGGAATGGGGACCGCAGGAACCGATCTCGGTTGACTCATTGCAGTCTTGGCACGAAAACGCCGACGAAAAAATCAAATACTATTCGGGCTCCGCAACGTATCAAACTTCATTCGATCTCGCTTCGATGGAATCTCGCATTGTTTTGGACCTTGGCGAGGTCGGCGTCATTGCAAAAACATCTCTCAACGGGAAATCGATGGGGTCGGTGTGGAAGCCGCCATTTCAAGTTGATGTGACCGAAGGTGCCAAAACGGGAACCAACCTGCTTGAGATCGAAGTCACGAATCTTTGGGTCAACCGGCTGATCGGCGACGAGCGGTTTCCCTCGCACGGGAATCCATGGCCAAAGTGGTTGAGCGACACAATTCCGACGCCAGCGGACGTGGCACGGAAAACGTTTGTCGTTCACTCGCATTGGAAACCGACTGATCCGCTGCTGCCCTCGGGTCTGATCGGCCCGGTAACGCTCCGCTTAAAAAAGTCCCCCGAATAAACACGCATCGAAAAAGACATTCGTTGCTGCGACAAACGCGGTGAACGCAGACTTCCAACTGAACCATCTACGGCGATAGACGCCAGTTTCAAAAGTGCCCCCTATGAATTCAACCGTTTTGAGAAAATCGTTTCTTCCGCTGATGCTCTTCAGCTTGATCATCCATGCGACCATTTGCGTCGCAAAACCGCCTAACTTCGTGATCACCATTGCGGACGATCATGGTGTGTATCACTCATCCGTCTATGGCGCGAACGAGTTTCAAACGCCCAACCTTCAGCGATTGGCGGAAGAAGGAATCCGATTCGACAATGCCTATGTCGCGTCGCCGGCATGTGCGCCCAGCCGCGCGGCTTTATTCACCGGACGTATGCCGTACAGCAATGGCATCGTTGGCAACCACGAGTTTGAACTCAAGCCCGGTGTCCGCTCGCTGTTGCCGACGCTTTTGGAACAAGGTTACGAAGTGGTCTTTCATGGCAAAGTCGGGCACTCCGGTCCGAAGCACTATGGGCAGTACGTTCCCGACGGTGTCAAGTTTCTCGGCGGTGGCGGTTTGCAACAAACCATGACCCTGGATCAGGTGGAATCGTTTCTCGAGCAGCGTCCCGAAGACGCCCCGCCGTTGGCACTGTTCCTGGGCTGGACCGACACTCACACCGCATGGCCGCCCAAAGAAGAAGCCCGAATCGCTCCCGAAGACGTTGTCATTCCGCCGAAGATCTTTGATACGCCCGAAGCCCGAGTGGAAATGACGCGATACGTCGAAGGAGCCGAGGACATTGACCGTCGCGTCGGAGAAACTCGAGAGCTGATCGCCAAATACCTGGACGTGGACAATACCGTGGTCGTTTACACGTCTGATCATGGGATGCCGTGGCCGTTCGCGAAATGGTCGCTTTACGAAACGGGAATCCGTACTCCGTTGATTGCCGTCTGGCCTGGAAAGATCAAACCCAGCACAACGACCGATGCGATGGTCAGTTGGATTGACCTGATGCCGACACTGATCGACTTGGCCGGTGGGACGTCGCCCGCAGGAATCGACGGACGGTCGTTCTCCAAGGTGCTGTTGGGGGAAACCGACAAGCATCGCGACGTGATCTTCGCGACGCACAAAGGTGATAAGGACAAGAACGTCTACCCGATTCGCAGTGTCCGCGTGGGCAAGTGGAAATACATCCGCAACCTGCACCCCGAGTTCGCCTACACCACCCACACGGACGTTTGGGCCAAAGAATCCCCGCGGATCGACGGTCATTGGGCGCACGCCGGCCACCACTGGCAATCGTACATCGACGCAGCCAAAACGGACCCGAAGGCGGCCGCATTCCTGCACGACTATCACAGCAGTCCTGCAGAAGAGCTTTATCAGGTTGAAGCGGACCCATTCGAGCAGAAAAATCTTGCGGGCTTGCCGGACCATGCGGCGAAACTGGCAGAATTGCGAGCGATGGTTTCTGAGCGAATGAAAGAAATCGGAGATGACGAATCGCTCAGCGGACCGCCGCAATTGCTGAAAGATTTTGCACTTCCACCTGCTGAATCCAAAGTTTTTGACGAGGTCGACGGAACCGTCATCATCGAAATGGAAAGCACATCGTCGCCTCTCGGTGAATGGAAAAATCGCACGACACTGACACCATTCACTGGCACCAGCTATCTGGAATTCATGGGCAACAACCCCGGCGTCGGTGCTCCGAATTCACCCTTGAACTACGACTTTCGCATCAACACGCCGGGCGATTATTGGATCTCGATTCGATCCCACAAACGATTGACGGGAGAGGATGGAGTCACCGCACGCAGTGATATGTGTAATGACTGCTACTTTCGAGTCGAAGGTGACTACGAATCCGCTGACGCGACGCTGCCGCTGGATTGGCTCAAGAAAGACACGAAGTTTTGGGGGAATGCCGCCGAACTGGATTGGAAAAACTGGTCTAGCAAGGTGGTTGGCGACCACGATGCCATCAAGACGGTTCGCTACAAGTTCAAGGCGGGCGAGCAATATCGATTGGTCGTTTCTGGACGGGCACAGCGTTTCAGTCTGGATCGGATCGTTATCACTCGCGTACCCGACCAGCGCTTCAACGCGATTGCCGAGGAATCCCGATTGGTGACTACCAAACCGCTGGCGGACGTTCAGAAAGTCGGTCGCGATAAGTTCGTGGCGTGGCAACCGCTGTCCCTCTCGTTCAGTGGACCGAAGGCTTCCGAAACCGACAACGAACCAAACCCTTTCCTCGACTATCGACTTCAGGTTCGATTCACCGGTCCATCCCACCAGATCTATGATGTTCCCGGCTACTTCGATGGTGATGGAAACGGTGGTGAATCAGGGAACCAGTGGACAGTCATGTTCACTCCGGATGAGCAAGGCGTCTGGAACTACAAGACCTCGCTCCGACATGGCCCCAATGTTGCCGTCTCGCTGGCGGACGACGCTGGCCAAGCAGTCAAACTGGATGGCGACCGCGGAACAATCGTGGTCCAGCCTAGTGATGCATCGGCGCCCGGCTTTTTGAAGTGGGGCCGTCTGGAGTACGTCGGTGGTCACTACCTAAAATTTCGCGATGGACCGCATTGGATTCGCGGCGGTGTCGACAGCCCCGAGAACTTCCTTGCCTACGCTGGATTCGACAACACACCCGCAAATCATCGCTACGCCGACCACGCTTCCGATTGGAAAGATGGCGATCCTGACTGGAACAACGGTAGTGGCAAAGCAATCATCGGTGCCCTGAACAGCCTCTCTGATCAGAGGGTCAACAGTCTGTACTTCCTGACGATGAACATCGGTGGCGATGGCGACGACGTGTGGCCTTGGACCGGAAAGCCAGCTCGGAAAGGAAGCCCAACGGACGACAACCGTCACTTCGACTTGAGCAAGCTACGGCAATGGGAAGCGGTCTTCTCGCACGCTCAGCGACAAGGGATCAATTTGCACTTCGTCTTCAATGAAGCCGAAGAAGCCAATAAAAGCGAGCTCGATGACGGTGAGCTTGGCATTGAACGGAAACTGTACTATCGCGAAATGATCGCCCGGTTCGGCCATCACAATGCGCTCGGCTGGAACTTGTGCGAGGAATACAATGTTGACTTCGACCTGGGTCCCGAACGAATTCGTTCGTTTGCTGACTATGTCGGCGCGGTGGATTCCTACGGTCATCCGATCACCGTTCACTCAGCCCACGATCCACTGAAGGCTTTGGAATTCATATTCGGTGACAAACGCTTTGGGATGACGTCGATCCAGCTGAATCAACGTCGCATCGATACGCTGGTGGAGGACTTCCGTAAGGCGACCGCCGCCGCTGGTCGTCCTTTGCCAATATCAATGGATGAGTTCACGCTCGACGTCGGACAAAACGCCTCCTGGAAACCATTCAACCGGCCCGAATTGCATCGCAAACAAAAACTCTGGCCCACCCTGCTGTCGGGAGGTCAAATCGAATTCATCCTCGAAGACCTGCTCGGAACAGAATCATTCAAGACGCCCGACCTGCAGGCTTTGTGGAAGTCCGTCGCGATCGCACGAACGTTCATAGAGAATCACCTGCCGTTCTGGGAGATGTCACCGGCAGATGAGTTGGTCGAAGGTGAATCGACACTGGAAGTCGGACTGGGCTCGGGAAAATCTTTTCAGCTGGGTGCTCAAGTATTTCATAAGCCCAATGTGGTCTACGCCATCTACTTTCCATCCGCGACCAGCACAGGACGGCTCGATATGCGCGCAGCGCGTGGCGAGTTTCAAGCACGCTGGTTCAACCCGCGCACCGGCGACTTTGACGGGCCGTTCATTATGCAAACGGCAGGCGACTGGAGCAAACTGGGGGACCCTCCTTCGGAACGCGAGGAAGATTGGGTACTGATCTTGAAACGTACAGATAGTTAACCATTACAACGGACAAAAACAACGATGACAAATTCTTTCCGATCGCGTCTGATCGACCACAAGAAACTGATCGGCACCATGATCACGCTGCCCAACGCTGCAACAGCCGAAATTATTGCTGACTGTGGATTCGATTGGTTGTTCCTCGATAGTGAACATGCTCCGCTAGAGACTCCGGATATTTTGGCGATTCTGCAAGCAGTGGGGCACCGCATCCCTTGTGTTGTACGTGTGCCTTCCTGCGATGAGGTTCCCATTAAGAAGGTTCTGGATCTTGGCGCTCAAGGAATCGTTGTTCCCTTGGTCAACACAGCGGAGCAGGCGCGAGATGTCGTTCGCTTCGCGCGCTATGCGCCAGAAGGCCGACGCGGTATCGGTCTCGGACGCGCTCAGGGATACGGAGCGAGATTTCAAGAGTACCTAGCGTCCGCCAATGATGAAGTTGCAGTGATCGTCCAAGCGGAGCATGCCGAAGCGGTCGAAAACATTGATGAGATCGTAAGAGTTCCCGGAATCGACGCGGTCTTTCTCGGCCCCTACGACCTTTCAGCCAGCCTTGGGAAAGTGGGCTTGTTCGACGATTCAACTGTAACAGATGCGATCAATCGTGTGACCACTTCATGCCTATCGGCCAACATGCCGCTTGGGGTTTTTGGAGTGTCCGCGCGTGCAGTACAGCCGTTTCTTGAACAGAACTACACACTGATCACCGTCGGCACAGACACGCTGTTCCTCGGCACAGCGGCCAAGGATGCGTTGATGCATCTTAGGTAGGAAGCGTCATCCCTTTCGATGAACGAACCGACTTCGATCACGGGTACCGAAGCCAAGCAGATTCTAAGTCGTAACCGGAGATTGTACGGGCGGATTTAGACTTGCCATGAACAAGAAGCTCAAGTCCCATTCCCCATACATGATTGCCAACAGCGCCAGTTGACAGCAATTGCTGCAAATGGACATTGCGTCCATGTTGCTGAAAAAGGAATGAGTCTCTCCCATTCAATCGAAAAGAAAGCAAAAGATGAAAACGATCTGCCTGACAATCTTTACCCTGATTGCAACGACACTGATTCCGCAACGACCGGCATGTGCTGAGAAGCCGAACGTCCTGTTCCTGATTGCCGATGACCTGAATACCGCTCTGAGTGGTTTTGGGCACAAGCAATGCAAAACACCGAACCTCGATCGCCTCGCCCAGCGCGGTGTCAAGTTTGAGAACATGCACTGTCAGTATCCGGTCTGTGGCGCGTCGCGTGCGTCGATCATGTCCGGCCTCTATCCGTATTCGAATTTGACGCTGGGCAATGAAGGCACCTTGCGAGGCAGCATGCCCAATGTAGTAACGCTGTCTCAGACGTTTCGCAACAACGGCTACTACGCGGGACGAGTCAGCAAGATTTATCACATGCGGATTCCGTCTGAGATCATCGCCGGAACAGCGGAAAGCGATGACCCCTTCTCATGGGACGAAGCGATCAACGTCAAAGCTCTGGAGCAAACCGCTCCAGGTGAACTGACAAATTGGTCGCCGAAAGACAGAGGATCGCAAACCTTCACTGGAGTTGTTGCATCCGACGGAGACAGCGAACACGCCGATGGTATGGCAGCAGATCGCGCCATCGAGATCCTTGACCAAGTGAAAGACGATCCGTTTTTTCTGGCCGTGGGATTCGTGCGACCGCACGTTCCGCTCGTGGCACCAAAGAAGTACTTCGACCAGTACAATCGCAACGCAATGGAAACGCCGGTTGTGCCAGAGAATGACCTGGACGACGTGCCGGGAATCATCCGCGACTACAAAAGAAACAGCACAACGTACGGAGTGACGCCGGAACTGCACCAAGGGCTGCTACAGGCTTACTACGCCAGCGTTTCCTACATGGACGCCCAGGTCGGACGCGTCCTGGATGCTCTGGAGGAAAAAGGTTTGGCGGAGAATACGATTGTCGTCTTCACCAGCGACCACGGCTACCTCCTGGGGCATCACCACAAATTCCAGAAGCAGCACCTGTTCGAAGAGGCCACGCGCGTGCCGTTTATCATCAGTGTGCCGTGGCTCAACGATCAGCACGGCCGTGGCACTACCAAGATCACGGAACTGGTCGATCTTTATCCGACTCTGGCCGAACTGGCAGAACTTACCGCTCCGGATACCCTTCAGGGAACGAGCCTGAAACCGCTGCTCGTTGATACTGAGTCACCCACTTGGACAAAGGAGCAGGCTTTCACGATTAGCCGCAGCGGCGGGGAATCCATTCGCACAGCGAATTGGCGTTTCACACAGTGGGGCTTTGGCGAGAAAGGTCTGGAGTTGTACGACCTGAAAAACGACCCGGACGAATTCACGAACCAGGCAAAAAATCCTGAGCATGCCTCGGTCGTGAAGATGCTACTGGCGCAACTGATCGCCAAGCGTGATGCGGCAGGTTTCAAACAGAACAGGACGGCGATTGTCGGCAAACCTGGCAAGGGCAAACCGAAGAAGTAAGCGGGGCTTCCAGCCTATCATTTCTAAATCGACGAGCCTAGAACACTCTCCCACATTGAAGTCTAACGCCTGGCGTTCGGTGCAGCGACGCTGTGAATGGTCCAGTAAATGTCTTCGCTGAACGTTGCCCCGGACTCATCCTTGACATTCACTTGCAAACGCAGCTGATTGACGGGGCGCAGCCTCGGGATCTTCAATAGCACCGACTTGCGATCATCCGATAGTTCGACGTTCGAAATTACCACTGACTGTTCACCCGGCTCTCGGGTTTCGGGGTGGTAGTGGTCCGATCCATAATTCTCGGTCCACTTATAGTTCCACTGCTGGGCGACGTACGAGGCAACATCGGTTGCTGAGGATGAATCGACGGGGAAGTTGAATTGAATGCGAAGACCGCCCGATTCAACTTGGCAGTTCTCGATCATACGAAGCGGCTTGCCCGTGTACCGGACGCGGTAGATCCCTTTGTCGGCGAGTCCCGCGCGACCGTTGTCGTTCCATCCGTTGAGTCCTGTGACATAGAGTTGACCATCGACGGGATTCACACGGCCGCGCATGATTCCGGTGTCGAAGTCGTGCGGAAACTTGACGAGTGAGGCTTGTTCAACGCCACCGATTTCCTGCTTCATCAGATAGAACAAACTTCCTTGTCCAAAGCTCGTGTGCAGAAGACGTCCCGCCAACGGCCCCCAGCGAGAGTCATCGACAAACACTTGGCCGCCCGACGAGTTGTCGACCTCTTGTGGCATCCAAATCAGTGGCTGATCGAACGTTTTCGGTGGCACAACTTTCTTGACGTCGATGCGACCTCCATCAGGCGCCCACGCGCCACCCTTCTTATTTTGAACGTAGCCATAGAATCCACCCGGCTTCACCAAGTTGACCTTCGACGCCGGCATCCAAGTGCCCTGATTGTCACTAACGGTTAGCCGGTCATCGGGAAGAATGCCCATCCCGTTTGGCGTCCGCAGTCCGGTACAAACGATACTACGCGTCTTGCCATCCGGTGAGACTTTCACGATCGCGCCGGCCAATTTGTAGTCCGTGTACTGACCAGCCTTTGCATAGTAAAAATTGCCTTGGCTGTCGGTTTGCAAATCAAAGTTGAACGCATGAAAGTAGGTCGACACATCCGTGTCCGCACTGAAGTTCTCATAGAAATCGGCCTCTCCATCGTTGTTCAAATCGTGCAAACGCGTCAGCCGGTCTCGGCATGTCACGTAGATCAGTCCATCAACAACCTTGATCCCGAACGGTTCGTACATACCACCGGCAAACCGCTTCCACCTCAGGTTCATCAATTCGTCGTCAACACCCGAAACGATCCAAACATCTCCACCGACGGTGGCAACGGCGAGTCGGCCGTCCGGAAAGAAGTCGATCGCCGATGTGCGAAACCAAGTGTTCCAAGGCGACGACTCAGGAATGGAAATCGTATCGACGGCATAGGCGCTGTCTTGAAAGCCGCGGTATCCGACCGTTTCGAGCGTTTGTGGCCACCGCAAGTCGCCGCCTTCGATCATCTTGGCCGGATCGACCCGCTCCAGGTTAAGATCCCTGCGCGTTGAGGAATCCGATTCGGCGTCGGCAAACCGTACGATGTCGATCACACGAGCATCTTTGTCGCGGGGAATTCGCACCACCCATCGCTGCTGCTCATCAAGTGTTGATGTGACGCCTGTGGTGTCTCCGGTGATTTGAGGTTGCTGCGGGCCGATGGCCAAAACGAGAGACTTGCCAGGGCTGATTCGCAGCGTCTGACGTACGGCGGTTTCACCGTCGATCGCGGAAGGAACTTCTAGTATTTCGCGTCCATCAATCGCATAGGAAAGAACAATCTGATCACCGTGCAGATGGTGACCGTGATAGTCCAGCCAGCGATTTGGCAGCGGACCGCGTGGCAGCAAGTCATCGGTCGGGTAGTCGAGCGATGCGTCATGGCCCCACTGCCAAGTCGCCAATGCGGGCACCGGATTCCCCTTGGGCTGCGCATAACCTTCTCCACGGCCCCGTTTGTGCTGAGTTTGATCCACGTCTAGAAAACCACCTGCCCATAGGCCCGCTTGGTCCATCGTGTGCAAGTTGTAGGCGATCGTCTGGTCGCCCAGACTGACGGTGAGGGCACTGTTGACGTCACGCCCCAATTGAGACGCCAGCGCCGGGCCATAGTCACGATCTGGATCCGGTTTGAAGTCTCCCATGTCCGTCCCGGTTGGCAGTGATTTCAGATAGTCGTCTGTGATCGGCTTATATTCGGGATTCGAGTCTTTCATGAAGCGATTGCGAATGTAGCCAATGACTTCGTAACGTTCGATCGGCGACAGCGCAGTGGTCGCTGCCATCAAGCCGTTGCCATTGGACAGCGTCTTAAACATGCTGTAGGGATCAGCACCAAACTTCAGTTTTTGTTTGCCAAATGCCCTTGCTGTGGCCAGCGACGGCGTATTCCCGTCTGCTCCGTGGCATTGCACGCACGACGCCTCGAAAATCTGCTTTCCGCCTTTGGCGTTGGACTTTTCGACGCGCCGTAAGATGCCAGCGTGGTTCAGGTTGGCAGCGTCGTCCACGACAATCAATTGATCTTCGTTTGGCTTCAGCTCATGGGCGCGATCAGGACCGCCCGCCTGAATTGCAAACAAGTAACTGAACAGGTCAAGGATGTCTCGCTGTGAACCGAGTGTCGCCATCAGTCCGCCGGGCATCATCGATACCGTCTTCTCGCTGCGCACTTCGATATCGTGCTTCGCGATCACAATTTCGGCCTGCAAGTTTCCGGCATCACGAAGCACAAGTGTCTCGTCGTCTTCACGAACGAACATACCGGACTTGATATCACCATCGAATGTCAAAATTTGAACGGTCCCAAATCCCTTGCGGATGGACTTGGACGGATGCAGCAACGCCTCCACCAAATGAACGTCCGTGATTCCTTCGCCAAGTCGCGATAGATCTGGACCGAGTGGTGAATTCTGACCAGCGGTACCCTGATGACATTGAACGCAGCCGGCAGCCGATTTGAAATAGACCAAGGCACCGCGATTCGGATTGCCACGGAGACGAGCCTCCGCCGCGATATTGGCCGGGTCAGCTCGTTCAAGCAGTTGATGCAACGCTGGCGTCTCACCCCACGCCGACGCCATTACTAGAAACATGAGAAGAGTAGCTAGGGATCGAATGCAGAGCATCGGTGCGTCAACAACTAGGTGGATGATTTTTGAAGGCGGTATACCACTACGCACGGAATCGCCTAGAACTGCGCGCTCTTTGCATTTTTCCGCGTGAAATATGCCGGGCTGCAAGCTTAACTGCCACAGCGGATTGCGTATACGGTTTCGTCACATGCATTCACCTGCGATCGGCGAAATCACCTTCCACATCCGAGTTTGAAATAGGGTTCAGAAGTGATCTGCTTGCTAAGTAGTGTGGATCATCAGGGGATGATTGGCGATCCGAAACGTGTCATCCGTTTCAACTCACTTGATGAATGTATGGGTGAGATCTAATTGCAATTCGCCTATCAGGTGGCGTTGTGGCCACTCAGCTTGAACGAAAGAGAGTAACCGACAGGAGCGAGAATCAACACGATTGCCGTTCCAAAGATCAGGCCAAAGCTTAGACTGGTGGCCATGGGGATCAGGACTTGAGCTTGGCGTGAAGTTTCCAACAGGATGGGGAGCATGCCGCCGATGGTGGTAAAGGACGTTAGGAGAACGGGTCGACAGCGGCGACGACCGGCGTCGATTATGGCTTCTTGAAGGGAGAGGCCGTCGGCGATGCGGCGGTTGATGAAGTCGATCAGGACGATGGAGTCGTTGACGACGATTCCGGACAGCGCGACGAGCCCGTAGATACTGAACAGTGTGAACGGTAGGCCCTGGATGACGTGGCCAAAGATCGCTCCGCATGCTCCGAACGGGATGATAGATAGGACCAGCAGCGGTTGCAGGTACGATTTGAATTCGATCGTGAACAGCAAATACATACAGATCATCACCGCAATGAATCCGTACAACATGCTGTTCATCGAATCGTTGGTTTGTTCTTGTTGGCCTTCCCATAGCACTCGTAGACTGGGGTAGTCTTCGGCCAGCTTCGGCATCAATGTTTTTTGCAGATCGGCAGTGATTTGAAACGCGTTGCCAACGTCTTCGTCCACGTCGGCAGCGATCGTGATGCTGCGCATTTGATCGAGTCGGTGAATGGCGGAATAACTTCGTTGGATATCGATTTCGGCAAGCTCGGTGAGCGGACGTTGGTTTCCGGCGGGATCACGAACGCGGATTTCATCGAAGTCGGCCAGCGATTGCCGTTGCTCGCGAGGATAGCGGACTCGCAGTTCGACCTCGTGACGGCCACGCTGAAGTCGCATGGCCTCTTCGCCGTAGTACGACGCTCGCACGGTACTGGATAATTCGGCAAGCGAGACCCCCATCGCTTTGGCTTCGTCTTTGATCGTCAGCCGGTATTCCCATTTTCCGGGCCGCCCGCCCGCGATCACGTCATGGACACCGGGATACTTTTCGAGCTGATCGACGCACGTTTGCACGGCCGCTTCTAGTTTCGGAATGTCCTCGCTGCGTGCCAACAACGAAAACTCGATGGGAAGCCCCGCCAATCCTCGTGGGCCGGAACCGAAGGACACTAAATCGGCTCCTGTGAAACTACCGGCTTCTTTTCGCCAACGCTGCACCATTTCTTGGCTGGTGATTTCTCGGTCCCCGACGTCGATCAATTGCACGGTCAGGCTGCCTACATGGCTACCCGACGAGACATCGCCGTCAGTGCTTGCTCCATATCCCACCGACCGATGGATGGCACTCACGACACCATTCGGATTGGCGGTGAGACCTTCGTCGATGGTTTGTTGGTTGATGGCTTGGACGGCATCTTCGAGTCGTTTGGTTGCTTTGGCGGTGAAGTGCTCTGGCGTGCCATCAGGAAAAGCGATGATGACGGTACAAAAGTTGGAATCAATCTGTGGCAGCACGATGTACGGCACGGTGCCAGATCGTACGATTCCGACCGCAATCATCAAAAATGCGATTGCGAGGCATACAACCAACAGCGGAAATCGGAGTGAGAATCGAAGCGTTGGCAGATACACCGTTTCGATGAACCACTCCAATCCTTTAGCGACACAGCCATTGACGATTGCGATTGCTGAACCGACAAAGCGAAACGGTCCGAACAACCAACACATTGCCTTCATACCCGGTCCGTCATCGTGTGCGAGGTGCGATGGCAAAACGGTGAGTGCCTCGGTAAGCGAAAACAGCAAAATCGCGATGACCGCAAACGGCAACACTTCCGTGAACCGAGCCAATTGTCCGGTCATGAACATCATCGGCAGAAACGCCAGCACCGTGGTCAGCACACTGGTCACGACCGAAGGCATGACCTCCAACGTTCCGTCGATCGCAGCATCACGTAGACTCTTGCCCATCGAACGATGAACGTAGATGTTTTCGCCGATCACGATTGCGTCGTCGACCATGATGCCCAGCGCAATCAGGAAGGCGAACATCGAAGTCATGTTCAGTGTTTGGCCGGTGTAGTACATCAGCGCGCAGGCACCCGCAATGGAAAGCGGAATGCCCATCGAAACCCAGATCGCCAGACGCAGCTCTAAGAACAATGTGAGCAGCAGAAACACAAGCAGCAAACCCTGCCAGCCGTTCTTGACCAGCAGCATGAGTCGCGCAAGCACATCGTTCGTGCGGTCGCGAAAATAGATCAGTTCATAGCCATCGGGCGGCGAGTATTCGTTGACGAATTTCTGGACCGCTCGACCAACGTGAATGATGTCCTCGGTTTGCGTCGTGTCGACCTGAATGGCCAGTCCGGGTCGACCGTTGATTCGGCTGATCGCGGAGTCGTCGGTAAACTGATCACGAACACTGCCGAGGTCGCTGATCGTTAAGACAACACCGTTTTCGTTAGTCACCAGCGGAATGTCGCCGATGTCCTTGCCGGTCGATTGACGGTTGCTGCCGCGAAGCAAAATGTCTTGCGAGGCCGTCTTCATCGTTCCACCGGGTACTTCGATGTTTTGTGATCGAACGTTCTCAGCGACTTGCGAAAGGGTCAAGTTGTACTGGCGCAGCGTTTCTTCGGGAATTTCGACGTCGATCTGGTAGCGTGGGACACCGACGACTTCGGCCTGCGAGACTTCGTCCATCAGCAGAACTTCGTCACGAATCTGTTCGGCTAGATCGCGCAGCGCGAGACTTGCGGCAATCGTGTTCTCATCGGGGCCGATCACGCCGATGCTGAGTGCCGTTGTTCGCGGTTGTTGCCGCTGGACGACGGGCTGTTCGGCCAGTGCGGGAAAACTCGGAATGCCGTCGACCCGCGAGCGAACTTCGCCCAGAATTTCTTGCACTTCAGGCTCGCTGACGTCGGCTTCTAGTTCAATCGAGACGACACCCGATCCTTCGCGAGCAACCGACGTGATTCGCCGTACGCCCTGAACGCTGCGGACTGCTTCTTCAATTCTCTGGCAGATGCCTTCTTCGACTTCTTCTGGACTTGCCCCGCGATACTCGACGCTGACTTGGATCACATCCAAATTAGAGTAGGGCCAGAACTCACGCTGCATGGATGCGGCGCACCAAGTCCCAAGGATCAGAATCGCAACGACCAGGGTGTTCGTCGCGGGACCGTTATCGACCGCCCAGCGAACAACCGACCTCATGGTCGCGCGATCGCGGTTGCGGAACTGGTTAAGACTCTTTGTGCGTCAGGTCTTGATCCTTGTCGATTTCCGTTCGCGATTGCTCCGCGGCGAGGTTCGTTCGCGATCATTGAAACCGCGAGACCCGGCTTTGCATTCGGGACCGGCGAGCTGATGATCTGCTCGTTTCTATTGAGCGCGGAATCGTGCGTGTGGAGATAGGCGATTCCATTTCTGATACGAGCGACGCGAACCGGCTCGATCTGCAATTCATCGCCCCGCATCACCCATACGTTTTTTCCCGGACGAATCACGGATTCCGGCACGACCAACAACGGCCGCTGAGGCTCGCAATGCAGACGCACGCGAACAAACATTCCACGCAGTAACGCGAGCGAGTCGTTAGAGGAACCGCAATTCTGTGTCGGATTGTCGACACAGATTCGGACGGGAATGGTGCGGGTCTTCTCGTCGACGCCAAGTCCGTCTTGTCGACTGAGCACCGCACTCCACGCGTAAGTTTTCCCATCGCGGTCGTATTCAACCGTGACCGGAACTTGCGGCAATTCGTAGCCACCGCCCTGCAAGAACGCCATGTCATCGCCCCGCAGACTCGCACGCACTTCGACCTTGGACGTGTCTTCGACAGAAGCGACAATGTCACCTGCTGACAACATTCCATTCTGTTCGACGTGGTTTGCGATGACGACGCCAGAGAAGGGTGCCTTGATTTCAGTCCGTTCCAAATCAAGCTTTGCACGCCGCAGTTGCAGAGTCGCAAGTTCCAACGTCGTTTGCAGCGTCTTGGACTGCGACTCGAACGTCCGCAATTGATTTTCTTGCGACGTCGTCTGTTGCACGGCGGACAGCATCGCCAATTCGACCGCGTCAGCTTCGCTGGCGGAGGTCGCATTGGCGTTTCGCAAACGCGCCAACCGCTGCACCTCTCGCTTGCGAAGCGACAAGATGTCTTGATTGATCGACAAGACTCGCTGCGTGTTTTCCTTGTCGAGTTGCAGTCGTTGGATTTCTAGATTGACCTTTGCAACTTCCTGCTCTAGACGTGCCACTTCGATTTCATAGTCGGTTGGGTCGACGCGGATTAGCAACTCACCTTCGGCAACGACATGCCCCGGGCTAACCGACTCGGATTTGAAGACGACTTCGCCGCTGACCCGTGCCGCTAGTTGCACTTCGCGGTAAGGAATCGCGACGCCGCTGACGACGATGTCCAGCGTTCCGGTGTGAGGTTGTGCCTGAACCAGTTCGACAGGGATAGACTTGCGAACGGGCGGCTTCTTCCGTTCTGGTCGCTCTTGTGCGCCCATCGAATAGACAAACCATCCCGCGCAGCCGAGAACCATCAGCGGCGCGACGTAGCGAAGGAATAGGGTTGGGATTGGTCGTTTGTTCATGAGGTTTCGTAGCGGAAGCCGACAAGGTTCTGTCGTTTGATAGGTGGGACCGGCTTCTAGCCTGCCGGTGCATCCTGATTGACAGGCTGGAAGCCTATCCCACGTTTCAATGTTGAATAAACTCACTAACCGTCGATGGGCTATTGGCGTCCCGGACGATTGTTTGCGTCGATCTGTCCCCAGTATCCTCCGATGATGTGTGGGTATTCGCCCGGCGTGACGTGATAGTGAGGACCACGATCGGGGTCTTCGTGAAGATTGAAATCGTTCAGCGGGTTCTTCGTGTCGTCTTTGGCAAGCAAGCCTTTTGATTCGTACGGACCGTAGACAGGAAATCCGTCGAATGCGAATCCGATCACGCCCGAATGCGATTGCCCTTCGTCGCTCCAAGGCGTCTTCACGCAAACCGGATACTTGTGATAGTGGTACTGCTGTCGTGGACTTGGGTGGCCGCAACAACGATCGAGTCGCCAAACCGCATCGGTTTCAAAGATGTGGTCGAAAGGATTGAAGAAGATCACGCCGTTGGTTGCGACACCAATCGCTCCCATGGGTAACGCTTGGTTGGAGTTCTTTTCGTCCATCGCGATCGCGTCGGGATCACGTTTTGGCTCCAACGGAATGTGCCAAGTGTTCGCCTGTTCTTTGATGTACGACGGGTTCCCGTCAAGCATTCGCCAACGATCGGGGAACGTCGCGGTCGGGTGGTTGGGCAGGTTGCGACTTCGCATGACAAGATGCTCGTCCGAGAACGTGACGATGACGGCGTAGGGCTTGTGCTTGTCCGTCGTCACTTCGTCCCCGTTGAAATCCAGGTATCCGGCACGCAACCACGAACTCATATTGGACGCGAACGGTGCGTGGTAACGATCGGTCTTGTAAAGCAGTTGCTGGGCGTTGGTGTAGTCGAACTGCTTAGGTGCGACACGCTGTCCGTTTTGCGGGTTGAAGTACCAGCGACCGCCGAGGGCAACCAGCTTCGATTCATCCGGCTGTGGGAAGTCTTGCAGGGTCGGTTTCGCTGCTTGATAGCTGGCGGGCGTGTCGATGGGTTTGATGTCCATCGAATTGACCCAGAACTCCGACCTCCCTTCTTGGGCTTTCCCGTTGGCAAAGCCGACGCTCAGCTTCACCGTATCGACTTCCGCGAACGGAGTTCGGAAGTCCATCGCGTAGGTTCGCCACGTTGCGTGACCGAGACTCTGGTTGGTCGCTTTGTCGAAGAGATCTTTACGTTCCTGCAACACTTGCGGGTAGATTCGTTCTTTGATCAGGTCCAGTGAATCGGTGCCGTTCTTTTGAAAGAACTCGACTTTCAAATAGAGTTCTTCCTGATCGACAGCAAAGCTGTCTTGAGCGAGCCCCGAGATGTAGAAGCGATACCAACGCTGGTCCGGAGAAACGTCATTGCTAGTAAGCGACGCTTCGCCCGCAAACGCACCGTTGCCATCGAAATCTTCGCTGGACAGCAAGCGTATGCCGCGACCATTGGATTCGACTCGCGGATCGCCTAACACGCCGAACTTCGCATCGCCAGTGATTGCTGCCGCCGATAGCGATTCGCCTTCCTGTAAGTCTTCCGTCGCCGTGGCTGCCGAACCTCTGGTCGTGCCACGCTCGGCGACAAGTGTCTTGACGGCATCCTCAGAAGGCCCATCCGTTCGGACGATCACTTTGTACTGAGTCAGGGTAGACAACATCTGCGATGCAACCTTTGGTTCTGAATCAGCCACGTTCTTCGCTTCCGTCGGATCCGATCGCAGGTTGAACAGTTCCGTGCCGCCGCCTGCAAATTGAATCAACTTCCAGTCGTCGCGAATGATCGCGTGATCGCTCTCGGCAATCACGATCGTTCGTGAAGTTGCCTTGCCGGTTTTCAATTGCGTCCAAAGATCGAATCCGTCGAGCGGCTTGGGCGAAGCGATCGAAACTCCGGTGGCCGCTGCAAGCGTTGGGAACAGATCGTGAATCGCACAAAGCTGTTCATTCTCAGTTCCGGCCTTTAAGGTGCCGGGTGCGCGGATGACGCATGGGACGTGAATACCGCCCTCGTAGACTTCTCGTTTCTGCCCACGAAACGGCTCGTTCGTGCCGGATCGTGCCGCGCCGTTGTCCGATGCAAAAACGACGATCGTATCCTCGCGAAGTCGCTTTTCGTCGATGGCGTCAAGAATGCGCCCGATGCCTTGGTCCATTGAATCGACCATCGCCGCATAAGTTGCCTCGCGTTCGCTCAATTTCCCCTGATACTTCGCAATCAGGTTCGTTGGAGATTGAAAGGGTGAGTGGGGAGCGTTGAAGGATAGGACGATGCAAAACGGTTTACTTGAGTCGCTGCTTTTGATTTGGCGTACTGCTTCGTCAGCCAACAAGTCAGTTGAGTAGCCTTCTTCATTGACGGTCGTTCCGTCACGTTGCCAGTCGACTTGCCCTTGTCCAGAGATGTGCTTGTAGTAGTCGATCGAGGCGTCAAGAAAGCCGTAAAAGTGGTCGAAGCCTCGGCGATTAGGATGTGATTCATCACCGGCAAGTCCAAGATGCCACTTGCCGATCAGGCTGGTTTCGTAACCGGCTTTCTGAAACGCAGCGGGCAGCAATCTTTCGCTGGTCGGCAAGCCTTCGTCGCGTGGCCGCACAGGGCCGGAGATTCCATAGCGCCCGGGAAACCGACCGGTCAGCATCGCCGCACGCGCCGGACTGCACGCCGGATAGGCATAGAAGCGATTGAGTCGCACACCGTCTTTTGCCAGCGAATCGATGTTCGGAGTTTCGGCGATCCCTCCGTGAAATCCGACATCCCCCCAGCCAAGATCATCCGCGAGCAAGACAACGATGTTCTTGTGAGTTGCGTCGTCCGCAACGGAAGGAGCCATCAAAGCGACGGCAGTCAACATCGCAAGTGCGTAACTGATGAGTCGTATACGGCGATAACTCTGCAGGAGCATGACAGGATTTCGGATGCGGGGAGTGAGACAAAACGGGACTGCCCTTGGAAACCCCAAGGATTTGAATGATCTACAGGCATTTCCTCGATAACGAGAGAAAGACGCCTCCTAGCCCATTGTTTGTCGACGCACGAAAACATCCAGCGTGACCTCCCGAAAGCTGACTTTGCTTCAGGTTAGGGTGTAGATTGCCAGCCCGGAGCGGGTTCTAGTTACTGTTCGTCGGTCCATCGATCGTCCCGAGTCCGTCTCGACGCTTCACCCTCTTGCCCCTTCTCGACTGCTATGCCCAATCCACAGTCCCGTCGGTCATCTTCCCTTAAACGTCCCCTTGGGAATTTACGACGAAACCGCGGCGCACTCCGGATCGAAGTGCTAGAGAGTCGTTTGTTGCTTCACGGGGACACGCCCACTTCGATGGGGCAGATGGAAGATCAGCCCGGCGATACCGCAATGGAAGTTTCCGGACACTCGCATGACATGACCGAAACGGTGGCTGCCAATTCAAACAATCCCCCGTCGGTCTTGTTGCACGCCACACCAAATTCGTCAGGGATTGAAGTTCATCTGAGCCTATCAAATTTTGAATTGAGCTCGAAAAACGTCGACCAGGCGCACATTGATGGTCAGGGTCACGCTCATCTTTACTTGGACGGAGTAAAAGTCACTCGACTGTTCGACAACACCTACCAGTTGGACAACGTGGCGACTGGCTCGCACACGGTGTCCGTGGAACTGGTGTCGAACGACCACCGTGTTTACTCGATTGCCGGTCACAGCATCGAAGCCATTGCCGAAGTCACGGTTGGACCGATCGCAAGTCAGTTTGCTGTGACCGCGGGGTTGATCAGCACCACACTGGAAGGTGTCGACGCCGGCGATCAACTTGGCACGGCCGTCCGTGGTGCGGGCGACTTCAACGGCGACGGGATTGATGACGTGATCATTGCTGCACCGATGGCCAGCAATTCGGGGAACACAAACGACGGTGAAGTCTTCATCGTCTTCGGCTCAGCATCCGGCCTTCCGAGCACGTTCGACTTAACGACGCTCAATGGCATCAACGGATTCAAGATCGTCGGTGCCAATTCCGGCGACTTGGCGGGTGCTTCGGTCGGTGGTGGTGGCGACTTGAACAACGACGGATTTGACGACGTGGTGATCGGAGCTCCGGAAGCCGATTCACTTAATCGTGTTGATTCGGGTGCAGCCTTTGTTCTTCTGGGCTCCAACTCGTTCGGTGCAGCGTTCAATCTGGCGAATCTGAATGGTGCGAACGGCTTTCGCATCAACGGTGCCGTTGCCGGTGACGACGCAGGACGCGCCGTTGCGATCTCGAGCGATGTCAACGGTGACGCTTTCGACGAAGTCATCGTGGGCGCGCCGCTAAGTGACAGTGGTGGTGCCGATGCAGGTGCCGCCTATGTGATTTTTGGCCGTGCGGCCAATTTCCCAGCGTCGATCGACTTGAACTCCGTTTCGTCGGCTCAGGCCATCCGCATCAACGGCACGACGGGAGAGAATCTTGGCTTTAGCGTTGACACGGCGGGCGACGTCAACAGCGACGGCCTGAATGATATTGTCATCGGCGCACCGACAGGTCTTGGCGGTGGCGTTTCGACGTCGTGTGACTCCGCCAATACCGTCGGGTTGATTCAGTGCGACGCGGCGGCAGCACCGGGTTACACACTTTTCGCACCGAACCCTTCCACTGAAACTTTTTTAGTGGATCAAAACGGCTTCCTCGTCAACTCTTGGACGGCCTCGAATCGTCCAGGCTTGTCCGCAGTTCTTTTGGATGACGGTTCATTGCTGCGAACCGCGAACACAGGCGGGACAAATTTTGTTGCCGGCGGCAATGGTGGCGCCGTCGAAATTTATGACTGGGAAGGCAATCGGACTTGGCAGTACACCTATAGCAACGCGCAACACCGATTGCACCACGATGTCGAGATGCTGCCAAACGGCAACGTGTTGATGATCGCTTGGGAATTGAAGTCGCAAGCCGAAGCAATCACAGCCGGTCGTGATCCATCACTGCTAACCGATGCACGTCTATGGCCTGACACCATCATCGAAGTCCAACCGACCGGCGCGACAACGGGCGACATTGTTTGGCAGTGGAATGCATGGGACCACTTGGTCCAAGACTTTGATGCAACGAAGGCAAACTTTGGTTCAGTCGCAAGTAACCCGCAATTGATCGACCTGAACTTCACCTCCAATGGCGGTGAAGACTGGTTGCACTTTAATTCGATTGACTACAACCCGGCGCTGGACCAAATCCTGATTAGCGTCCACGGTTTCAGTGAAATCTGGGTGATTGATCACAGCACAACGACACAACAGGCGGCCTCGCACAGCGGCGGTGATTCGGGCAAGGGCGGCGACTTGCTTTATCGTTGGGGCAATGCGGAAGCCTACCAACGTGGCACTACCGCTGATCGTGAATTCTATACCCAGCACGACGCCCAATGGATTGAACCCGGTTTGCCGGGAGCAGGCAATATCTTGGTATTCAACAATGGCCAGCGACGGCCCGGAGGCAACGCTTCATCGGTTGAGGAGCTCACGCCCCCGGTCGACGCTAACGGAAACTACACGCTCAATGGAACCACCGCCTACGGGCCGACCAGCGCCGTATGGACTTGGACCGATACACCAGCGACCGATTTCTATGCACAGAATATTTCTGGGGCACATCGACTGGCGAACGGGAACACGTTGATCACGAATGGACCGGAAGGAAGATTCTTGGAGGTCGATGCAGCAGGTGCTGAAGTTTTTGAGTACATCAATCCGGTAACCAATTCGGGGCCGCTTGCGCAGGGAACCACGCCAGCACAAAACGCCGTCTTTCGAGCGACAAAGTACGACCCTTCGTTTGCCGGATTCAGCGGACGTGACCTGTCGCCTGGCGGCACGGTAGAAACAGGCGGCGGCACGGCGACCGAAATTTCAGTTCAGGAAGGTTCGGCCTACGTCGTGTTCGGCTCTACTGCGATTGGAAGTTCTGGCGTTAGTTCGCTCAATGGCAGTAGCGGGTTCAAAATTTCCGGCGCCGGCTTGGGCGACCAAACTGGCTACTCCGTCGGTACGGCGGGTGATGTCAACGGCGATGGCTTCGATGATGTGGTGGTCGGATCACCGCGTGCGAAGGTGGATGGAGTGTCGGTGGGTGCAGCCTATGTCGTGCTGGGCCGTGCGAGTGGATTCTCGTCCAACATCCTGCTCAATTCGTTGACCGCAGCGACCGGCTACCGCTTGGCCAATGACTACCAATCCGATCCCTTGTTGAATTCGCTGATCGTCAACGCGACCGGCCAGACTGGACACAACGGTGCGATCGTGAATTTCGATTCGGTCATTCTGGATAAAGACTACGTTCACGTTCACACCTCAGGCATTCCGCACTACAGCATCGGCCCCTGGGGCCCAAACCCGAACGACGCAACTGACCAAGACGTGACGTTCTATATTCCGCGAGATCCTGTCGTTAACGAAGGGACAAAAACGCGAACACGGTTAGGAGCGATCGGTACATGGATTGACGGGACCGCGATTTTCAATTGGTCCGACGGTCGCACCTTCCAAAACGCGGGTGTGTGGAATCGCTTAGCGGTTGTCTTTGAAGCAGTCAGCTTTGACGCATGCGACGCACACCCACCTGCGACGGGGCAGTACCACACGCACGGTGTTCCCACGTGTCTGGTCAATGAATTAGACGACGATGGATCGGAACATTCGCCGATCTTAGGCTGGTCGTTTGATGGTTTTCCTATCTACGGTTCGTATGGCTACGTTGACGGGAATTCCAACGCAGGCATCGAGCGTATCGAATCCAGTTGGCAGCTACGTAACATCACGTCGCGGACCGATGGACCGCCACTAGCCGCGCAACCTCTCGGGTCATTCCTCGAGGACTTTGAGTACGTCGCAGGCTCCGGTGACTTAGATCAATACAACGGACGGTTCTCGCCCACACCTGATTACCCCGACGGCATTTATCACTACTATGTGACGATTGACGCTAGCGGCGAACCTGCGTTTCCGTACTCGATTGGATTGGAATACAACGGTGTGGTCGCGCCGGGCAACGCAAACAATGGTGGCACAGCGCCGGCTTTAGGTTCTGCCGAAATCGCCGTCGGTACGGGGGGTGATCGAAACAACGATGGGTTTGACGATGTGATCGTGGGAGATCCCAATGCGTATGTTTCGGGCGTTGGCGTGGCTGGATCGGTTTTTGTCGCCCATGGTGGTCCAAACAACCCCGCTGACGTGCATTTGCATGCGATTGACGGCAGCAACGGAATTCGACTCGATGGCTCCGCCGCGGGCGACCGCGCCGGCGTGAGCGTTGATTTTGCCGGCGACGTCAACGGCGATGGCAGCGACGATTTAATCGCAGGAGCACCCGGGAACGATTCGGGCGGTATGAATTCAGGCGAGGCGTTTATCGTCGTCGGCGACGTACTGCCAGCCAGCGTTGTTGGTCGGGGCGTGGCCTACGCGGGCGCCAGTGCGTCGTACGGCGAACACGCAAACGATCCGAACAAGTCTGCGCTGCGGGTGCCGGGCACCACAGCCACTGCTGCCAACTTCACGAATTACACGAAGGGCTTAAACCGTGTTCTGGTCGACATCGCCAACCTTCCGCTTGGCAACCTGGACAGCGACGGCGATTTTGATTTTCGGGTCGGCAATAGCCCGGACCCAAGCACCTGGACGCTGCTGAGCGGAACGGCGCTACCGACCGTCTCCTCGGCGGTGGATTTCGGTGGCGGCGTGTCACGGGTGACGCTGACTTGGGCCGACGCGTTTGCGATCAAGAATAGTTGGTTGCAAGTGACGGTAAACGCGAACGGAAATACAGGACTGCTTCAGGATGACGTGTTCTATTTTGGAAACCAAGTCGGTGATGTTGACGGATCGACATCGTCATCAGGGCGAGTGACCGTGAATGCTTTTGACACGCTTGATATCAGATTCAATCAAAGCCCGAGTGCCGGAAGCGTTGACATGAGTCACGCCAAGTACGTGTATGACATCGACCGCAGCGGATCGGTCAACGCATTCGACACGCTTGATGCGAGGTTCAATCAGGTGCCCTCGGGTGGGTTGATGATGATCACGTTGCCTTCGTCACCGCCCCCTGCTGCGCTGGCAGCCTTCGCGGCGCGCCAAAATCCCAACGATCGATTGGACGTCAACGCAGACGGCAAGGTCACTTCGTTGGATGCGTTGTTAGGAATCAATCTTCTTGAGATGAAGGGCATGCCATCGGCGCAGTCCGGGTCTCCGCTGTACTTCTACGACGTCAACGGTGATGGTCGCACCACGGCTATGGATACTTTGCAAATCATCAACGCATTGTCGTTCGCGTCGTATCCTGAGAGCCAACTCGTGATTCCTCAACAAGTTTCGTTGCTAGAGCGTGAAGACCAGTTCGACTGGATTTCAGACAAATCTCGCGAGGCGGAGAACGCTTTTGACTTGGTAGTGAAAGACTGGGATTCCGTCGACAGCGACGATCTGGCTGTTCTGAATTTTTAGAATGTCGACCCGCGTACGACACAACGAAAATCACCAGCACGAGAAGAAATCCTTTTCTCTTTTGGTCGGGAACTGTCCACGTTCGTGGGAATCTGAAGGCTCAATCCAGCAGTCCGCACTGACAAGAGTCTCGATCAGACTTCGCGAAAGAACCGGCACAACCAAATCCAAGCTTGCAAATGCAGGTGCCTTTGGTCAAATTTTAAGCGGGTCAATTTTTTTACGACTACGAATCGTGCCAGGGACGAGACGTTTCGATTGCTGAATCGGCGGTTGAAGAACGGTTTCCCAACCGTCTGATTGGCGAAGCAATCGAACTGCTATCATCCACCGTCAATGGGTAGTCAGATTCCGGAAAGGTCGGCGTGCATTCGATCAGACTCTTCACCGCTACGACCAACAACTTATGAGCGTTCCCTCGAATTTCGGCGTCGAGAATATCGAGCAACAACTCAAACACGGTGATTTATCGCTGTTCGGTGACGCGTTTTCGCGTCATCGTCCCCGACTATGGCAGATCATCCATTTCCGGCTCAGCGATCAGATTCGCGCCCGTGTTGATGCTGATGATGTGTTGCAGGAAGTCTACCTCGATTCAGAAAAGCGACTCGATCACTATGTCGAGGGGGATTTCCCTTCACTGTTTCTGTGGCTACGGCTGGTAACAGGGCAAACACTAAGCCGAGTCCATCGCCGACATCTGGCCACCGAATCACGTTCGATGTTGCGTGAATCCAGTCCGAACGACGGAAATCTATGGGGCAACACGTCGCTGTGTCTTTCGCAGCGTTTTATTGCTCATCTGACTTCACCAAGCCAAGCGGCAGTGAAGGTGGAGTTGATTGCGGAAGTGCGGTCGGCACTGAGTGAAATGAATGACATCGATCGCGAGGTGGTTGCGCTGCGTCATTTTGAAGAACTGACCAATCAAGAAGTTGCATTGGAACTTGGCATCACGCCGAAAGCCGCCAGCATTCGGTATGTGCGAGCGTTAGAACGGTTGCGGTCGGTGCTGGAGAAGATTTGAGTGTTGGTTGTGGCGGACGAAGGATCGCGCGAGGGAATCGAAAGAGTTAAATTGACAAATAGAAAATGCACAGTGGCTTGATCGGTCGCAATCATTTGTCACTTTTCAGTTGTCAATTTACAACTTTCAATCTCTGTCTACGCTTTTCAAAAACTTTCCTCCATTTTCAGTAGATGTTTCCTCGCCGTGGGGTTTCATAGCACGAACCCTCCTCAATGAAACTTCCACGGGAAAAATCATGAAGCGTCTTTCGTTGCTTACAGTTTTTTGCGCACTGGCTTTGCTGCTAAGCGATTCACTTGCCAACGCACAGCCGCCAGGTGGACGCCCCGGCCAAGGAAGCGGACGACAAGGTGGTGGACCGGGTGGTCCCGGCGGCGGACGCGGCCAAGGGATGGGTGGATCTGGTGCTCAACAAATGCCTCCTTTGCTGCGCATTTTTGATGCCGATGGTGATGGAGAGCTTTCGTCGAAGGAAATCGACGCGGCAGCGAGTGCGTTACGAAAATTGGATCAAAACCGCGATGGAAGACTGACCGCCGAAGAATTCCGACCGACCGGGCAACCGGATTCTCAAGGAGAAGGTCGCGGCGGTCCACGAGGTGCAATGCAAGGTGGCCAGCCTGGCGGCGGTCGACCGGGTGGCGGGCCGGTTGGTGGCGGAGCTCCGGGAGGCGGTCGACCGGGTGGTGATGCTGCCGGCGGCGGTCGAGGTGGTGACCCTGCTCAGGCCGACGCAGCTTTTGCGAAAGACATTATGTCCTTTGACGAAAACAAGGACGGGATGCTCGGTAAATCCGAATTGCCCGAACACATGCACCAAGCGTTCGATATCGCCGATGCGGACAAGAACGGATCACTCAACGAAAAAGAATTGCTCGTGTTAGCGTCGCAATTCCGCCGCGGCTCGCTGAGCCCGGACGCTGAGCAGGAAATCAAGAACGCCCCCACTCAGGGTCGCGGGGCAGCGCAAGGTGGCGGCGCTGGACAAGGTCAGGGGCGAGGCGGCAGGGGTCAAAGTGGCGGGCGAGATGGCCAGGGTATGGGCTCCGGTCAACGCGGTGGCGGCGGCCAGGCATCTCGTGGTGGAGAGCGTGAACGGCCTCGTGACAGAGTGAGCCCCCGTGATGCGCAATTCAATGAAATGCACCCGCTCGGCGCAACGCTGCCAGACTCTCTGCAGCTTTACAATGTTGATCGCAAGCTGGTTGCCGCCAACAGCATCTTCGATGCTAAGTACACCGTCATCGTCGGCGGGTGTCTGACCTGTCCTGAATTTCGCAACTCCTATCCGGAAATCGAAGCGGTCGCCGCCGACTTTCGCGACAAAGGCGTGCAGTTCTACTTCCTGTTTCAGTCGCTGACCCACCCTGAAAACTGGGGCTACGTGCAGCCGACGTCGATTCAGGAAAGATTCGCTCAGGTGGATCACGCCAAGGATCTGCTCAAGACATCGATTCCCTGGCTGACCGACACGATGGAAAACGAGATGAAGCAGCATTTCGGGATGACGCCGAATTCGCAGTTCGCGTTCGATCGCGATGGAAAAATTGTGCATCGTGCTTCGTGGGGGCGAGGATCCAGTCTTCGGGAGTCACTTGAAGAACTGGTCGGGCCGTCTGAAAAAATCACGACAGTCGCAGAACTAAATCTGCCTCAGTCTGGCTCACATCGCACGAACCCCAATGACATGCTGGTTGAACGCAAGACGCTCGAGGGAATCGCCGTACCGCTAAAAGTCGCCGCGGGTGGCCAAGAAATGCAGGCTGAAAGTCTGACGTCTCTCAACTTCACGGAGTCCAATCGTTACGCCAAGCTGCGTCCGGAAGCCGATCAAGAACTGCTGCGAACCGGAAGCGGACAACTGTACCTCGGTTTCCGACAAGATCCGATTCTGGGAGCAGAATGGAACAACCTAGCGACTCCACCGAAGTATCGCATCACTGCCGATGGCGTCACGGTCACACCTGCGATGGCGGAAGCTGAAAAGCTTAGCGTGGAATCCGATACGGAACCGCGTGAGTTCCTGGTCGACGTTAAGAACTGGGAATCGGGCAAGCCCATCAAGGTCGAGATTCAGTACTTTGCCTGCAACAAGAAAAAGGGCTGGTGCAAACCAGTGACACAGGAGTTCACGGTGTGGCTACAACAGGACCGAACAGCCGGCATGGTCGCCGGTCGAAGCCACTTTCCGGGTGGGCGCGGTAACGCAAGTCAGGGAGGCCAAGGCCGTCCGGGCGCGGGACAGAGGCCGGGGAGGAATTGAAAAGGTTAAATTGAAAAATGCGAAATGAAGGAGTACGACTTCAATCCTTCCGCAGACTCGATTTCGCTGTGACGACAGGCTTGCCAATGGTATTGCACATACGACACGCGAAATCCAGCAGACGGTCTTCGAGTTCATCTCCTCGTTTTTCCACAGCCTCACCTTTCCTTCAATTGTCAATTTGATTTTTCCAATTATTGTCACACATGACTTCCACTGATATCGACGACGATACCTACGCAACGGTCGATATCCTCGCCAGCGATTTCGTGGCACGTTATCGCAATGGCGATCGCCCCACCGTAGAAGAATACGCGAATCGCCATCCCGATTTGCGTGAGCCGATCCGGCGTGTCTTTCCGTTGGTGCTTTCGGTCGAGAAGGTCAAGATCGATCAGCAAGTTGAAAGCGATGGAAGTGCAACACTTGCCGGGCGCTTGCTTGAAAGGCTCGGTGATTTCCGGATCCTACGAGAGATCGGGCGTGGCGGCATGGGGATCGTTTACGAAGCCGAGCAAGAGTCTCTCGGACGCCGCGTCGCGATCAAGGTTCTGCCAAAGCAGTCTTTGCTAGACGACACTGCCTTGCAAAGTTTCGAGCGTGAAGCCAGCACTGCTGCGGCGATGCACCATTCCAACATTGTGCCCATTTTTGGGACCGGCGAATGCGATGGAACGCATTACCTGGTGATGCAACTGATCCGCGGCGAGTCGCTTGATAAACGTATCACCGCAGAGGGACACTCACTCGATTGCCGAACCGCCGCTGAAATCGCAGCCCAAATTTCCGACGGACTTGCATACGCTCATGGCAACGGCGTGCTTCATCGCGACGTGAAGCCCGCCAACATCCTGATTGACGAAGATGGCGTCGCGCAACTGACCGACTTCGGACTTGCGCGGAATACGCGAGACGATCCGACCGTGACGCAAGCGCTCAGCGGGAGTCCTCGCTACATGGCACCGGAACGTTTCCAAGGACAATCCGATGAGCGATCAGACGTGTACGGGGTTGGATTGACACTCTACGAGATGCTGGCCGGAACCCCCGCTTTCAAAGACCTAACTCCGCACCAACTGCCGGAGGCCGTGAAGCTTCATCTCATCAAGCCACTGAGTGATTTCCGGGCCAACATTCCCGCGGATTTGCGAACGGTTGTGGCCAAGGCGATCAATCCTGACCCGGCGCATCGGTATCAATCCGCGTCCGATTTGCGAGATGATCTCAATCGCTTTTTGAGAGACGAGCCTATTCTTGCTCGACGCACTACCGCGTTACAGAGTTTCATTCGCTGGTGTCGTCGCAACCCAAAACTCGCCGGCGTCACCGGCATCGCAATCGTATCGATGCTGGTCGCAACCGTCGCGTCGTCGATCGGGTTTGCGATGACATCTGCTGCCAACAAGCGGACCAGCGAGGCGTTAGCACAATCCGAGCAAACCGTCGATCTGGCGTTGCAATCGCTCGACGGCGTTGTGGACGCGGTTTCCATCCCGGCCTCCGCGATCGGAGATATGGATATGGGAGAATTAGATTCCTCGCAATTTCTGCTAAATCCATCACCGCACGCGGCGATGGTACTGGAGAACATCCAACCGCTGTACGAACGCCTTGCCAACCAGTCTCCGACTCGACCCGACATTGTTCGGCAAATGATTGAAGCGAGCCTTCGGCTTTCCCAGATTCGACAACAACTCGGACAGACCGACGCTGCGATCACAACTCTCGACCAGAGCATTGAACTCTTGGAGACACGCGGTGACTTGGCTGGTTTGCCAACCAATGAGAAACAAATTCTCATTGCACGTTTGCACAACGAACTTGGCAAAGTCTACGCACTGGAATTGGAATACGCGAATTCCGACAAAGCCTACGCAATGGCAATCCAGTCCGGCGAAGCCGTCACCGATCCAGACGATCGTCTGAAATTGCAACTAGCTTATGCGCTCGTTTCGCTAGGCGACCCGCTTGTCCAGCGTCGCCGCGACCGAACCGAATCGTTGGATGAATCGCGAATCGCCCGCGATCGTTTGGCGGCGGCCAAGTCGTTACTTAGCGAATTGAATCCCTCTGTGCACGACGCGAGTGAAGTTGCCGTGCTGCGAGCACGCATTCAACTTGCCGATTCACGCCGAGCAAAGCGGCCAGCGGTTCGACAGTCAGAGTTTTCATCCGCCACCGAAATCCTGCGTGAACGACTGATTCAATCACCCGACGATACCCGCGTTCGATTTGCCTTGGTCGAAGTACTCGCCAGCGTGAACCTGAGACGACAGTTCGGTTCGAAAAGATTGGCCGATGAAGCGGGCGATCGACTTCATGAAGCGCTCGCCGAACTACAACCGCTTCGGTCGATCAATCCCGAGACACAGTTGTTCGCAGTCTCCGAAATTCATATTCTGCACAAGCTTTCGAGCCTCGCGCGTTCGGACGGCGACTTTGCTCTTGAACAGGAACGCCTCGAAAAGGCAATTGCGATCCAGTCGTCATTGGTGATTGCATCGCCTAACAGCATGCCCCACCGATGCTGGCGAGCGTTGCTGTACCGAAGTCTCGCCGAAGTTTACCGACGGCAAGGCGACAAAGATGCAGCCCGTGAAGCAATCTCGACCGCCGTTGCCGACTTGGACGCCATCGACGCAGAGTCAAAGGCACATCCGTTTGCCGTCCAGACTCAACAAATCATTCAAAAGCTGGTCAGCGAAGGAAACGGCAATCCATCGAACAAAGACGGATTGTAGTGCGGGAGAAATCACTTGTTCAAAATCGCGAACCACGTATTCAGTTGAAGTTCCGGAGTAGAAGGACTACTCGAAGAAACCAGGACCGTTTGAAGAGCGGGCCTCCATTCCGGCGTACGCATTGGCATAACAGCACGTCGTCAAAGCACTGCTGGGATGAAGACGGTCTAACCAACTTTCGCGCCGCATCTAGCTAATTGAATTGCCATGGCAACGATTAACAGCCTGTTGAAAAAGTCGCGATTGTGACCGGAGGATCCGGCGGCATTGGAAGTGAGACTTGCCGCACACTCGCCAGCGGCAGTTAGAACAGTGTTGTGCACTTTCATTCTTCCCAACAAGCGGCAGAGCGGTTTGCCAAAGAAAAACACCCTCGAAAACACGTGGTTTTCGAGGGTGTTTCGTAGAAGCGGAGGACACGGGACTCGAACCCGCAATCCATTGCTGGACAACTGATTTCGAATCAGCCTGCTAGCCATTCGCTTATCCTCCGAACGACTCTAGTATATTCCCTTGCGTCGACGATTTCGTCAAGTCGACCGACCACGGGCCCGGACCGGCGGAAGATCTCAGTTTTTCGACAATCGTCGAAATCTTCGGATCATTCGCCAGGCGGGACTCGATTTGTGCAGCTTGAGGGTGGTTTGGGGCAACTTGAATTTCCCCATCGAAAGTGACGTCGAGCTTGGCCGGCAGGTTCACGCCGAAACCGGATTCATCCAATCGTTCGGCGATCGCTTGAGACAACTCTTTGATCAACGCCTCGGGCGAAGACGCGGCGTTTGCCGATGCCTCTGCCGCAAGCACTTCGTCAAAACCCAAGGATTTGCCGATCTGTTGCACGGCCTTGGTCGCCAACACCGCCGCGCCGACGATTGCGCCGGCCGATTGAAGTGGCAAACTCAATGCTTGTGCTCGGTTTGGAACCCGTACTCTTTGAGCCATTTTTCCCACTTGTGGGCTTCGTCATGCGAATCAAGCTTCAATTCACGCCACTCGGGACATCGATATTTGACATCGATGTGGCCGTCGTGCTGATCTTTTTTCATCTCGCAGCCGAGTTTTTTCAGCGTCGCACTGATCGTGTCAGCCTTCTTTTCGTCGTGGATGTGCTTGGCTTTCCATTCCTTGCACTGGTAGCGAACCATTTCGCCGGCAACGGCGAATCCGGGCAAAGCCATCAGGGCGACGGCGAGAGTCATTCGTCGAAACATTCAGTCTTCCTAGAAAACGGGAGGTTGGGGGCAGTCGTGGAATAGCCAATCGCCGCCATCATCGTCAAGACGTTACCGGGTCGGAATCACAACGAAACCCATCCCGGCCGACTCGGACGCGAGCCCCGGCGCCGGTGGGCGGCCACTAAATTGGGCATCCATAGAATTTGATCGACAACCGCGATCAGAGTATTGGGGTCGATCGGCTTGAACAGACACATCGTCGGAGCGGCCATGATTTCCGTCTTTTTCTCCAGACCGCCCCACTTCGCATCCGCGATTAGGACGGCGGGCAGATCCTGGTAGGTGTCGACCGATCGCATTTTTTCGAGATCCGCCAAGACGGCCGCAGCATCATCGCCAACGTCGGCGACCAAAAGATCCTGTCGTCCCATCGACAAGGCTTCCAAAGCCGACGCCCCGTTTCGGGCACAAATGCACGCATATCCTTGGTGATCGAGGACTCCGGCAAGGGTCAACAACGAGATCGGGCCGGCGTCCAGCACAACGATTGACGCGCGTCGTGACGACTTTGAAGGGCGATCGTGGCCGGGTTCGACGTGGTGCATGGGGGCGGCTCGCAATGCGTTTTCGTACGCCAAGACATGTCGGCGGCACACAATGAGCCACCGACCTTCCAAGCCGTAAACTCTGGTCGACCGTCACTGCAAGATCGGTTGATGTCTGCGGCTTGCGAAATCCGCCATGGAAACGGACAATCCCGCCCGTGCGCGTCACGGGACGCGCGGTATTGATTTGTTTTCAAGCGAAATGTCATGAACCAAGCGGCTGCACCCAACCCCGGCGACGACACCCCACCCGGCGACGCGACGGATCCCCACGTCGCCCGGCGTGAAAAAATGCGACAAATCATCGAGCGCGGTGTCGATCCGTTCGGACAACGGTTCGACAATCGCGACCTGATCGGTCGATGCCAGCAGCGGGCTTCGGAAGTCAAATGGGTCAAAGCCGACGGCACCGAATTGGCGATGCCCGATTTTTCGGACGACAGCATCGACTACCGACAATGGAAAACCGAAAACAGCCCCGGAGAAGAAATCGGGCCAACGGTACGTGTCGCCGGCCGGATCATGTTGATGCGCGGCCAGGGCAAGCTGATCTTCGTGACGCTGAAGGACTGGACCGGCGAGCTGCAGATTTTCATCGGCAAGAACCAGGTGGGCGAGTCGGATTTCGATCTCGCCAAATTGTTCGACCTGGGTGACTTGATCGCGGCCGAAGGGCGACTTGGGCGAACGAACACCGGCGAGCTGACCGTGTTCGCCGAGAAGCTGTTCTTCATGACCAAGATGTTGGAAGTGCCGCCGGAAAAGCACGCCGGCCTGACCAACCCCGAACTACGTCAACGCATGCGATACGCCGACTTGGCCTTCAACGATGGTGTGTTGAACACGTTCATGGATCGGACCAAGATCATCAAGTCGATCCGTCAAACGTTGGACGGCGAAGGCTTTTGCGAAGTCGAAGGTCCAACGCTTCATACGATCGCCGGCGGCGCCGCGGCGCGACCGTTCGAGACGCATCACAACACGCTTGATATGCCGCTAGTGCTTCGGATCGCGCTCGAATTGCACCTCAAACGCTTGATGGTCGGCGGGATGGAACGCGTTTACGAAATGGGGCGTGTGTACCGCAACGAAGGGATCAGCCCGCGGCACAACCCAGAGTTCACGATGATCGAACTGTACCAAGCGTACGGCGATTACGTGTCGATGATGGAACTGACCGAGAAAATCATTGTCGAAGCGATCGACAAAATAGGTGGTGGTTATGTGCGTCCGTTCGGCGACAAGATGGTGGACTTCACGCCTCCGTTCAAACGTGCGACCTATGCCGAATTGTTTGAAAAAGCGACGGGCGTTCAAACGACGGACGAAGCCGGTGTGATGGCGCTCGCGAAAAAGCTGCATCTGCAAACCGAAGGCAAGCACCCCGACGTGATCCGCAACGAGATCTTCGAAGAAACGGTCGAAGACTCTTTGACGGGACCGATTTTCGTTATCGATTATCCCGCCAGCATTTGCCCGTTGACCAAACGCAAACAGGACAACCCCGAGATCGCTGAACGGTTCGAGTTGTTCATTTTGGGGATGGAGCTGGCCAATGCATACACGGAATTGAATGATCCCGATTTGCAAGAAGAACTGTTCAAGACCCAGCTCGAAGGTCTCGACGACGAAGATTCGATGGCCAAAATGGACAACGACTTCGTGCGAGCCCTGCGGTACGCGATGCCGCCGGCGGGTGGACTGGGCATCGGCATCGATCGCCTAGTGATGCTGTTGACGAACAAGAAATCGATCCGCGACGTGATCCTGTTCCCGCTGCTACGTCCGGAGTGATCGGCGAGTCGTTACTCGTTTCGGATCACCCTACGTGGCCCTGCGACTCCGCTGGCAAGGTGTACTTTGGGGTTCGTCTGCTGCTTTGCAGCTAACATCCCGCGAGCTGAGTCGCGGGTCCACGTAGGGTTGCCCGTTTTGGGAAACCAAGAATGACAAGAAGGAAGAGCTAGGTCCCATACCATTGCTCTTTGGCCAACGCGCTGCTGGCCAAGCCTTCGCGAATCAAGTCGCAAAAATGCGAACTTGTTTGCAGTTCTGACAACTTGGTCGTGCCACCTTCGCCGAACCATCGCTGCAACTCGGGTACGACAATCGTCTTCATGATGTGCCCTGCTTCCATGTCCGATCGCAGATAGAACGCGATGGCGGTCGGCGATGCGGTGCGAGGAATTTCGTCGGCCGTGTACCCGGCGGCTAGGCGAGAAAGATTGGCGAACAACGAATCGGATTGGCCAATCTTGACCAACAACGCGGCGCGGGCACTCTTCCAACGCTTGATGCTCTTCCAGCTTGGCAAGTTTTCTAGCTTCAACGGCCGTTGGCAGAAGTGACCGCCGAACGTGTGCGACAACTCCGGTCGCCCGACGACCATCGCTTGTGCATACGCCAGTTCCGGGAATCCGTTGTCGACGATGCCAACGTGGGTGAATCTCGAATCGTGCAAAATGTTGGTGGGCGTATGGATCGGCCCGATGCCGGGTAAACCGATCAAGTCCAAGTTGCGAACCGCACCGGGCGAGATTTCGGTGGTCGGGTAGGGCAACTCGATACCGATTCGCTCGAAGGGAATACGAATCAAGTTGGTGCAACTGGCGCAAGGCTGTCCCCAGTCCGCCGGAAACTGACCACCGGCGGGAATCCGACGCGACTGAAAGTCGAACGCCAACGTTTCTATCGTGTTCAGCTCGTTGCTCAACTTTTGGCCAACGTCATCCGGCAATCTGCTTGGCCGAACCCAATTAGAAAACCAACTGAACTTTGGCCCCAATCCAGTCGTCAGCGGCACCGTCCGCCACCCGCCTTCGTAGATTTCCAACAACGACGGTTGAATCAGCGGCTCGCTTTCGCCGGGGCAGTGGACACGTCGGCTGACGTAGAGCATCGCGTGAGGCGCGACGCCGGGCGTTTCCAGGAAACTGTCAAAGATGCCGTCGCCGGGATGATCAAGTTCGACGACACCGATGTCACCCGATCGCAATTCGATTCCGCGAATGCGAACGTGATCCGGGTTTCCGTCGACGAACTGGACGCGTCCCATTTTAGGTTCGCTCAACCAATGGACCGGATCCAGCCGGCTCGACCCGCGACTGGGACGCATCGACGATAACGGATCAGGCCCACGAAGCGTCAACGCACGACCGGACGGATCGAGTCGTTGTAAATGCTGGGCACCAACGCCGGGGCCGGCGTGCTCGGCAAGGACTTGTGCCAACGCGACGCCGCTCGCCCGGTCGCCGCAACGATCCTGAAGCTGCAAAAGTACGTTCACATCCGACCGGGACACCAAAGTTCTTAGCCGTGAAATCGTTGCCAACGCCTGATCAAGGACTCGTCGATCGTTCGGCCTTTCACGCACTTGATCGACCAAATGCGTGAGCGACTGTTTCGCCAATAGCGATCGAATCAGACGCATTTCGACGAACGAAGTGATCGGCACTCGGCCGACTGCCGCGTCGTAGTCCCGGTTGAGTCGTTCGAAATCGATTTGCATCTCGCAATTAGATTTGGGGGAAGCGGAAGCTGGCCAAAAACCAAGCTTTACGTTGACCGTCAATCTTTCCTACACTCGGCCCGGTGCCGTCAAGTGATGACGGCAAATGGATTTTCCGCCGAAGGAACGGCAAATGTACCGCTGGTTACTGTGTTTTCGCTATCTGCGAACCCGTTACATCGCACTTGCTTCGATCATTAGCGTGACGCTAGGCGTCGCGACATTGATCGTCGTTAACAGTGTGATGGCCGGTTTTTCCGCTGAAATGCACGACCGTTTGCACGGTTTGGCCTCGGACATTCTGATCGAATGTCACACCAGCGGCGGGATGCCCGACCCGGACGCTCGAATGGCCGAGATCAACGAAGTTGTCGGCGACCAGATCGCCGGTTCGTCGGTCAGTGTCCATGTGCCAGCGATGCTAGGCATCGACTTGGGTGGCCAACTTGTGACGCGTCACGTCAATTTGGTTGGCGTCGAAGCCAAAACGTACGATACGGTCAGCCACTTCGGCCGCTATTTACTGCACCCCGAAAACAAAGAACACGTCGCTTTCGATCTGCGAGAAACGGGGTATGCCCCCGATCGTTCTTCGTTCCCCGAATCCGGTTGGGAATACCGTCGGGCCCGGACGCGTTACGAAGAATCGCAAGCAGCCGAACAACGTCGATACGATGCCCTGCGAGCCCGATCTGTGCTGGCTACTGTGCCTTTGAATACAGCGGCTTCGGATGTATCGGCCGCGGGTCCAACGATGGCGTTTGCCGCACCGGGTGACATGCTTGCCGAAAACGGCAACGACTCGGGCGCAACCGAATTCAACGCCGCAGTCGACCAGTACCCTGGCTTGATCCTTGGCATTTCAACGTGCAGCGTTCGTTACCGCGACGAACAGAACAACGTCGCCGATCGATTCTATTGCCGACCCGGCGATGACGTCCGCATGATGTTCCCCAACGCGGCCGACAACACCAAGGTTGTCAATCAAAAATTCACCGTCGTCGACATGTACGAATCCGGCATGAGCGAATACGACAGCACGTTTGCGTTCTGCCGACTCGATCAACTGCAAGACTTTCGCGGCATGATCAATCCCGAGACCGGCATTCGCAGCATCACGACGATTCAATTGAAGTTGGTCGAGGGCGCGGACTTGAACGCGGTCCGCGACGCTCTGCGTCGTCGATACCCACCGCAACTGTTTGCGTATGACATTCAAACTTGGCGCGATATGCAAGGCCCGCTCTTGGCGGCCGTGCGTTTGGAAACAACGATCCTGAACATTTTGCTGTTCTTGATCATCGCCGTCGCTGGTTTCGGCATCCTGGCAACGTTCTTCATGATCGTGGTCGAGAAGACACGCGACATCGGCACGCTGAAGGCGCTGGGTGCATCCGGTGGCGGTGTGATGAGCATCTTCCTGAGCTACGGATTGCTGTTGGGATTCGTCGGCAGCGGAACCGGACTGCTCGGTGGACTGGTGTTCGTTCGCAACATCAATTGGGTTGCGGGCTTGATCGAGAAAATCACAGGCCAAGAAGTCTTTGATCCGACGGTTTATTACTTCACCGAGATTCCCACCATCATCCATCCGTTCACATTGGTGTGGGTGATGCTTGGCGCCGTTGGCATCGCGGCGATGGCGAGTGTACTACCGGCACTACGCGCGGCCCGCATGCATCCGGTGCGTGCTTTACGATTCGAGTAGGCGGCAACGCCGTTTCGTGACCTGATCCCAAACGCCTACCAGCGAAAACTTTCATGAACCAGTCATCCGTCCTGTCCGCCCGCAGTATTTACAAGAGTTACCATAAAGACAAGATCGAAGTCCCCGTGCTTCGCGGCGTCGACGTCGACTTTGATCCCGGCGTGGTGACCGCATTGGTGGGACGAAGCGGCAGCGGTAAAAGCACGCTGATGCACTTACTGGCTACGCTGGATCGTCCCGATAAGGGCGAAGTCTATTTTCGTGGTCAGCGGATCGATGACGCCCCGCGAGCCCGTCGCGATGCTTTTCGCAACCAAGACATCGGAATCATTTTTCAGTTCTATCACCTGTTGCCCGAGTTATCGGCGCTGGAAAACGTGCTGGCGCCGACCATGATCAGCTGCAGTGTGTGGAACTACTTCACGCACCGCAAAGAAGTCCGCCTGCGAGCCGAAGCGATGCTCGATCGCGTCGGACTGCTGCACCGGGCGAAGCACAAGCCGTCGGAAATGAGCGGTGGTGAAATGCAACGAACGGCGATCGCCCGCGCATTGATGACAGACCCGTCGCTGCTGTTGGCTGACGAACCGACAGGCAACTTGGACACGGAAACCGGGCGAGACATTCTGAAACTGTTGTCACAGTTGAACCAGGACGATGGTTTGACGATCGTCATGATCACTCACGACGACTCGATCGCAGCCGGTGCCGACATATGCCACCGGATGAAGGACGGCATGCTGGAATCGGCTGGCGAATTCGCGAACAGCTCAGAGCCAATCCGAACGTCGTCGCCGGCACTTTCCGCGGCCTAGACACTCAACCGCGGGCTGCTGAACCAACAGCGGACGCATCGGAAATTCATGCGAACCTTCGACTGCATCGATTTGTCTCGATCAGTCATGGGCAAACGAACCAAATCATCGCAGGCACCCCAGCCATCCGACAAATTGCTCGGGCATCTTGCCAGTCTCGGCATCCCGTCGATCGACGAATACCGAAGCTGGTGCGCCGAGAACGGCTTTGGTTTGGGACTGAACAAACCCAAGCAGATGCTCGCCCGCGAACGCAATTATCGACGCGATGCGGCGATTCGTGAACGCTCGCTGCGCGTGAAGCGGCCGTCGAACAAGGAAACGATGTTCGCCATCGCGTTGGGACGAATCAAGCCGAGCGAGGTTGCCGGAATCGCCTATCGCGGAATGGACGAAGTCGTGCGAACCTTTGGCGGCGGTAAGGGGCTGACGGTACTGATCGAGCACCTATTTGCCGTTCGTTCGAAGATCGTTGGTGAATCCGAACAGGCGACCCGCTTGGTCGACGGCGGTGCCACGCTGATCGAAACGTTGGTGATGGTGGCTGCATCGCAATCGGACTGGCTGCGACCACTCGCCGATTGGCGGCCACGGACCCACAACGCAAAGCGGCAAATGCAGTCGCTGTTGCGACACCTGTTTGATCGTTTCGGCGAAGTGCCGTTGTTCATGGATCATGCCTGGGCGATCACGCGAGACGCTTCGGGCAAGCCGCTGGCGGAGGGAATACGATACCGCCGATGCTATGTCGATATGGGACGCGGCCGAAGTCGACGTAAGCTCGATTTTCCCATAGCCTTGACGAACTCGATGGCATCATATTTTCGCCAGGCACCGTCCACGCTTTCGATTCCTCAGGCGCTGCGTTGGTCACAAGTGATGGGTATCAGCAGCAATTCGGCGTTGGCAGCCGAAGTGATGGTTTCCCGATTGGGTGACGGGTTCGAGCACGAAGAATTTTGGCTCACGGTGCTGCACTGGTTGTCTAGCCAGCCGATGCTGGATCCCGTTCACGTTGGCCCGATCATCGACTACGTCCACAACCGACGCTTCGTTCCGGTGCATACGTTTGATGATCGCAATGGCATGCTAAGCATGACGCTGGCCGAACCCAACCTGACCATGAAAGGTCGCACGGCGACATCGATGCTGCGCCAAGTGGATGCTTGGCACCGATCGCTGGCCAACAGCAATCGATACCAAATCGCGAGCTGGAAATCGTCAGCGATCGGCGGTTTTGAAATGACCGAAGGATCGATAGCGGGCGAGAACTTGAAGATTTGGACGATCCGCGAACTTCTGAGCTCGAAATCACTCACGATCGAAGGACGTAAACTGGGGCATTGTGTCGCGACGTACGCGCGAAGCTGTTCCAACGGCGCGACATCGATCTGGACGATGGAAGTCGAGACGTTCACCGGCATCGAAAAGCGGGTGACGATCGAAGTCCGACCGGCGACTCGACAGGTTGTCCAAGTGCGCGGTCGACACAACCGCCGAATGACGGAACAAGAAGGCGGCATCATCCGCCGATGGTGCGTCCAAGCCGGGCTGACGATCAGCAAGTATGCGGGGTGAGAACTCGCAGTGTCAGGCTGAAAAGCCTGACGTACTTTTAGCGACGGCGGGTGACTTTGCGGTGCATCGGGTTGAGCACTTTTCGCAATGGCTTTTCTTCGACCTTTTGCACGACTTCGACGGGCACTTCGACCGTTTCAAAACCGTCCATCGAATCCCGTTTGAGTTCTTTGTTGATACGCTGCTCGATACTGGTCAACACATCGCCTTCGCCCGGGACCACGAACGTGTACGCCACTCCGTCGCGGCCCATGCGTCCGGTTCGACCGACACGGTGAACGTAGTCGTCACAATCTTGGGGCACGTCATAGTTGATGATGTGCGAGATCGTGCTGATGTCGATTCCCCGGCCGACCACATCGGTCGCGACCAGGACCTTCAGCTTGCGATCACGAAGGCTCTGTAGCACGCGGTCACGTTCGCGTTGTTGCATGTCCCCGTGCATGGATCCGCAATTGTCAAACGAGCGAGCCAGTTGTCGGTACAAACGGTCTGTGCCTCGTTTGGTACGACAGAACACGATCGCCTGCTCGGGATTTTCACGCTGGAGCAATCGTTCCAGCAGTTCGCCCTTCTTGTTTTGGGCAACGGTGAAGTAACGCTGCTCAATCGTTTCGACGGACATTTCGTCTTTACAGCAATCGATCACTTCTGGATCGACCATGTACGATTCGGCAAGACGGCGAACGGTCGGTGGCAAAGTTGCCGACAACAACAGCGTTTGCCGGTCTCGCGGACATTTCCGCAGGATCCGTTCGATTTGAGGCCGAAAGCCGATGTCCAGCATCCGGTCGGCCTCGTCCAAGACGACACACCAAACCTTGTCGGTCCGCAGCGATTTTCGTTGCAAGTGATCGTGCAGTCGGCCCGGCGTTCCCACGACGATTTGAACGCCGTTTTCGAGCTGGCGAAGTTGGCCCGTAATATTTTTCCCTCCGGCTAACACCGCGATCTCAGTGGGTTCGCCCCAAGCCAATCGTTGGGCTTCACGGCCCACTTGGTCGGCAAGCTCACGCGTGGGCACGACAATGATCGCTTGCGGGTCGCGGCATTCTTCCAGCGGATCGAGTTGTTCCAAGATCGGAATCGCGAAAGCGGCCGTTTTTCCCGTTCCGGTTCGAGCTTGGCCAATGACGTCGAGGCCATCGAGCGCTAACGGAATCAGAGCAGTTTGGATGGGGGAAGGGGTTTCAAAACCCGCTTTTTCCAACGCCCGACGCATCACGGGCGAGAGATCGAGGTCATCAAAGGAGGCGTCGGACGGAGATTTAGGTACGTTCATCCCGCAAGTGTAACGCGATTTAGGCGATCGGACTACGCGGGAATGCGGGAACGCCTAGGTTGCTCGGCCCGCCGCCGCCCGTTTGGCTGCATAGCGTTTGACGGCTTCATCCGCAACCACGCCGCCCAGAATCACGGCGCCGATGACGGCGTATTCAATGTTGGTGGGAATCCAATCGACCAGGGTGATCGTATTCTTCAGGACCTGCATCACCGCCGCGCCAATCACCACACCGATGATCGTTCCCTCGCCGCCGCGAAGCGAACAGCCACCCAGAACCGCGCCGGCGATCGCATAGAGTTCGTAAAAGTTCCCAAAGTCGACTGGCTGAGCGCTGCCCACGTCGAGCACAAACAACATCCCCCCCAAACCGCTAAGCCCCGCACAAATCACGTAGGCTAACACCGTGATGCGATCGGTATTGATGCCGCTTAGCCGCGTCGCCGTTTCGTTGCGTCCCAGCGCCAGCATGTAGCGACCGTAGACCGTGAAGTTCAAAAGCAGAATCGCCAGCACCGCGATCACCAACAAAATCACGCACGGCATCGGGATGCCAAAATCGGTCCCCGGCAAGCTGATTTGACCCTGCGACAACCATCGCAGGGATTGATAGTCGCCTTTGAATCCTTGGGTTTGATCCTGGACGATCCCACGGGTCAGTCCGCGATAGAACAGCAAGCCGCACAAAGTCACCACAAACGGCTGCAGCTTTAGCTTGGTGATCAGCGTGCCATGCAGTATCCCAATGCCAATCGATAGCGCCGCCACGATCGCCAATGTCACGGGAACCGAAAATCCTTGGTCGACCAACATCCACGGCAACAGGCAACCGACCAAACAGACCATCGACCCGATTGAAAGGTCGATTCCCGCGGTGATGATGACGAACGCCGCACCGATCGACAAAATACCGAACAGAGCGCTGCGTCGGAGCAGATTCTCGATGTTGTACTGGGTCAAAAACCGATCGCTCATCAGCGCCGTCATCACACAGATGAAGATCAGAAGCCCGAGGATGCCGAGTATTTTTTTCATGAGTTGCTGCCAGTCGCCAATTGCATGATCGTTTCTTCGTCGAATCGGTCGCGAGTCAGTTCGCCGGTGATGCGGCCTTCGTGCATCACCAACATGCGGTCGGACATCGACATCACTTCTTCCATTTCACTGCTGACGAACAGGATCGCCACACCACGCTGAGCCAACTCTTCCATTAACCGATAAATTTCTTGCTTGGCGCCGATGTCGACACCGCGAGTCGGTTCGTCCATCAATAGCACTTTCGGATTCATCGACAACCATTTGCCGATCACGACCTTCTGTTGATTCCCGCCCGACAGAAACTGAACCGCCAATCGATCGTTGGCCGCTTTGATGTTCATTTCCGCAATCATCTTGTCCGAATCAACGCGTTCTTGATGCCGGTTCATCCATCCGCCGAAACCTTGGTGGCGTGCCAGTCCCGGTAAACCGACGTTGGTTCGGATGCCTGATTCCAAAATCAAGCCTTCCGTCTTTCGATCCTCGGGCACCAGCGCCATCCCCGCATCGATCGCACCGCGACAATTCATCGGCGCAACCGTCACTCCATCCACCGAAACCGTACCCGCGACCGGGCGGTCCACACCAAAGATCGCACGCAGCGTTTCCGTTCGTCCGGCACCGACCAGGCCCGCCAAACCGACCATCTCGCCGGCGCGAATTTCGAAGCTTGACGAATGCTTGGGCCACATGAGTGTTCGCAAACCGTTGACGCGAAGCACGGGGGTCCCGATCGGGTGCTCGGTTCGAGCATAGAACTGAGAAATATCACGACCGACCATCCGCGATACCATCGCATCATGATTGATTTCGTCGCGTTGGAGTCCGCCGGCGTTTTGGCCGTCACGAAGCACGCTGACTCGATCCGCCAGACGCTGAATCTCTCGCAAGCGGTGCGAAATGTAGATGACCGTCACGCCGCGACCGCGCAGATTTTCGATGACTTTGAAGAGAGCCTCGGCTTCGTGCTGGGACAGACTGCTGGTCGGTTCGTCCATGATCAACACGCCAGCGTCGACGGACAACGCTTTGGCGATCTCGACCAATTGTTGCAACCCGATCGTCAGATCGCGGACCAAGGTGCGCGGCTCGATCTCTAGCCCCACCATCGACAAGAATTTGCGAGACTCGTTCTCGATCCGTCGAAAATCGATCAGTCCGAAGCGAGTCGGTTCGCGGCCGAGGAAGATATTGGCGCCGACGTCCAGATTGTCGGCCAGGTTCAATTCTTGGTGGATCAGCGCGATGCCCTGGTCCAACGCCGTTTCGACCGAATCGATGACGACCGGTTGTCCGTCGACCAAAACCTGGCCCTCGTCGGGTGGTTGCACACCGGCCAAAATTTTCATCATCGTGCTTTTGCCAGCACCGTTTTCGCCGATGACCGCGTGAACTTCACCCGGACGAAAATCGAGCGACACATCCGCCAGCGCCGTCACTCCGGCGAAACGCTTGGTGATGTTTCGGACTTCGAGCCGCGTTTCCGATGGACCGGTCACCGGGATCACTCTTCACCCAGGTTCTTTTTCAACTCGGCCCAATACTCGTCCACGTTGTCACGTCGAATTTGACGTGCGGGAATGTTCAAGAATCCGTTCTCGGGAATTTCCAACTCGGCCAACGACTTGCCTTGGGTCAGTCCCGCCAGCACCCGGACCGATTGACGACCGTACTCGAAGGGATTTTGCACAATGGTTCCGTGCACGTGGCCGTCGACGATCCCTTTCAGAGTTTCGTCGGCCTCGTCGAAGGCGATGACCTTGATCTTTCCCAATTTGCCGGCTTGTCCAAGCGCTTCCAACATCAGCGGCGGGTTATAGGCAAACAGTCCCACCATGCAGACCAGATCGCTGTGCCGAGACATCGCATCTTCGGCGTTCGCTTTGCCTTGGGCGCGGTCGAATTGGTCGGTGAACGTGCCGACCAGGTGCCATTTGCCTTCTTTAATTTCGGCGTCCGGAGGATCAAAACGCGACGAGTCCTCGCTGCGTCCCAGAATTTCGTCGATCACGCCTTGGCGACGACGACGCGCGTTGTCTTGTTCAAGCCGACCAACAAAGATTGCTACCTTGCCGCCGTCGGGCAACGCTTCGGCAATCAGTTGTCCACACATGCGACCTGCCAAATAGTTGTCCATCCCGATGTAACATTCGCGATTGGATGCGGGCGCATCGCTGTCGTGGGTGATGACGTGTGAGTACTTCGCCGCTTCGTTGATCAGTTCGGTTTGGTTGTCCGGATCGATGGGACTGATCGCGATCCCATCGGTGCCCTTGGTGATCAAATCTTCGATCATTCGCTTTTGGTCACCAATGCCTTCGGCCGGCATCAACACATCCACATCGGCGCCGAACTCTTCACCGGCTTGGCGGACACCCGATTCGGCAATGACCCAGAAAGACGCGACACCATTGGTGACGTATGCCACCGACGGACGATCCGCCGTCACGCCCGCGGTTCCCGGCTTCGAATCCGTTGACGAAGAGCTACAACCGGCAAAGCCGAACAAGGTCGCGGAGAATGCGATTGCGCAAACGGCCAGGAATCGTTTCATGGTCTGCTTTGATGAGAGTAGCGGTTAGTCCGATGGAACAGAGTTTAGGTGGGGCCGCAGCGCGTCGCAAGCATCAGGACCCAGCCAATCGCCGTCGCTCACCATGCCGTCGCACTCACACCGTTACTGCCCGCACGACCCATGCATCGCCTATTTGCGACGCGATTCGCGACGATCGCGGTTGAACGTGACCGGAAAGGCTTTGGGCTTGGATGCCGATGGACGATGAGATCGATAACGACGACTTTCGTCCCAGTATGCATCGCAGGAGAGTTTGAATTGGCCACATCGCAACCATCCACCGGACGCCTCGGCTTGGCTCGCTCGCATCGTCGCCCCGGCATGGAGCAGATGCTCGCACAATCTGCGTCGCCCAATGAAACCGATGCGGCGGCTCGCGTGATCAGCGAAACCGCTCACGACTTGCTTGCGCCACTAACATCGGTGCGTGAAGCGATCCGGTTGGTTCGCGATGGCGACCTCGGCTCGATCGCCCCAGGCCAACAAGACTGCTTGTCCGCCGCGATCGACCAATGCAACTGCATCGATCAAATGATTGGAGAGATGGTGCAATTAGAACGCCTGAGAACCGGTACGCCCCGAGCCAACCGGAGTTGGGTCGGCATCAGCCAAATTCGTCGACTTGTCGATGAATCGATCCGACCTTGGGCAGAACCTCGCAACATCGATGTGCTTTGGGATTTAGCCGATGAAGAAGCCTCGGTTGTCTTTGCCGACCAATCGATGATCCGACGATTGATCGTCAACCTGGTCACCAATGCCATTCGGGCCAGCCGCGAAGGCACTTGCATTTTGATTCGTTTGATGCGAGCGAAAAGCGACGAGACGATTTGCTGGACCGTGATCGATCAAGGTGTCGGAATCAGCGAAAGAGACATCAACCTGATCGCTGATCGGCAAGTCTCCTTCGCCGGAGGCGAGGGCTTGGGACTCTCGATTTGTCGGCAACTGGCTGCTGTCCATTTTTCCCCCCTACAAATTCGATCGCGTTTGGGCGTCGGCACCGAAGTCAGTTTCTTAACGCCAGCGTCGGGCCCTCGATCCGTCGCATCGGCGTGGTCACGCTTTCGTGTCGCCGCGCGCATCGCCCAACAGGGTCCGTTGCAAAAACCCGTCCAACGCACGGGCGTTCGCGCCGTTCGATCGGCGGCTGAAATACAACCGGTCGGCGGCGAGAATCGCGTCCGACTGGATCCACCGTCGGTGGCGATCGAGATCTCACACGAAACGACCAAGCCACGTTGCGAAGACCGCTTGGCGGCCGGAGTGGTGACGTTGGGCGCAACGGTGTCTCGCGAGGCGGCCGACGCATTTGACCAATTGTTGCAGTCACATTTGCAAATGTACGAATTGGTGTACCGTACCGACACGCGGCGATGGGTGTGGGTTTTGGACTGTGATGCCCACGGAATTGACAATCGGATCACGTCGATCACCAGCGCTGCCAGCGCAGAAATCGGTGGCGTGCGGATGGCTTGGTCGGCTCCGCAAATGATTCCCATCGACGAGCGGCGAACCGAATCGCGGATCGCCGATCTGATGGTCCGCGAATCGTTGGCGGCATCGACGTCATCACGCGTTTCGGATCAAAACGAAGTCCGCCTGGGCTCGTCACCGATTGTCCATTCAGAATCCGCCGCGGTGAGGTTGGACGTCGAACTGCGACGACTGGGCGAACAAATGCGAGGACAGACCCATCGAATTCGCGCACAAGCCCGCAGCTTGCGACCGAACGCCTAGCGCTCGTCGGAGCCGAACCTCGCTGGTTCACGATGGTATCGATTCGTTATGATCGGCCATGCCTGATACCGAATCCCTTGCTGCTCGAATCGCTGACCGCATCCGTCCCGGCGAGATGTCGTCGGTCGTTTGGGCGACGGCGTGGTTCTTCTTTATTTTGCTGGGCTATCTGATCGTTCGCCCCGTCCGTGAAACGATGGGCAGTATCGGTGGTACGCGCCAGCTTCAGGGTTTGATGGCGGTCACGTTCGTCGCCATGCTGGTCGCCGTACCGATTTACTCGGCGTTGGTGGCGAGGCTTCCCCGACGATGGTTGGTGAGGGTTGTCTTTCACTTTTTCGCAGCGTGCCTGTTCGCGTTTTTTGTGTTGATGCGAATCGATCACGAAAGCACGCAAGTCTGGACGGCTCGCGCCTTCTTTGTCTGGGTCAACGTCTTCGCCTTTTTTGCCACCAGTGTTTTCTGGAGCGTGTTAGCGGACCTGTTCACTAGCGAGCAAGGCAAGCGACTGTTCGGACTGGTCGCGGCTGGCGGCACCGCTGGCGCGATCACCGGTTCAATCATCACCAGCCGGCTTGCCGGTGTGCTGTCGACCAGTTGGCTGCTACTGATTCCGATCGTGATGCTGGAAGTCGGTTTGGCGTGCGCGTGGCGATTGGAAAAACAGATTGCGAAGCGACCGCTTTCCCCCGATCGCTACGCCCCCGCTGGTGATGACAAGCCGACCGGCGGCGGATTGATGAGCGGCATCACTCAGGTTTTTCAGTCACGCTATCTGGCGACGATTTGCGTGTTTCTGTTGTGCGCCCAGGCTTGCGGGACGCAGCTGTATTTTGAACAAGCTGAAATCGTCAACGCAACGATCGAAACGAAGGAAGAGCGGACGCAACTGTTCGCTCACTTGGATCTCGGTGCCCAAGTGCTAACGCTGCTGACTCAGGCACTGTTGTCGAGCGTGATCCTACGACGATTCGGCGTTGCGGTTACGTTAGTCATCCTGCCGATCGTCTATGCGGTTGGCTTCGCATCGCTTGCGTTCCATCCGACATTGGCAACCTTGATGGTCACCATGATAGCCACGCGGGCAACGGGGTATGGCATCACGGTACCGGCGCGAGAAGTCTTGTTTACCGTCGTCAGCCGTGAAGAGAAATACAAGTCCAAGAGCTTCATCGATACGGTGGTGATGCGCGGCGGCGACGCGATGTCTGGACAGATATTCGGTTCGCTGCGCGCGATCGGATTCAGCTTCGCGGCACTTAACTTGGCAGTGCTGCCCGCCGTCGGCATCTGGGCCTACGTGGCGATGCGGTTGGGGAAGCAGCAAAAGGAACGGCAGGACCAGCAGCAACCCCTTGTCGAACAGTCGAGCGAACAGAGCTGAAAACCAGTTTGCGAAGGACTGCTTCGGCGACCGAAGATTGCCCATCGACGAGATGACATCACGAGTCATCCAAACGGCCCGCTTTCGTCCCAAGGGGCTGTTTTTCGGTTTCCCAACGATGCTGGGCGGCATCAAAGGCGGCGCCGAACGGATGCACCCATGAACGTGGTCATTGTGGTATCCGAATGACACGCAACGTTTGACCCGCGGAATCGGGAATCGTGGCCAGCCACTGCATATCGTCAGAGATGGCGATCGCCTTGATGTATAGGTTTCCTCCGACATTCAATCGTTTGATGGGTTCGCCGCTGATTGCGTCCCAAAGGGTCACCTGTCCACGGCCACCCGAGTAGATCCGTTTTCCGTCGGGCATGAATCCAATGCTCCACTGGATTTCGTGGTCGGTGTCGATCTTCATCACATTCGCCCGCGTCGCGGTATCGAAAACGTCGATCGCATAACCGCTGGTGATCGCCACCCGGCCACCGTCGGGCGAGAACGCGACTGCTTGGGGACGCCCGCGTCGCATTTCCGTTCGGTGGATTTCGGTAGCGTTTTTTAAGTCCACGGTAACGACCGATTGCCCGTCGGTCGCCAACGCTTCCAATCCCTTGCTGGGCAAGTGAATCGCCATCACCGATTTGGGAAACGCATTGAGTTTTCGGAAGCTGACCGTTCCATTTTGCGCCACGGGTTGCCACACCAATTGCCCGCGCGAGGACCCCGACATCATGTACGTCGACGTCGGGCTGATCGACAACGATTGCACTTCGTCGGAATGACCGGCGATGAATTGACGATCGGTTAGTTGGCCCGATTCGTCCATCTGCCATGTAGCGATCGTACCCTTGTAACCCGCCGCGATCACCCGCTTGCCGTCTGGCGAAAAAGCAACGGCGGTAACCTGACCAAGGTCGTCTCGCAAATCATCAATCTCGACAATTTGCTTGCCGTTGACCAAGTCGAAGATCAACAACTTCGCATCCATCTTGCCGGCCACCAGGAACCGCTTGTCAGGCGAGAACGCGAGCGACTTGACGGACCAACCCATATCGGCAAATGAGTAAACGACGTCGGCATCCAACCCTTCGTCATTGCGATTGGTTGCCCGTGATTCGGGGCGAGACGTTGGTCGGCGAGAAGACGGATCAGGCGAAGGCGGGGTACGGTTCGTCGGTTCGAACGGATTGATGGCCGGTCGCCGCAGCGAATCGGTGGGCGGCAACTCCGGCATCGGCTGAAACGGATTGGGTTGAAACGGAGGCGGTGTATAGCTGGGCGGCGCGTATCCCGGTGGCATATACCCGGGTGGAAATTGGTTGGGGGAAAATTGGTTTGGCGGCACGACCGGGACGTTTCCGAAGTTCGCCGGTGGCGACGTTGATTCGACCGGAAGAACGCTTGGGCGTGGGGGCTGCAAAGCGTCGCGTGACGGCAACTCGGGTTCCATCTTTTCCATCTTTCCCATCTTTCCCATCTTTTCTAGCATTTCTGGCATTTCTGGTTGCGGAAATGCGGGCATGCGACGTGCCGGCTGCATGAAACTGATGACCAGAACCGTGACCCAAATCGCCGACAACAGCAGCATCACGTAGCCGATAATCAGCCCCGTCAATGCCAACCCGTCGCCGGTTAGCCGACCGCCCGAATTCTTAATTCGATTCATCGCCATGTGCCCGGTGACGACGGCGACGATCGACGTCACCAACGACAAACCCATCAAACAAAACGCGAAGATCGAAAGAACGCCAAAGACCAGACTGGTGATCGCCAAGCTAGACGGCGACGCGGGCGCGACGGTCACCAGCGCAGGCATCGGGCGGGCGAGTGGATGGCCAGAATTTGGCGCGGCCGCGAAAGCTCGGACGGTCGGTGACGAAGCCGTCGCTTCAACACCCATATAGGCTTCCTCCTCGGCGTCCGACTCGACACGCTGGCGCAGTTGCGCCGCCATGTCCATTTTCGCCGCGTCCAGCAATCTCGCCGATGGTCCCGGAGGCGTCGATTGCAGCAGCGCCACCGTGTTGGTCACCAAAACAATCGGTGTCATGATCAGCCCCCACGGAAAACCCCACCAACCGGCAAACAGCGTTGTGACCGTTGCCTTGATCGCGGCGTTCTTGCCACAACGGTGACAACCGAAAACGGTCGCGTCCGTCGTCCAGGTCAAGATGATGACGCTGATCACCTGTTGGCCGCCGTGGAAATCCAACGGGCCTGGACCACCGCACCGGGCGCACGCCGCGTCGCGCATTTGCCAAGCGCGTTTCGAAATGATGTCGTCAGGAATATCGCCGACATAGTTGATCGTCCGCCCGACTTCGAGGCATTTGGCGTTGCAGTAGCGTTTGCCGCCTTCGGATTTTCCGCCGCCAAGAATGAACGAATTACATGCTCCGCAATAAGGCATCTACAGCCTCCTGAACGCCGATGGCAAAACCGAGTGACGATGACCGAGTCGCTCGACAGCATATCCGCATCCCGTTTCCGAATGGCGTTCACCAGCCCCGCGAATTCTCGGACGGCAAACTATCGGTGTCGGTTGTACGACATCGCGATCGGCATCCCCAGGATTCCTGACAGCGGGAAAACCCATATGGCGAATGCGACACAGTGCCATGTTTGGATCGCGGCAAACGGATTGCAGAACGCCAACACCGTACCGACCAACGCGACCGGCAACAGCCAGCCGATGGTGATCAACGCCGCGGCGCCGGTGCTGGCGAAGTTTGCTCGCACCAGCGCGACCGCGACCCATGTGGCGGCCACCGCTTTGGCAACCAACATCGTGATGATCACCGGTGCAATCCAGTGACTCATTTCGCGCAGCTTAGCCATGGTCGTATCCCAATCGGTTTGCCGTGCGAACCACATCGCGAACCAGCCCACCATACCCAACCCGACGATGGTGACCCCGGCGACGACGGCGATGGCAAGCCAGTCTCGTCCAGCCATCGATGTCCAGGCGAGACCTGCGGTTGACCCCAGAATGGCCGCAGAAACCGTGACCACGATCATCGTCGATAGGCGAACGCCGATCGAAAACCATTGATCGCGACCCCCCAACGACTCGGCCTGCGTCAAAGCCCACTCAAACCAAATCTGTCGGTTCGATGGCCAAGCTGACCAACCGACAAACACGATGGAAAGGCAAGAGAAGATCGCCATCATCATCGCGATCGAGACCGCGAAACGTGTCCAAGCGATAGCCGCATCTGTCATCGGAATCGGCCCCAGAAACGGCGACAACATCGACGAGCCCTCAGTGTCCACCATATTGGCACCGCTGACGGCAACGCCGCCCCACACGGCGAACCCGACGACTGCGAAGGTGACAGAAACAGCGTGCAGCGGAAACACGAGCGTCAGCAACAAGATCGACGGAATCACCATCCAAGTGATCGTCCGCGTCAATCGATCGCGTGTTCCGGCGAACTCGTACCACGCCAGCGCTCGGATCGGACGAGTGAAGTCACGACGCTGATCGGCCCCATCCATCCAGTACGACCACCATTTCGCTTTCGCACCCGTTGAACGCTTCGCAACCGCTGGAATGATTCCATCGGGCGAAGTCCGAGCAAGCTCGATGGCTCGCAGGGCTGCGAAAGCGGCGAAGACAAAATTAACGATCGTAAAAATGGTGCTGAACCAAAACGCGGCCAATCGCCATCGAACGAATTGGATATTCAATGAGTTCACATACAGAATCAAAACACCGTACGAAGCGACGGCGGCGAATGGCAAAATGACGAACCGGAGCCAAGGCCACTGCATCGGCCGCCACGCGACTGCCATCGCCCAGATCGCGACCGCCGAAAACGCAAAGCAGGGAATCAATCGCGGAACGGGTTCCGCGGTCGCGTAGCGAATGAACGTTACGAAGATCAGCCACAAAATGCTGATCCAAAGCGTCTTCAGCACCAGCGGCACCATCGCGATCTTCCACGACTGGATGGGACTTCGCAGGATGAACCGGTCACAGTTGCTGTCGATCAAACCGACGCTCTTGCCGCTGCTGAAGTCAAACAGCACAAAGGTGGCGAAACCGGCCGGCAGGAAACTCCAAACCATCAACACACCCAACCACGGCAAGTCAGTCCGCGTGCCGTCGCGAAGAATCAATTCCAACATCGCACCAATGGAAGTTCCGATAACGATGATCGCGATCAAACAGAGTGCAGGCGTGCGACTGCGAGAGATCGCCAATCGCGTGAGCGCGAGTGCTTCAGACATTTGCGAGTTCCTCTTTGGCAGCATCGGCGGCGCTGCGACTGACGCGGGCCGCAAACCAGCGTTCCAGCGACAACGGCCGCGTCTCGATCAGCTCGTAAGTGGATGCGAACACGTTGCGGTCAAATGCATCGGACTTGACGACCGCCGACCACTCATCGCCGCTGGCCTGCCACCCGAATACGCCATCGAACTGGGGTTTCGCAATCGTCGGTACGCGGTTGCGGAAAACGATCTCGATGTAGCTGGCCGACAGATCGTTCGACGTCGTCGTTTCAATGATGCGACCGTCATGCATCAACGCCACGTGGTCACACACGCGATCGACTTCGTCGAGCAGGTGGCTGGAAAACAGAACCGTTCGACCGTCGTCGTTGATCGTTCGGATGATGGCTTCCAAAATGTCACGTCGGGCGATCGGGTCCAAGCCGCTGGACGGCTCGTCCAAGATCAACAGCTCCGGCCGATGAGCGATCGCGACCAACAAACCTGCGCGGGCCCGACCGCCCTTCGACAGCGAGCTCAACTTGGTCGATCGAGACAGCGAAAACAGATCGCAAAGCTGGGCCGCATAGGCTTCGTCCCATGTGGGATAGAGCGCGCGAGTGAAATCGATCAACTCGCCCACGCGAATCCACTTGGGAAGCGAATCCTCTTCGGTCAAATACCCGATGCGTTTCAAAACGCCTTCAGGGTCGGCGACCGGATCATCGCCAAGCACACGAACACGGCCGTGGGTGGCTTTCAGCGAGCCGATCAAGTGCCGGATCAACGTCGTCTTACCGGCGCCGTTGAGTCCCACCAGACCAAAGATGGTGCCCGAGGGAACCACCATGCTCACTTCGTCCAGTGCAACCTTTCCGCGAAAGGAACGGCTCAGTCCGGTCACTTCGACGGCCGCGGTTTCGACGAAAGAGGGCGGTTGGATCGCATCAGTCATGAACGTTCTCCATCATTCGAAATTTGGGAGTCGCGTTTGGCTAGCAGCTCGACAACGTCATCAAGCTGGAAACCGAGGTGACGGGATTGGATGATCAGATTGTCCAAGTGCCTTTCCAGCATCCGACGCCGCTCGGCGACGCTGCGGCGCTGGGTCAACTCGGCGACGAACGTGCCGGTGGTCCGTCGTTTTTCGACCAGACCTTCGACCTCCAGCTCACGATAGGCACGAGCGACGGTGTTCGGGTTGACCTGCAGCGTTTCCGCCAGAGTTCGCATCGCCGGAAGTTCGTCGCCGGCGTTCAAGCCGCCGGTGACGATGCGATTGCGGATCTGATCGACGATCTGTTGATAGATCGGGACGCCGTCGGAATTGAGGTGGATCTGCATGACTGACCTGTTGTGTTAATTCATTGATACAACAAGCCCGATGCGGATGTCAAGTCATTTTTGAAAGCAACTGCGCCACATTGCCGGCGTTTCACGCGTGCAACTGGAAGATTTTGCCTTTTTCGGCAAATGGGGTTGCCCCACCTGGTCCGATCTTGCGATAGCCCAAAGCAACGAATCACCGACATCGTCGCGACCGCAACGGGCGCGCCGCCAACTTGGCTTCAAGCGACCATTCAACGAATCGCAGGAGTACCCACCTCATGAACCGTCCACCACTATCCTTTCGGCCGATCTTTCGATCCGCCGCGGCCATCGCCTTGGTGATCGGCCTATCGATGTCGGCCACTGCGCAAGACATGGCTCCCGAATTCGGCGCCGAGCCTGCTTCGCCAATGGCCGGCATGTTCAGCAACCTGAATCCCGCAAACTGGAAGATGCCCAATTTCAAGAGCATGCTGCCGGGCCAGGAAGAGAAAGCCCGGATCGTAGAAAAGAAAGATGGGCTGTTTGCGGAAGTGAAAAAATCGGCTTCGACCAGTTGGGCCAAGACCAAAGAAGTCTTCAACCCTCAAAAACTGAACCCCGTCAACTTCTTTCCGGCATCATCACGAACCGAATCGATCGACGAAGAGCCCAAACCAGGGTTCTTCCGGTCGTTGTTCACGCCCGCGCCGGCACAAGAGCCTCAAACCGAAACCGTCCAAGATTTCTTGAAGCAGTCGCGTCCGAATTAGGCCACCGACCCGTTGTTAGACCGAGGCGGCTTCTTGCAAACCGAAGGCGAACAGCGTCTCGCGAAGGCGCTGGGCTTCCTGTTCATTCAGCGGCGTCATCGGCAATCGCAGCTCGCCGCTGTCGCGACCCACCATTTGCATCGCCGCCTTGACCGGAATCGGATTGGTGGCGATCCCCAGCATGTTGCTGCACAAAGCGAACATCCGGTGGTGCAGCTTCTGAGCCGTGGCGAAATCACCTGCTGCGGCTGCCGCGACCAGCTCGATCATCGGGGTCGGCGCCAAGTTACCGACGACAGAGATGACACCTTCGGCGCCGACGCTCATCATCGGCAGCGTCAATGAATCGTCGCCCGACAGCACGGTCAAATCGGTCGTGCCCAGGATCGCCGAGCACTGGTCCAACTTGCCGGTGGCTTCCTTGACCATCGTGATGCCGGCCAAGTGCGAAAGTCGCTGAATCGTTTCGACGTCAATTTCCTTGCCCGTTCGGCCGGGGATATTGTAGACACAGACCGGAATGTCGACGTCTTCGGCGATCGCCTTGAAGTGCTGAAAAAAACCTTCTTGGGTCGGCTTGTTGTAGTACGGAGCGACTTGCAGGGTCGCGTCGGCGCCTTCTTTGGCGGCGCGCCGGGTCAGCCGGAGGGCTTCGGCGGTGCTGTTGCTGCCCGTGCCAGCCATCACTTTGGCTCGGCCCGCCACGCACTGGATCACCTCGCTGATGACACGCTCGTGCTCGTCGTGCGACAGCGTCGGCGATTCCCCGGTGGTTCCGGCGGGAACGATGCAGTTGGTGCCTGCAGCGATTTGAAACTCAATCTGCTCGCGGAGCCGCGAATAATCCACATCGTCACCATTGAATGGCGTGATGATCGCGACGGACAGACCGGCAAACTCAGAACCCTTGCGTTGGGCCATGAAAACTCTCACTGCGAATGGACTGGAAGGACAGGGCCGAAGTGTACCAGCCCCGAGTGTTTTTGCTAAAGGACCGAAAAGCCCGGAAACTGAAAAGCATGGAATACGGGAAATTCGTTCGTCTCTTTGGGCTTGCGTGACCGGCTTCTTACGCCATACTTACCCGCTTCGTGTGAAAATCCCTGGCTGCGATTACCGCGCCAACACACCAAACGTGGCCGCTATTTTCCATCGCCGGCAACGTACACCCATTCATTATCACTTTTGACAGCTTAAGGTAACGCATCGATGGCCGACGTATTTCAAGTCGAAACTCGCAATGAAGTTGGTTCGGCAGCCACTCGGCGTCTGCGTCGCACAGGCATGATTCCTGCGGTCCTTTACGGCCACGGCGAAGCGAACAAGCACTTGGCCATTCCTGAGGCCCAAGTCCGCACTTTGCTGCGTCACCACGGCAAGATGGTCGAACTGGCTGGCGATTGCAAAGAAACAGCTTTGGTCAGCGACGTTCACTGGGATCCCATGGGCATCGACGTCTTGCACCTGGACCTGGTTCGCGTGAACCTGAAGGAATTGGTCGAAGTAACGATCCCGATTCGTGTTCACGGCGAGTGCGTCGGCGTTCGCGACGGCGGAATGCTGCTGGAAAACTTCCACGAAGTCGAAATTCGCTGCCCTGCCGGCTCGATTCCCGAAAACATCGGCCTGGACGTCACCGAACTCGCGATGGGCGCCCACTTGACGGCTGCCGACCTGGAAATGCCGTCCGGAGCCGAGTTGGTAACCCCAGGCGACACGGTCGTTTGCCACGTCGAAGAACCACGCAAATCGGCCGATAGCGACGAAGCGGAAATGAACATGGGCGCAGAGCCTGAAGTCATCGCCAAGGGTGGCGAGAAGGACGAAGAGTAACGAGTCGGTGAAGTTAATCGTTGGGCTGGGCAATCCGGGTCGCAAATACGACCAAACGCGACACAACATCGGGTTTGTCGTGGTAGATAAGGTCGCAAGCCTGGTTTCGGCCAGCCCATCGAAGGTAAAGTTTGAGGGCTTGCTGGCTGAGGCCTTGATCAGCGGTGAGAAAGCGGCCCTGCTTTGGCCACAAACCTACATGAACGCGAGCGGCCAAAGCGTCCGTAAAGCGCTCGATTTTTACAAGCTAGAAGCGAAAGATGTGCTGGTAGTTTGCGACGACCTGAACTTGCCATGCGGAAAGATTCGGTTAAAAGCAAATGGATCGGCAGGCGGCCAGAAAGGGCTTGCAGATACCATTCGCCACTTACAGACAGATGAGTTTGCGAGATTAAAGATAGGAATCGGTCGGCCTCCCGAAGGTTGGGAGGTCACCGATTATGTACTCGGGAGATTCTCGAGCACAGAGAATGAAGCGATCGAGGATGCCGCCACCGTGGCCGCTCGAGCTGCGATTTGCTGGGCAACCGATGGCGCCACCATCGCGATGAACCGGCACAATGCGGAAGAGAAGAAAGAGACCAAAACGAAGCGAACGAACGGGACATCAAAAAAGCCCACCACTGAACCTAAACGTCCCTGATACGCTGGACCTAATTCGAACAGCGTAGCGACAGAATCCTAACGTCTAACGACCAAAACTGTTTTAGAGAGATTGACCGAACGTGGCTAAGAACACTTACGAAACGCTGCTGATCCTGGACAGCAACTTGTATGCTCGCGACCCAGGCACCGTTGCCAGCCAAATCAGTGACATCATCACTGAAGCCGGTGGTGACGTTTTGGTCAGCCGACTTTGGATGGAACAAAAGCTGGCTTACCCGATCAATAAGCACCAAAAAGGTACTTATTGGCTGACGTACTTCGAAATGGAAGGCCCAAACCTGCCGAAGATCGATCGCGCGTTTCAATTGTGCGAGCCAGTGCTTCGCCAAATGACGCTGAAGCTGGAACCACGGTTGATCGAGCCGATTTTGGCCAACGCCCGCGGCGAATCGATTCGCGTTTCAGCATCCTCCGCTGAGCAGGCCGAAGAGGAAACCGAAGACGCCACAGAAAACGATGATTCCGAAGTCGAAGTGTAGGCGTTAAGACCGATCGCCGAGGAGACACAAAACCCTCTTCGCCATCCGAGAGCAAACCATGGCCAGCTATAACCGCGTAATGTTGATGGGGAACTTGACTCGAGAAATCGAGCTGAAGTACACGCCTGGCGGTACAGCGGTGATGGAAAATGCCGTCGCGGTCAACGACCGTCGAAAATCAGCTAGCGGTGAATGGGTCGAAGAGACCACATTCGTCGATGTGACGTTTTGGGGGCGAACGGCTGAAGTGGCCAGCGAGTACCTTGGAAAGGGATCGCCAGTCTTCATCGAAGGACGACTGAAACTCGACACTTGGGAAACCGACGGTCAAAAGCGAAGTAAGTTAAGAGTCATTTGCGAGCGGATGCAGATGCTTGGTGGCGGGCCCAACAGCAGTGGCGGCGGGCCAGCGGGCAGCCAGTCCAAACCAGCCAATCGACCGACGCGAAGCGAAGACCAGGGCGGACATGGCTCTAACAACAGCGAACGCCCATCAACGCCGCGAACCAACGAGAACCGCGACTCCGCCAACCCGGCCAGCGCTGGGCAACGAACGGCACAACCCACCGGTGACGGACCAGGATACGACGAGCCAGACATTCCGTTTTAGCGTTCGACAAGATCTGCTACGCTACCGCACCTGCCAGGCCTCCTAAAGATGCGCCGAGCAGCAACGACCTCGACAAAACACACACATTTCCATCCAACTGAACAATCGTTTCGACCATTCCGAGTCCTGATATGCCAACCTCCACACCCCGTAAACGTGACCAGACCTTCAAGCGATTGCCCAAGGGTGAAAATGGTGGCGTTCAATTGTTGTTGATCCACAACGTCGAGCACCTCGGCCGCCAGGGAGACATCGTCGAAGTCAAACCCGGCTTTGCGCTCAACTTCCTGCTACCTCAAGGATTGGCAACCGTCGCGACGGACCACCACAAACGAATGGTCGACAAGCATCGCGAGAAATTGCGTGCGATCGAACTGGAAAAGCTAAGCGAGTTCCGAAAACAAGCGGACGAACTTGGCAAGCAATCGATCACGATCGAAGCCAATGCCAACGACGAAGGCCATCTGTACGGCAGCGTCGGACCGCACGAAATTGTCGATTCGCTCAAAGCGGCCGGCTTTACGTTGGCGACAGACCAAATTCGCCTAGAGGGTCCGCTGAAGGAACTCGGCCTCTACACGGTCAAGGTTCACCTGCACAGCGAAGTCGACGCGAGCGTCAAGGTCTGGGTCGTCCCAACCGTGACCGCCGACATGGCCGGCAAGGAATAGAACAGCCAGTCGCGACAATCACGCTGCAAGAAAAAACGGGGGATCGGCAAGTCCCCTGGAAAAATATTCGGCAAGCAGTAAAGTCTTCGGCTGACCGCACCGATGACAGGTACTGCGAGTGAACAATCTACTGTTAACAGAGTAAGTCGCCCGGCGCTTGTGCCCCATGTGCCGGTGCGATGTGACAGGAGCCTCAACTGCCCCTGAGGCTCCTGTCACCTTTTTTCCTGAATCTGCTTGGCGCTTTGATGCCCTAGCCAAGGGCCAGGTTTCTTGTAGACTTTCGATTGTTCTCTTCGGATTCAAATGCGGGGCTGTGGCGGAACTGGCAGACGCGCTAGACTTAGGATCTAGTTCCTTACGGAGTGCAGGTTCGATTCCTGTCAGCCCTATTTGAACCTCCCGATTGAGGTAGTTTTGGAGACCTCTTGCTGAGTCTCCGGTCGGAATTCCGGCTGTCTTTTTTCGAAATAGATCGACAAAGACTTCTCAATTTGCTTTGCTCGTCATTGACCGCTTAGCATCTCGCAAATACATTTAGCCGCAAAATGACGTGCTTTTAGGCTTGGCGGCGACCGAAGTGGTATGCCGGGCTCGCTTCTCATCACGACGCGACCATGCGTCGCCCACTTGATGACCTCTTCGGAGGCCCCTTGGCATCGTTTTCAGTTCCCCAGCGTTTGACTGGTGAACCAGGATCGATCGGCTTAGGGATCACTGCAAGCACGATATTCCAAACTTCCGCCCCGAAATTCACACTGACTTACGGCTCCACAAGAGAAAAATCGATGGCCAAATCACAGATGGTTTACTACTTCGGTAAAACGAAGACCGAAGGCGCAGATGCCTCCAAGAGCATCCTCGGCGGCAAAGGCGTCAACCTGGCCGAAATGACTCGGATCGGTTTGCCCGTGCCTCCCGGATTCACGATCACGACGGAGTGCTGCGACGCGTATTACAAAGCCGGTAAAAAATTGCCTGCCGGTTTGATGAACGATGTGAATGCGGCTGTGAAGACGCTCGAGAAAGAACTGGACAAAAAGTTCGGCGACGATTCGAACCCATTGCTGGTCAGCGTCCGCAGCGGTGCAGCGGTCAGCATGCCCGGCATGATGAACACGATTTTGAACCTGGGTCTCAACGACGCCGCCACCGAAGGCTTGGCGAAAGCAACCAAGAACGAACGATTCGCTTACGACGCGTATCGTCGCTTGATCAACATGTTCGGCGACGTCGTGATGGGCATGGACCACCACGCGTTCGAAACGGCGTTCGACAAAGTCAAAAAGAAATACAAAGTCACCGAAGACACCGAGGTTCCGGCCGAAGGTCTGAAGCAACTTTGCGAAGACTACAAGGACCTTTACAAGAAGGTAAATGGCAGCGAGTTTCCGCAAGATCCGATCAAGCAACTCGAGTTGTCGATCATGGCAGTTTTCGGGTCGTGGAATACGAGCCGAGCTGTTCGCTATCGCGAAATCGAAGGCATCCGCGGCTTGCTCGGCACCGCCGTCAACGTTCAATCGATGGTCTATGGGAACATGGGCGACGATTCGGGAACGGGCGTTGCGTTCACTCGCAACCCGAACACGGGCGAGAACAAGTTCTTTGGCGAGTTCTTGATCAATGCTCAGGGCGAAGACGTCGTCGCTGGCATTCGCACGCCACAACCGGTCGCGGAAATGCCGAAGTGGAACCGAGCGGTCCACAAGGAATTGCTGGACATCAAGAAGACTCTTGAAGACCACTACAAAGAAATGCAGGACATCGAGTTCACGATCGAGCGTGGCACGCTGTACATGCTGCAAACACGAACCGGCAAACGCACCGGAGTTGCCGCGGTCAAGACGGCGTGCGACATGGTCAAAGAAGGTTTGATCACCGAGAAGGAAGCCGTCATGCGGGTTCCCGCCAACGACTTGACCCAATTGTTGTTGCCCAGCTTCAAGCCGACCGCTCGCAACGCTGCTGATGTGCTTTGTCGCGGTCTGCCCGCGTCGCCGGGTGCGGCGGTAGGCAAGTTGGTCTTCAGCGCCCCGGAAGCTCGCGAAGCTGCCGAAGCTGGATTGAAAGTCATCTTGGTCCGCAAGGAAACCAGCCCCGAAGACGTCGACGGCATGAACGCGGCGGCTGGAATTTTGACCAGCACGGGCGGCATGACCAGCCACGCCGCCGTTGTGGCTCGCGGTTGGGGCAAGTGCTGTGTTGCCGGTGCCGGCGAAGTCGAAATCGACGAAAAGGGCAAGAAGATCAAGGTCGCCGGCCGAACCTTCACGGGCAAGGACATCATCAGCTTGGACGGAACGACCGGCGAAGTGATGTCGGGTGAAGTCGAAACGCAAGAACCCAAGTTGTCGGGCGACTTCGCGAAGCTGATGAAGTGGGCCGACGGATTCCGAACCCTCGGCGTTCGTACCAACGCCGATTCGCCTGCCGACGCCAAGCGTGCTCACGAATTTGGTGCTCAAGGGATTGGTCTTTGCCGAACCGAGCACATGTTCTTTGAAGCCGACCGAATCATTCACATGCGTGCAATGATTTTGGCAAGCACGGAGAAAGATCGTCGCGCCGCTTTGAAGAAATTGCTGCCTTTCCAACGCAAGGACTTCGAAGGCATCTTCAAGGCGATGGACGGATTGCCCGTGACGGTTCGATTGCTTGACCCACCGTTGCACGAATTCCTGCCACACGATCCAGAATCGCAAAAGGCAATGGCAAAGGAACTTGGTGTCAAGCCAGCCGACATCGTCAAGCGGGCCGAAGCACTGCACGAATCCAACCCGATGCTTGGACACCGTGGTTGCCGTTTGAGCGTGACGTACCCCGAAATCCTTGAAATGCAAGTTCGTGCGATCGTCGAAGCAGCGATCTCGTGTGCGGGCAAGAAGATCAAGGCGATGCCGGAAATCATGATCCCATTGGTGGGCACCGCCGCGGAGCTTTCGATGCTTCGCGCCAAGGTCGAAGCCACGATCAAGGAAACCGTGGAAGCGAAGAGCTTCGCCGGCAAGTTGGACATTTCGATCGGAACGATGATCGAAATTCCTCGAGCCGCCCTAACGGCGGACAAGGTCGCCGAGCACGCGGACTTCTTCAGCTTCGGCACCAACGACTTGACTCAGATGACGTTCGGCTACAGCCGCGACGACATCAATACATTCTTGCCCGACTACTTGTCGCAAGACATTTTGCACGTCGACCCTTTCCAATCGCTTGACCAAGAAGGCGTCGGCCAGTTGGTTGAAATGGGCGTTCAAAAGGGGCGTTCGACCAAGAGCAAATTGAAGATCGGTATCTGTGGCGAACACGGTGGCGACCCAGCGTCGGTCGACTTCTGTCACCGCGTCGGTCTGGACTATGTCAGCTGCAGCCCGTTCCGAGTGCCGATCGCACGATTGGCTGCGGCCCAAGCGGCGCTGCGAAACGCCAAGAGCAAGAAGTAGTTTCGAGTGCACTTCGGGTAAACGATGACTTACCCAGTTACTAAGTTAGGGAGGGGCCTGCGGATGTGTCCGCGGGTCCCTTCTTTTTTGCCAGCCGTGCAGACAAGACCAGCCGCGCAGCGAAGAATCAATCGCGGTCCACGGCTGCTACCGCAACTTCAACCCAAGACGAGATAAGTGATGAGCGATCCTTACGCTAAATACAACGAAGTCGAAAAGCTGATCGACGCCGAAAAATTCGAAGAAGCCATCGCCGGGCTGAATGAAATCGTCGCCCAAGACGACACGTTCGTGCTTGCCCATTTGGCGTTGTCACGAGCCTACACCAAGACGGGTCAACACGATTTGGCCATCGCCCATGGCGAGAAAGCGTGTGAATTGGAACCGACGGATTCGTTCAATTTCACCGCACTCAGCGTCACCTACCAACGGGCCTGGGCCGGAACGCAGGAACAGGTCTACATCACCAAGGCCGAAGACGCGATGGCCAAGGCCCAATCGATCGGCCAGGGCTAACAAACGACAGAGCCGCCCCCCCCTGGCGACGGCAGTGACTCGACCATGACACGTCGCAGCAGCGGAAAAACCCCTCTGCAGGGCATGTACTTTGACATTTGGGACCCAGACTTTTACACGGCTGTTACAAAGTTGGGCTTCGTGACCCAGGGGTGTTTACACAGTTTTCAGTACACTTTGGCCATCTTTTCAGCGAAGAACGTTGGAAAGCTGACTCTGAATAGGAAAATAATCTAAATGGCATCTGTGATTGATACCCCGGCAAAGGGCAAACGTTCTCGTCCCAGTGACGCTGCCAACGATTCGTCGCCACAAACGCCGGTCTGGGACCAACCCAATCTCCAAGAGCCTGTAGCCGACAAAACGGCTGCTCCGAAAATCAGCAAGCATGCTCATCCCACCGTGGAAGAACGCAAACGGGTCTCCAATATCAGTTATTGGGCCGTCGGCTGGCTGACGATGGCACACTTGGTCGTCTTGGCCGCACCGTTCTACTTTTCATGGACCGGATTGGCGGTCATGGTCGTGATCCACTGGATGACGGGCAGCCTTGGAATCTGCTTGGGATTCCACCGCATGCTGACGCATACGGGAATGAAATCCAAACCTTGGGTTCGATACACGTTCGCCACCATCGGCACGTTGGCCGGCGAAGGATCGGCGCTCGACTGGGTCGCGGACCACCGTAAGCACCATGCGTTCAGCGATCTCGATGGCGACCCCCACTCGCCGCATGACGGCGGCATTTGGAGTCACATTTTTTGGCTGGCGTTCCACACGCACAACGGTGACCGCAAGGCATATCTACAACGCTGGGTTCCCGATTTGTACAAAGAACGTGGCATGCGTTGGTTGGATGTCTTGTTCTTGCCATTGCATATCTTGACCGGCATCATCCTGTTCACGGTCGGCTATTTTGCATTCGACCACAGCCTATACATGGCGACGTCGCTGTTGGTTTGGGGCATGTTCGTTCGCTTGGTGGGCGTGTTGCACTCGACATGGCTGGTCAATAGCGCATCGCACATGTTCGGCTATCGCAATTACGAAACGACCGACGATAGCCGCAACAACTGGTTCGTCGCGATCGTTGCTTACGGTGAAGGCTGGCACAACAATCACCATGCATATCCCCGCATGGCAAAGCACGGCCACCAGTGGTGGGAATTCGACATCACGTGGCAAGCGATCCGATTGTTGAAGGCAACCGGATTGGTCTGGGATGTCGTCGACTACAAGAACGCGGCCGAAAAGAAGGCCAAAGAAGAAGCCGCACTCGCCAACTAGGCAGCGGTCATTCCCAAAAGAATCGAACCCTGGTCGCGACTCCGTCGCGGTCAGGGTTTTTCATTGCCTGTCCAGTATCTCAACGAGCAGTATCTCAACGAGCTTTTCGGATATCAACAACTCGCGTTCCCGAAAGCGAATCGTGCCAACCGGTGGTCTTGTCGCCAAACAAGAAAGAGAACGGTTCAAAGGGAATCAGACGAGCCAACGAGCGGCCCAAAATTTGGCCGATCCCCGCTTTTCCACCCGTCGCGTTGACGACGCGTGTTCCGGTAATCAACTTGCCAATCGTCGCCCCGCACGCCAATTCCATGCCAGCGAAGTAGGCCAATGTCAACAGAATGCCAATGAACATTCCCATGAACTGCATCCCGGTGGCTTGGCTTTGTGAAAGGTTTCCGCCACCGCTGCTGGCGACCATCACCATCCCCAGCAAGAAACCACCCGCCAGCGAGATGACTTGAGTAGCGATGTTATCCAGAAAGAAGTTCACCAGACGTTTGTTCTGCGACGCTACCGGGACGTTGTCAACATTCAACTGGCCATCGAGATTGAAAGCGGCATCCGATGTGACGTTTGGGCTGGCGTAAGGATTTTCCGACATGTTTGTCTCCCAGGCTATCATTGGAATGAAAGTGGCGGGAACCAAAACGGCACACCCGACGACGGCATTCTAAGCGTTCTCAAACCGCCAGTGGGGGTCTAGGACAACAATCGGGTGACCGCGCTGGCTTTCACAAGCTCGCGTGGTTGGTTCAAGTGGTTGTAGACGATCGTTTCGGGGTGGATGCCGAAACTGTGATAGATCGTTGCCAACAGTTCGGCCGGGTGAACCGGGTCTTCCAACGGTGCCGACGCCGTCTTATCACTCTTCCCATGGACATACCCGCGGCGCGTCCCCGCGCCGGCCATTACGGCCGTATAGCAATATGGCCAATGATCACGTCCGTCGTCCGAGTTGTTATTGCCACTGGTGCTGACACCGCGTTGAGGACTACGGCCGAATTCACCCACCGCGACAACCAACGTATCATCTAGCATGCCACGGTCATCCAGATCGGTGATCAGGGCCGACAAGCCGTTGTCCAGCATCGGCGCCGACTGGTCCTTCATGCGTTTGCTAAGCCCCGTGTGATGATCCCAAGAATGGTTGTCACTGTTTGCAACCTTGGGCCAAATGACTTCAACGACCCGGGTCCCCGCTTCGA